>QCCD01000002.1 GCA_003281405.1 Prochlorococcus sp. AG-347-K16 | reverse complement strand
TGTCATTATGGGGATATCCCGCAAATGACTTACTTTTTAAAAAAAATTTAATCAAAAATCAATACCAAATTCTTGATAAATTAGCTTCAGATACTAATAAAAAATATGGAAACTTAAGTATCACAGTCGGAATAGCTGAGTTAATAAACGATTCTTTTTTTCCTAATCTTTATAATTCTATTGCGTTGGTTGAGGGCGGTGAATGGAAAATAATTGCTCGTAAAATTATTCTTCCCACTTATGAAGTATTTGATGAGAAAAGATACTTTAGATCAGAAGAAAAAGTTTCCGTATTGATTAAAGAAATTAAAAATAAAACTTGGCGACTTGGCTTCACTATATGTGAGGATTTATGGGTCAACAAAAATATAGAAGGTAGAGGAATTCATAGAAAAAATCCCATTATTGATTTAAAGAAAAAAAAAGTTGATATTTTAGTAAATTTATCAGCCTCCCCATATACTCTAAAAAAGTTAGAGCTAAGATCCAAGGTTTCCACTTTTGCTGCGCAATACCTTAAAGTACCGCTGATTTATGTCAACCAAATTGGAGCAAATGATAATTTAATTTTTGATGGCAATAGTTTTATTCTTGATAAGAATGGATCTACAATTAAGCAATTAAAATCTTTTTCAGAAGATCTCTTCAGCTGGGAAATAGGGCAAACAAAACCTGAAAAAAATGAATTCAAAAACTCCGAAATGTCATCAATTTTTGATGCATTAGTCCTAGGTGTTAAAGATTATGCAAAAAAATGTGGATTTAAAACAGCTTTAGTTGGATTAAGTGGTGGTATTGATTCAGCACTTGTCTCAGCAATTGCTACAGCAGCTTTAGGAAGTGAAAATGTTTATTGCGTTTCAATGCCCTCTAAGTGGAGCTCATCTCATTCAAAGATTGATGCAAAAGACTTAGCAAGAAGATTAAAGATAAGTTTCAAGAGCATTCCAATTGAAAACTTGATGAACTCTTTTGAAGAATCATTTATAAAAACCATAGATTTCGAAATGGCTGAAATAACAAATCAAAATATTCAGTCAAGGATAAGAGGCACACTTCTTATGGCTTTAGCAAATCAAGAAAAGCATTTGTTACTTTCAACAGGCAATAAATCTGAGCTGGCCGTAGGATATTGCACACTTTATGGTGATATGAATGGGGGATTATCGGTAATTGGGGATTTATATAAAACAAATGTTTTTAAATTATGCAATTGGCTTGATAGTAAAGATTCAATTAATCGTAGAAAGTCATATATGCTGGATACTAGTGTAAATATAATTGGAGAAAATATACGTAAAAAAGCTCCAAGTGCCGAATTAGGTCCTGATCAATTAGATACTGATTCTCTACCACCTTATTCTATTTTAGATAGTATTCTTAAAGGAATTATCGAAGAGAAAAAAGATTTACATCAACTAGAAAAAGATGGTTATAAAAAAGATTTAATTTTAAAAATTATCTCACTCATAAAAAAAGCGGAATTTAAAAGAAAGCAGGCTCCTCCTATCCTAAAACTAAGCAGTCAATCATTAGGAAGTGACTGGAGAGTTCCCATAGCAATATCTTATTAATCAATATAAGAACACTTTTGGATTTTTTTTAAAGGCCGTTTTATTGACTTTAAGTTGATACCTTTTTTGATGGCAAGAATTATGCCCGCAGCTTCTAAATAATTATCGACTTCAAAAAGATTGGGATAATCATAAAACTCATTTGTCACTTTTAATATATTGTGATTTTTTACAGCGATAATATTTAAACCTTTTTCAATCCCTGCTAGTACTGCTTCGCCACCTAGTGCTCCATTAGGAACAACAATAGATTCAATATGATCAGGGTGTAGTGAGATTGATTCACTTTTAGAAGGCAATTCAATAATGTCAGGTGCATTGCTTAAACCAATAAGTACTGATGGTAAAAATGTATATCCTATTTCTTCTGCAGCTGCACGAGGATCTAAATTTTCATTCAATTCAATTGGATTTAGAGCAGGTGCGTGAGCACAGGGAACTTTTAAAAATTTGCTTATTAAATGACTGATAACTGCTTCGACTCCAGAAATAGGATCAACCCCTTTCCCCTCTCGATAGATATTTGTTTCTAAAGAATTTGAATCATCTGGAAATTTTGCCACAATTGCTATTGCCGTAACTCCTTTTTCTATTAAACTTTTTCCAGCATCAATTAGAGTATCAGAATTTTCAATTGTGCCACCACTGATTTTTGAAGAATCAGAATCAAAAACTATGTTTAATGGCTTTTTTGTTATCACATAAGAATGAACATTAATACCTAAAGTAGAAACACATGCATCAGCAACTTGTAAATGTCTTACTAATATTTCTTTTTCAATTGCTGAATCAAAAATTATCCCAATTTTTTGTTGCTTTACCCTTTTTAAAGCGATTTCTCCCTTTGCAAGTCGGTCTAAACTATAACCCTCAACATAAAAAATATTTTTATCTTTTTCAGAAAGATTACCGCCATTCATAACATTTGGATGAGTAATTAAACATCCACTTGCCGATGCTAGTAATTTAGCAGTAGGAAGTGCATCCCCAGCAAAACCTCCTACTTCGCAACCAATTCCAGTTGGAACGATGAATATTGTTGGTGAATTTTCCATTATTAAAAATATTTCAATTTATATTTTTTAATTAGCTATGACAGCTTTAATTTTAAGTTTTTTTGTTCCAAAAGAGTCAATAGAATTTTGAATATCAACAATTGACCATCGAATTAAATCACCTTTTTTTTCTAAGTTTGCAACTATGAACTCCCTTAAATTTTTTAATTTTATTGAAACTGGCCAATCTAAATAATAATCGACTAAAAATAGCTTCATTTTTGATATTTACCAAATTGATCATTATATAAATCATCTTCTACTTTTTTACCAATAATAATATTCAAATCTGACTTCGGGTATGCTACACACAAAAGTGCAAAGCCTTTTTCCCTCAAATCATCATTTAATCCCATAGCATCTTCTTGATCTACAGATCCTTCTAATATCATGGATGCACAATCTGTACAAACTCCTGAACAACAACTACTTGGTAAATCTATTCCATTCATTTTTGCTGCTGAAATAATATCTTGATCTTCAGAACATAAGAAACTAAAAGTATTTTGCTCCAATTGAATTTTGATATTGTATTCAGGCATGTCCTAAATCTTATTGCTAAACTGCTGAGCCTCCTACAACTTCTAATATTTCTTGTGTAATAGCTGCTTGTCTGGCTTTGTTATAGGTTAGATTCAAAGTACTTGCTAATTCTTTAGCATTATCACTTGCATTATTCATAGCAGTCATCCTGCAAGCAAGTTCTGAAGCTGCCGACTCTTGAAGAGCTCTTAATACCTGATTCTGTAAATATAATGGTAATAACGAATCTAATAGTTGATCAGGACTTTGTTCAAAAACAATATCTGATGGCAACTTATCTGAACCACTTTTTTCAATATTTGATTTCTCAACAAGTAACTTACTATCTTTTGTAGTCAACCTAAAAATTTCATCGTTTTCCTCAGCAATTCCTTGAGGGTCAAGTGGCAAAAGTGTTTGAACGACAGGGGCGCAGCTAACTAAAGTGATGAATTTCGTGTAAATAATTTCCACCCTATCAGAATTTTCTGAAAGGAATTCAGCTAAAATCTCATTAGTAACCCCTTCAGAGTCCTTTACTGTAGGTACCTGTTCTAGTTCTTTGAAAGTACTTTTAATTACATATCTATCCTTTCTATTTTGAAAATATCCAATAGCTTTCTTCCCTACCAAAATTAAATTTGGCTGATACCCTTGTTTGACTAATTCCGCGTATCTTATCTCTACCTTTTTTATTATATTTGTATTGTAACCACCGCATAAACCTCTATCCGCAGTTATGCAAACTAAAGTGATGCTCTTTACTTCTCTCTTGGATAATAGAGGAGAGTCGACAGCCTCAAATTGAACTCTAGACTGGATATTTTCTAAGACCCGTGCAAGTTTATCTGCAAAAGGTCTACTCTTAAGAACTTGATCTTGAGCCCTCCTAACTTTTGCAGCTGCAACAAGTCTCATTGCCTCCGTTATTTTTCTTGTATTTTTAACGGAAACGATTCGATCTCTAATCTCTTTAAGATTTGCCATGTTATCTCCTTAAATAAATTTAAACTGTGGCAAGCATTGATGATTTAACTTCATTTATCACCTCTTTTAGTGTTGCTTCTAATCCATCATTTAATTTCTTTTCTTTAAGAATTTCTTCTATAAATTCTGATTTATTTAGCTTTAGGTATTCCCTAAGTTCAGTTGCAAATTTAGTAACATCTTCAACAGGTATTTCATCAATAAGACCTTTAACTCCCGCGTAGACAACTGCAACTTGTTCTGCAAGGTTAAGCGGGGAGAATTGAGGTTGCTTTAATAACTCTCTTAGTCTTTTACCTCTTTCAAGTTGTTGCTGAGTTGCTTCATCAAGATCAGATGCAAATTGAGAAAAAGCAGCTAGTTCATCAAACTGTGCGAGTTCTAATTTTAAAGTTCCTGCAATTTTTTTAATTGCTTTTGTCTGAGCGGCACCTCCAACACGGCTAACAGAAATACCTACATTAATAGCGGGTCTTAATCCTGAGTTAAACAAATCTGCACTCAAGAATATTTGTCCATCTGTAATTGAAATAACATTAGTTGGGATGTAAGCCGAAACGTCCCCTGCCTGAGTTTCAATAATGGGAAGAGCTGTCATAGAGCCTCCTCCCATAGCATCAGAAAGTTTTGCTGCTCTTTCTAATAATCTACTGTGTAAATAGAACACGTCTCCAGGATAAGCTTCTCTTCCTGGTGGTCTTTTTAAAAGAAGAGACATTTGTCTATATGCCTGAGCTTGTTTTGTTAGATCATCATAAATAACAAGTGTTGCTTTACCCTGATACATAAAATGTTCAGCAATTGCTGCACCGGTATAAGGTGCTAAGTACTGTAAAGCAGCAGGTTCAGAAGCTCCTGCACTAACTACGACTGTATAATCTAGTGCTCCTCTCTCTCTTAATACCTCTACGATGTTTGCTACTGATGCTGACTTCTGACCGATAGCTACGTAAACACAAACTACGTCTTGGCCTTTTTGGTTGATTATTGTATCGATAGCAATAGCAGATTTTCCAGTTTGTCTATCACCAATAATTAATTCTCTTTGACCTCTTCCAACAGGAATCATTGCATCAATAGATGTAATACCTGTTTGCATTGGTTCATGCACTGATCTTCTCTTGATTATTCCAGGAGCCATTTCTTCAATCAATCTCGTATCACTCGTAGGAATTTCCCCTTTTCCATCTATTGGTTGTCCTAGAGGATTAACAACTCTCCCCTGCATAGCTTCACCAACCGGAACAGATGCAATTTTACCTGTGGACTTAACGTTACTTCCTTCTTGGACACCAAGTGCCTCTCCCATCAAAACGGCTCCAACATTATCATCTTCAAGATTTAAAGCTATACCTTCGGTACCATCTTCAAATTCTAATAACTCACCAGCCATGACCTGATCTAAGCCATATATTCTTGCAATGCCATCACCGATTTGCAGAACAGTTCCTACATTGCTAACACTTACAGATTGGTCATAATCAGTTATTTGTTGTTTTAAGATTGAACTGATTTCATCAGGGCGTATAGATACCATGGATTTAAGAATTTAAGGTTGATTTAAAAGTTACTTGGAAAGGGATAAGCCAAGTTTTCTAATTTGTGAAGCAAGGGAAGCATCAATTACTTTTGATCCTACACTGGCGACGAAACCACCGATAAGAGATGGGTCGATTTTAGTTACAAGTTCTAATTTTTCTGTTCCAGCAATATTGATGATCTTTTTGGTAATTAAACCTTTCTGTTCATCAGTAAGCTCGACTGCAGAAGTAACAGTTGCCAAAGCAATATTACTATTTTCTCGGTAAATCTCTAAAAACCTATCAAGAATTGAAGTGAGGATTCCAATTCTTTGCCTATCGGCCAATAATTTTAAGAAATTCACTAAAGAAGAATTAACCTTATTTGAAAAAATTTCAATAATGATTTTCTTCTTTGCATCTGTCTCTAAAATGGGAGAGGATAATGCCTTCTCCAATTCAGGGGAATCATTTATTAATTCCAAAAGTTGTTTAACCTCAGAAACTATCTCTTCAGTTTGCGAATTTTCATTCACAACTTGAAGTAATGCCTCCGCGTATGGTGTAGTAACTGAATTTAAAAGTGGCATTAGTTCACCTCAATATTGTTAATTGATTGAGTTACCAAATTTTCTTGTGTTGTTTTATCAAGTCGATTTGGGAGAGAATCTAAAGCTTTCTTAATTGCTAGTTCAACAGCTTCTTTTCGTAGTTGAGATATTGCTCTGGATGCTTCAGAGCTCTCATCAGAGATTGCACTTTGTTTAATTCTTGCCATCTCCTCTATCGCTTTTTTCTCACTTTCCATTCTGATTGATTCAGATCTTTTAAGAGAATCTGCTTTTATTTGAGAAGCTTTTTCTTCTGCAGAAGATAAATCTTTCTTCGCCTTTTCTAAAGCTTGACTTGCATTTAGGAGTCGATCTTCAGCATCTTTTAATTCAAGAAGGATTCCTTCTCTCCTTTTTTGAAGCATTTTACCTAAGAAACCAGGCAAAAATTTATAAAGACCGAAAACCACTACAGCCCAATTAAGGATATTAGTTTCGAATAAATTGAAGTTCAATCCAAAACCTTCTGTAGCTAAAAGAGTTAAATTCATTTTTCTAGAATCAATCTATTAACAATAAGTTCGCTTAGATCATCAGCCTGTTTATAAAGTTGATCACGAGCAGCAGACGTCTGACTTTCAATTTCTAGTCTTGCTTTTTCTTTTGAAGCATTTGCTTCATTGTTAGCAAGTTCTAGTGCTTCTTTATAAAGTTTGTCAGACTCATTTTCAGCTTCGCTTACAATTCTTTGGGCTTCTGTACGAGCACTTTGAAGCTGAGTTAATAAATCAGCTTCTAATTTTTTAACCTCAGAAAGTTTATTTTTGGCCTCAATAATATTATTACTTACAAACTTTTCTCTTTTTTCTACAACATTGCCAACAGGCTTAAAAAAGAGAGAATTTAATATGTAAGTAAGTGCAACTACTTGTATCGCCATTAGTGGCAAAGTGGCATTTATATCAAATAATCCACCTTCTGTAGCACCAAAAAAATTAAAGGCCAACATATGTTTTAGTTGAGTTAAAAAATTAAATTAAATTATTGCTAATAAGGATTAAAAGCAATATTAACTTTTAGGAAAAAGGATTCGCAAAAAGTAGTACCAAAGCCACAACTAATCCGTAAATTGTTAATGACTCCATGAAAGCGAAAGATAAAAGAAGAGTTCCTCTGATTTTACCTTCAGCTTCTGGCTGACGGGCAATACCCTCAACAGCACCTTGAGCTGCGTTACCTTGTCCAAGACCTGGGCCAATAGCACCTAGACCAACTGCTAAACCAGCAGCTACAACTGATGCAGCGGAAGTAATCGAATCCATAATTTTGAAATAAAGAGCTTAATACTTGTGATAATCTTTGTTGTCATACACGCTTGGACATCCTTTTTTTTAAGAATGGGTCTGATATTTTTCAGACCTACGCGATTAGATATTTTGCCAGATTACAGACCCTTTGTAAAAGCGTCTGAATGTATTGGAAGACAGCTAATGATGTTCTTCAACAGCTTCTCCAATGTAGTAGGCCGCTAGAGTTGCAAAAATCAATGCCTGAATTGCACTAGTAAATAATCCTAGGAACATAACAGGTATTGGGAGTATTAGCGGAACTAAAAAGACTAGAACACCAACAACAAGTTCATCAGCCAAAATATTTCCAAATAGCCTGAAAGAGAGTGATAAAGGTTTCGTAAAGTCCTCTAGAATTTTGAAAGGAAGCATAATAGGAGTTGGGTGAACATAATATTCGAAGTATCTCCAACCCTTATTGCTTAAACCTGCATAGAAATAAGAAAGTGAAACCAATAAAGCCAAGGCTATAGTTGTATTGATATCTGCAGTAGGTGCTCCTAATTCTCCACTTGGTAACTTAATCAATCTCCAAGGAATTAAAGCTCCTCCCCAATTACTAACAAAGACGAATAAAAATAAAGTACCTATAAATGGCATCCAATCTCTATATACTTTTTCACCTATTTGCGTCCTAGAAAGATCTCTTATGTAATCCCAGAGGAACTCAAGCAGGTTTTGAAGACCTTTAGGATCATTTTCCATTTTTTTAGTTCCTAAAGAAATAAAAACTAATAACGCTCCTAATAAAATCCAAGATGTTAAAAATACTTGCCCATGAAGTCTAATATTTCCAATTTGCCAATAAAGATGTTGACCAACTTCTAATGCTGCAAAATTTGTTAGCAAGGAATTAAAAAACATTTGTTTTGAATAAAAAAAATTTACTTAAGAACGTGAAAAATAAAGAATGAGTGAAGGCTTATAAATGAAAAAACCTATCATCGCAGGAAAAATATCCAAAGATCCTAGCTTGCTCGCAAAAATAAAGAGGCAAACTGGAACTAATAGTTGCAATTTTGATACACCTGATGATTCTTTACCAAGTTTCCCTATGCTTTTGGCAAGCAAACGTAGGTAAAAAATGCCGGCAGTTGCACCTATAAAAATACTAAAACCATAAGTAAAGCCTAAAAAAATTCCAGTTATTGATGCTAATAAAATAGAAACAATAAAAGTAATGCCAAAAATTGTTAATTGCAATTTTGTGTATTCATCATTTTGGGAAAGCAAATGATCTATTTGATTGGCAATGCCAAATTTACTTTCTTTGATGATCGAATTATTCAAGGATTGAGGAAATTGAACATTCTCATTAGAAGGATGCTCAAGTTTTTTTCTATTTGAGTTCACTGATGTGAACATAGTTTAGAAACCCCTCTGAATGGTTTTAAGTAAGTATATAAACTCACGGAATCTATCACGGAGAGGTGCCTTTTAGCTAGTTTTTTTTTATAAAAAATTAATTCTTAAGATTTATGATGCATCTGTAGGCCATTTTTTACTTTATTCTTCAAAAATAAAATTTATGAAAAGTCTTCTTGTTAATTGCGTAAACACTTTAAAACGTTAATAAAAGACTTGGCAAAATCTCAATTAAACGTCTCAATAGTAAATATACATATAAAAAATTGGAGATAAGTCAAGAAAAAATAAAAGATAAAAGAATTTCTAGAAGAAAAAAAACCTTTAGTTCTAATTACAAAAAAAATTTCAGCAATTTAACAGAATCTATATTTCCCTTACCTTGGGCGATATGGCCTTATGAAGCAAAAATCCTCGTTGTTCTCATTGGAGTTTGGTCAATATTAGGAATATGCATTCTTGGATCATCAAGTTGGTGGGTGGCTAGTAGGGAAATGGGAAATTGGGCTTACTTCTTAAAAAAACAAATTATTTGGACAATTCCAGGAACCGGTGTATTTTATTTTGTTCTGAATACAAACATTAGAAATCTTTTAAAGTTTTCAAGAATTATTTTTTTTATTTTATTCTTTCTAATATTTCTTACTAATATCACTGGAATTACAGTTAACGGATCTTCAAGATGGCTGTTGCTTGGAAATTTGCGTCTCCAGCCATCTGAATTAATTAAGCCTTTTCTAATTCTAGAAGCTTCTAATCTTTTCGCACATTGGAATCTAGTAAGGAATGATAAAAAATTAGTTTCAATATTCTCTTTTGGATTATTAATTCTATTAATACTAAAGCAGCCTAATTTAAGTACTGCATCATTAACTGGAATTCTTTTTTGGGTAATGGGTTTATGTGGAGGTGTAAAACTAAGTTCTCTTTGCTCATTTGCCTCGTTAGGATTTATTACTGGATGTATTAGTATCCTCAATAACGAATATCAAAAACTTAGAGTTACTTCATTTCTTAATCCTTGGGAAGATCAACAGGAAAGTGGATTTCAATTGGTTCAAAGTTTATTAGCTATAGGTTCAGGTGGTCTATTCGGTCAAGGTTTTGGCTTGTCTATACAAAAATTACAATACCTACCCTTTATGTACACAGATTTTATTTTTGCCATTTTTGCTGAAGAATTTGGTTTATTAGGTTGTACTTTATTCCTAGGTTTTCTAGCAGTTTTCTCTTATGTAACTGTAAGAATTGCTCTAAAGTGCAGGAACAACTATACAAAATTAGTTTCTATTGGATGTGGTGTATTGTTAATAGGTCAATCAATAATGCATATTGCTGTAGCTACAGGCTCTATGCCTACTACGGGCTTACCACTACCTTTCATTAGTTATGGTGGGAATTCATTAATCGCATCATTTTTTATTGCAGGGATGTTACTGAGATGTTCATTAGAATCTACAGGCTTCATAGGTATGATTAGTACACGAAAGACTCTTAATTAGTTAGAATTTAAAAATATTTAAGTCAAGCTATCGAATCATTTAATTTAGTTATTTCAGAATTATCTCAAAAGGGTAATCTGCTTATGCAGAATGGTCTTAATAGTCCTGGTCCATTTACTATATTTTTGGTTTTCAGCGCAGGCCTTTTAACAAGTCTTGGGCCATGTTCATTATCATTACTACCAATCACTATTGCTTATATAGGAGGAACTGAGAAAAATAAATTTAAACTTATTAGTTTTTCAGGAGGTGTAGTTTTTTCGCTTGTTGCATTGGGTGCTGTGAGTGGATTCTTAGGTAAAATATATGGGCAAATTCCATCTTATTACACTTCATTTGTTGCCCTAATAGCAATAATAATGGGTTTAAATTTATTAGGAATTCTAAAGTTTCAGTTTCCGAATGGACCTGATATAAAAATAATTGAAGATAAAATACCAACATTTATAGCGCCTTTTGCCATAGGAACTACTTTTGGACTAGCCTCTTCACCTTGCATTACTCCAGTTTTAGCAACTCTTCTGGCATGGGTGTCACAAGCTAAAAACCCTATTATCTCAATTATTTTTTTATTATTCTTTGGAATAGGCCAAGTCACTCCATTAATTATTGCGGGAGCCACGGCTGAAAACTTAAAAAAATTTTTAGAGTTTAGAAAATTTAGTCAAATAATTCCCACCTTAAGTGGGATATTTTTAGTAGCACTAGGATTATTAAATTTATTTTCAAATTGGATTTAAATGTTTATTTTTAAGAATCTAATTTTAAAAATATCAAGTTTAAGATTCGCAATATTACTGATAATTTTCATAGCTATTGCCAGTGGCATTGGTACTTTCATACCTCAAGATAATAATAATAAGTTTTATATTGATAATTTCGATAGAGCTCCCATTTTTGGATTTTTAGATGGAGAAAAAGTCTTAAAACTTCAATTGGATCATATATATACAAGCTTTTGGTTTTTATTTGCATTAATTCTCCTTTGCATTTCTCTGGCAGCTTGTAGTTTCAGGAGGCAAATTCCTTCATTAAAAGCTTCATTAAAATGGATTGAATATAAGAGCGAAAAAAAATTTAGCAAGCTGCAAGTAACTACAAGTCATCCAATCAATAAAGATGGAGAACATATATCAAAAGTAGATTTATTACTTAAAAAAAAAGGATGGAAAACATACAAATTTAATAGTCATATTTCTGCAAGAAAAGGGTTAATTGGGAAAATTGGTCCTTTAGTTGTTCATATCGGATTAATAGTCTTACTTATAGGTTCAGCATATGGAAGTTTTACAAGTCAATCAAAAGAACAATATTTACTGCCTGGAGAAACTTTAGATCTAGTTAATGAGAGCACAAACTCAAAAGCCAATGTAAAATTAGTCGATTTTTCTATAGAACGTGAAAGTGATGGTGTGCCCAAACAGTTTATTTCAAAATTAAATTTTTCTTCTGAAGATCTAATTTTAAATGAAATAAAAACAACCAAAGTTAATCACCCAATCAGATTTAAAGGATTAACTATTTATCAAGCAGATTGGGCAATATCAAATGTTGTTTTAGAAATAGATAATATCCTTTATCAATTACAATTAAAGGAGATTCCAGAAATCGGTAATCAAGTTTGGGGAGTTTTAGTTGAATTAGGATCGGAGACTAAGAAAAATTTCCTTTTAACAATAGATAATGAAAATGGTCCACTTAAAATTTCGAATATAGAAAATTTTTCTGGGAATAATCTCTATATAAATGACGATCCTTTAGAAGTTAACTCTTCAAAAGTATCTCTGAAAAAAATAATCCCCAGCAGTGGATTAATAATTAAAAATGATCCGTCTATACCATTTATTTACTTTTCTTTTATCTTAATAATTTTGGAACAATAATAAGTCTTATACCAACTAACCAATTATGGATTCTGGTAAATAAAGATTCACAAAAGTTATCTATTGGAGGCCTTAGTAATAAAAATCTAGTTGGTTTTAAAAAAGAATTTCTTAAATTATCAGACGAAATAAAAAATTTTTAATTTCTTTTCTGACCACTAAAAATATCTAACTGCATAGAAACATTCCCTCTGGGGTTAAATGCAGCATTTAAATGTATCCAGTGAGGTGAACCTTCATTCACTAAATCATCCATTATTCTATTCACTACTTCCTCATGTGATATTTTGATATCCCTAAAATTATTAATATAAAGCTTTAAAGACTTCAACTCATAGACTTTTAAATTAGGTTGATAAATAATATTTAGCTTTGCAAAATCTGGATAACCAGAAAATGGGCACTTACATGTAAATTCAGGCAACTGAATAGAAATTTCATAAATTCTTTTCTTATTTGGATTATCGAAACAAATTATTTTTGATTCTTCAATAATTCTTTCACCATATAGCGGTCTTTGAGTCGAATCTTCTAATTTAGCTGTACTCATTTTTAGTAGAACTTTTTTACTAAACCTATATAAAAACTATATATAAAGATAAAAATTCGCAAAAGTATCAACAAATCTAAGTATTACAATTGACTAAGTCAAAAGTTGGTAAATCTTATTTTTGTATCAATAGCAACATTCATAATGTCTCCCGAAAGGTTTATATGTGAATAGTTCAATGAAAAATTAATGGACATTTGTTTGATAACTATCGATAACAACTTAAATAAATCCCTTCAACCAAAAACTGCAATTGGAATGTTATGGCTTCAAACACACTTTGAGGATGATCAGTGGGAAGCGTTGTCAAATAGTACAGTAATAATTTCTAAAGAAAATTCCCAACTATTAATTGAAGACGCCAAGAATGCAGGCCTGAATGTTGAATGTTTTTCTGATATTTCAATGTTGGATGTTTTCCCAAAAAACAATTAAAATAGGAATGTTCAATCTTTAATCATGAAGAAAATTGAAGCAATCATACGTCCATTTAAGCTGGAGGATGTAAAAATTGCATTAGTAAATTCCGGTATTGTTGGAATGACAGTTAGTGAAGTTAGAGGTTTTGGAAGGCAAAAAGGACAAGTTGAAAGATATAGAGGTTCCGAATTTACTGTTGAATTCCTTCAAAAACTTAAAGTAGAAGTTGTTGTAGAAGATGAAAAGGTTAATTCAGTCATAGATGCGATTGCTGAAGCAGCAAAAACTGGAGAGATAGGTGATGGAAAAATATTCATCACATCAATTGATTCAGTTGTAAGAATTAGAACTGGCGACAAAGACGAAGAAGCTCTTTAATTTAAAGAGTTTCTTTTACTAGATTTTGTATATATTCACTATTAATACATTTATTTGATTGACTTCCTAAGGTCATCCAAGCTAGATATTCATGGTTCCCAGCAGGACCTACCAGTGGAGAAGCTATCAAATTCTTTATATTCCATTGGAAATTCTTAGCAGCATGGATAACAGACTCTATAGCCTCAGTATGGAATTTAGGATTGCGAACAACACCTCCTTTACTGACTTTATCTTTACCTACCTCAAATTGGGGTTTAATTAAAAATATTCCCTCAATACAATCACCTTCTAATAAATTACCAATAGATTTAAAAACTAACTTTAATGAAATAAAAGATAAATCAGCAACAACAAAATTTGGTAATTCATTACTTCTAGATAAAAGATCATTAGGTTTTAAATTTCGAATATTAGTTCGTTCAAAAAGTATAACTTTTGGGTTATTTCTAATCTTCCATGCAGTTTGTCCATAACCAACATCTATCCCATAAACTAGCTTTGCTCCTTGTTGCAATAAGCAATCAGTAAATCCCCCAGTAGAGATTCCTGCGTCAATACATATTTTATCTTTTACTTTAATTTCAAGTTTATTAAATGCCTCCAATAATTTTTCGCCGCCCCTTGATACAAACATAGGTTCGGAATCAATAAAAAATTCAGATCCAATTAATACTTGCTGTCCAGGTTTATCCAGTACTTTTCCATTGATATCTCTAACCTTTCCAGCAAGAATTAAACCTTGGGCTTTTTGACGCGTTTCACATAAACCTTTATTAAGAAGATAAAGGTCTAATCTGCTTTTTTTAATCATCTATTCATCAATAAAAAAGACTGAATAATGAACTTCCACAAGATTAAGATCCAAATTCTTTAATACCTTCCAATTTTAAATAAGAACTAAAAAATTACCCATTATTAACGAAAGTAATAAGTGCAAACATTTTTGTATTTAAACTTTCTTTATTAGTCAGAAAAATGTTACATAAGAAAATAATAATCAGGCAAATATGTTCAATGGCAAGTACATCTTTAAGGTATAGGGCAATAATTCGATTTTGGTTATAAAGTTTAAATTGATAATTAATAAAAATTGTGATCGAGCGTTACACATTACCCGAAATGGGGAAAATCTGGACTGATAGCGCAAAATTCCAGAGTTGGCTTAAAGTTGAAATAGCTGCATGTGAAGCAAATTTTTCCCTGGGAAAAATTCCTGAGAATGCCATGAAAGATATACGTTCAAATGCAAAGTTTGATGAATCTAGAATTACAGAAATTGAGAAAGAAGTTAAACATGATGTCATAGCATTTCTTACAAGCGTTAATGAATTTGTAGGAGATTCTGGAAGATATATACATGTTGGCATGACCAGTAGTGATGTACTTGATACTGGCTTATCTCTTCAGTTAAAAGATTCTTGCGAATTGTTATTAGAAGAAATTGAGAACCTAGAAAATGAAGTCAGATTATTAGCAAGGAAGCATAAAAATACCTTAATGATTGGCAGATCTCACGCAATTCATGGGGAGCCAATTTCCTTCGGTTTTAAACTTGCTGGATGGTTAGCAGAAATAATAAGGAACAAAAAAAGATTGTTAACATTGAAAGAATCTGTAGCTATTGGACAAATAAGCGGTGCAATGGGAACTTACGCTAATACGAATCCCAAAGTAGAACAAATAACTTGTGATTTACTCGGTTTAAAGCCAGATACAGCAAGTACGCAGGTCATATCGAGAGACAGGCATGCAGAATATGTTCAAACTATTGCACTAGTTGGCGCTTCTCTAGATAGATTCGCAACTGAAATAAGAAATTTACAAAGAACTGATGTTTTAGAAGTTGAGGAGGGCTTTACAAAAGGGCAAAAAGGAAGTTCTGCCATGCCTCATAAAAGAAATCCTATTCGAAGTGAAAGAGTAAGCGGTTTAGCAAGAATTTTGAGGAGTTACGTCTTAACAGCACTGGAAAATGTTCCACTATGGCACGAAAGAGATATAAGCCATAGTTCAAATGAACGTATCATGTTACCTGACGTCTCAATCTGTTTGCATTTTATGCTCAGGGAAATGAAAGATATAGTAAGTAATTTGGAAGTTTATCCAAAAAATATGCTCAAAAATTTAAATATATATGGTGGTGTAATCTTTAGTCAGAAAGTTTTACTTTTGCTTGTAGAGAAGGGCTTGTCTAGAGAAAAAGCTTATAGATTAGTACAAGAAAATGCGCATAATGCGTGGAATAACGAAAATGGTAATTTCAAACAAAATATAGAGAGAGATAATGAAATAATGGATTTTATTGATCAAAGTGACTTAGAAGAATGTTTTAATCCTTCAATTCATCTCAATAATTTAAGTGTAATATGGGAGAAGTTAGGTATCTAGGATTACTGAAAACCTTATCTAAGTTAAACCAGTGTTTTCAGAGGAAAAATGACAAAAAACTTTAGGATTGAAAAAGATAGTATGGGAACAATAGAGGTCCCCATTGAAGCTTTGTGGGGTGCTCAAACACAAAGATCGATAAAAAATTTTTCTATTGGAGAAGAATTAATTCCAATTGAATTAATTTATTCACTTACGCTCATAAAAAAAGCTGCTTCAATCGCGAATTTCAATTTAGGGTTAATAGATAAAAGAAAAAAAGATTTGATTGTAGAGGCATGTACAGAAATACTTGATGGGCTTCATGATTCACAGTTTCCCTTAAAGGTTTGGCAAACAGGAAGTGGCACTCAAACAAATATGAATGTTAATGAGGTAATTTCAAATATTGCAGCATTAAAAACAAATTCAGAGCTTGGTAGTCATCAACCAATTCATCCTAATGATGATGTAAACAAATCTCAGTCAACTAATGATACTTTCCCTGCTGCTATTCAAATATCAGTTGTTAATGAAATAATCAAAAATTTAGTTCCAACGATACGAGAACTTACTAAGATCCTTGATAAAAAAAGTGAACAATGGAAAGATCTCATAAAGATAGGAAGAACCCATTTTCAAGATGCAGTGCCCCTTACTTTTGGGCAAGAAATATCAGGATGGTCAGAACAACTTAAAGATGCTGAGAATGCAATTATTATAAGTCTGAATGAATTGTATTTTTTACCTTTGGGAGGAACTGCAGTTGGAACAGGGATTAATTGTCCAAAAGGATTTTGTGAAGAGTCTATAAAATCAATTTCCGATGATACTAATCTAATGTTCTACAAATCAAAAAATAATTTTTCTATCATGGCCTCGCATGATCGTCTAGCTCAAGTAATGAGTCAGATAAAAATATTAGCAGGTGCATTATTTAAAATTTCAAATGATATAAAAATTCTATCTTCTGGTCCAAGATCAGGAATATATGAACTAATTATTCCTCAAAATGAACCTGGAAGTTCTATCATGCCGGGTAAAGTGAATCCAACTCAATGCGAAGCCTTATCAATGGTTTGCACTCAGATAATGGGTCTTGAATATGCAGTCTCAATAGCAAATTCTAGCGG
Source organism: Prochlorococcus sp. AG-347-K16 (assembly GCA_003281405.1). GTDB lineage: Bacteria > Cyanobacteriota > Cyanobacteriia > PCC-6307 > Cyanobiaceae > Prochlorococcus_A. The sequence goes on along the minus strand of QCCD01000002.1, from coordinate 205,251 downwards.
CACTTTACAGATGAATGAATATAAGCCTCTTATTGGATTTAATATTCTCACAAGTTTAAAATTACTTAAAAATGTAATAGAAAACTTCAGAATAAATTTAGTTGATGGGATGGAACCTAATCAAAAGAAAATGAAGTTAAATTTAGAAAATTCACTAATGTTGGTCACAGCCATAGTGCCAAAAGTTGGTTATGAAAAAGCAGCTAAAATTGCAAACCTTGCTTTCAAAGAATCATTAAATTTAAAAGAGGCAACACTTAAATTAGGTTATTTAAACGAAGATGAATTTGATGAAGCAATGAATATCAATTCAATGATTTGATTAAAAAAATTTAAGAATTATTATCAATTCTTTTTGTTGCAGGATTAATATCTTCAGAGACTTTTATAAGATCATTAGATTCAGAAACTGGAAAACGATTAATAGCTTTTAATGCTTGCTTTGCTTTGCTTTTTAATTTATTACTAACACCAATACAGTATTGCACTTGAGAAAGGACATCAATTGATCTTCTAATAATCCTTACTACATCGCCTTCGTCTAATGAAGTATTAAAAACCAAATCTTTCCATTTTTTTCCTCTTGCCCATTCAGAAATAATTCCAGTCAACTCTGTTTCTAAATAGATAGGAATTTCAATATGAAACTTATTTTGTTGAAAAAAGACTAATTTTCTTAAACCATCTAGTTCATTAAAAACATCTATTACCTTTAGAGAAGGCTTGAAATTACACCAAAGATTAGGCCTCCTTACATCAACACATATAGCTTGAATAATTGCAGCTAACTCAGGCGGATCTAAATCATCTAAATAACCACTAACTAAAACAAGACCAATCCATAATTCATTTTCACTTCTTATTGCACCCACTGTTTGTCCAACTTCTGTCAATTCCAAATCATTTAAACAACCAAAATGATTCAAAATTTTTATCAAATCGGTAAAAGTTCTCCAATTATGATTTTCTTTATCCTCAAGAAGTTTTTTTCTAATATTTATTTCTTGTTCAACATCAATAATTCTTTTTCTATATTTCTTTAATTTCTTGGAGTCTCCAAATCTGTGTGCAGGATGATCATTAACTGTTTCTTCTAAATTATTAATTTGTTGCTGTTGTGCTAAAACTTCCGTTGTCAAATCATATTGTGGAGTTTGTAAATCAATTTTTTTAGAAACTTCAAAAATTCGATCTGCATAACACTGCGACATATCATCTCCCCTAAATACCTCTCCAGAAAAATACATCTTTGGCACTTCAAGTCCTAAGACATCAATCTCATCCAAATCATTAAAAATACTTACTATGTATGAGGGTTTTATAAGAATAAATAAATTATCAATTGTCAAACACAATAAACTCTTAATTTTTTGGGATTCATATATTTTCTTACAAATTAATCCTGGAACAATTTTTCTTTTCATTTGAGGAGCTTTGATTGAAATTAAGCTTCCATCTTTAATATATGGGAGTGCATTAGTTATCTCTTCTGATAATTTTTCTGCTGATTGTTTTTCTAAAATTTTCAAGAGTCTTCTCTCTTCTTTCAGACGATTTCTTAACTTTTCGTATGCATCAAAATCTTTCCATGAAACGTTAGATGTAATTTTTTTTAATTCAATTAAATCCTTATCTAATTTTTCAAGAATTTTATTCTCACCTGATGATTCACCCAAATATAAAAAACTACCAAAACTTCTTTTAATTAATTCTTTAGACTTCTCTAAAGTATAACTTTGTAAAAGATTAAGTACCATTCCATAGCTAGGAGTGAATTGACTTTCTAAAGAATTTGGTTTACTAATAGTCAGTGCACTTGCTTCTTTGGCACCTTCGAATCTTGTTTGTAATGTAACAACATATCCCTGGGTATCTTTTCCTCTTCTTCCAGCTCTTCCTGACATTTGCAAAAATTCACTACTAAATAATAATCTATGCCCATCTTCTGTCCTTTTTGATAAAGAAGAAATAACAGTTGTTCTTGCGGGCATATTTATCCCTGCAGCAAGAGTTTCAGTTGCAAAAACAACTTTTATTAAACCTTGCTGAAATAATTCCTCAACCAATTCTTTCCATGCAGGTAATAATCCAGCATGATGAGATGCAATACCGCGTTTTAATGCCTCGCATTGAGATTTATCTTTAATTGCTTCCTGATTATTTTTAAGATAAACATCTAATTTTTGGGTTATCATGCTTGCTTCTGAATAACTTACTAAAGTTAAATCTTTTATATTCTCAATTGCCTTGTCACATCCTCTTCTACTAAAAATAAAATAAATAGCTGGCAACATATTTCGTTCAGCTAGTTTCGAGATCACAAAGCCAATTGAGGGAGACTTTGGTTGCATTATCCTACCCACTTTTCCTCTTATTTTCTGCCCTTTAGGAGCTCTCCAAATCTTACAGTTAGGATGAATTCCATTACCCTTATTATTTAAAAGTGGATGGAGGCCTTTAACACTACAAAAAATAAAATCAAGTGGGACTGGTCTCTTATCACTATTAATTAGTACTGTGGGCCCATGAACTTTTTCTATCCAATTTTGTAATTGATCTGCATTGGCTATTGTTGCTGATAAAGCTATTATTTGAGTTCTACTAGGGCAATGGATTATAGTTTCTTCCCAAACTGTACCTCTTTGGGGGTCATTCATATAATGACACTCATCAAGAATCACAGATTCTAAATTTTCTAAGGGATCATCAAATTCATCAAATTCGCCATAAAGCATGTTCCTAAAAATCTCAGTCGTCATGACTAAGATTGGTGCTTCTCTATTTATACTTATATCTCCTGTTAAAAGACCAACTTTATTCTCTCCATATTGATTAGCAAAATCTCTAAACTTTTGGTTTGAAAGGGCCTTTAAAGGGGTTGTATAAAAAACTCTGCTGTCATGAGATAAGCCTCTATATATAGCAAATTCACCTATTAATGTTTTGCCCGAGCCTGTTGGTGCCGTTAAAACAACAGAATTTCCGCTATTGATAGCTCGTATTGCTTCTAATTGGAAATCATCTAGAGGAAAGGGGAAATATTCCTCTAAATTAAGCAATAATTGTGATTGAAGAGAGGATGAGTTAACTTCTTAATATATGATCTATATAGATATTAATAAACAAAAAATACCTTGCAAACTTTAATAGTAAATCTAAATCTTTTTAATTAAATCCACTATATTTTGCCAAAATGAAAAAAGTAAAAATTCCAAAAAATAGAATCCGTAAATTAAAAACATTTTCTTTAGGTAAAAAATCATTCGAGCTGCTAAGTTTAAATTCGCAAAATAAAAAACTTATAGACTTATGCAGTAATGATTATTTTGGATTAAGTAGGGACAAAGATTTAATAAAAGCTGCTTACGAAATAAGCTTGTTAGAAGGTATTGGTTCAGGAAGCTCTAGGTTTATTACAGGTTCAAGACCAATACATAAATTATTAGAAACAAAACTTGCTAAGTGGCTTGATCAACAAAAAGTGTTAGTTTTCCCAAGCGGATTTCAAGCAAATATAGCCGCTATCCAGTCTTTAGCAAACAGAAATAGTATCGTAATAGCAGATAAATTGATTCATAACTCTTTATTGGTTGGAGTCAAAGCTGCTCAAGCAAAACTGGTTCGATTTTCACACAATAATTTAAAAGATTTAGAAGATAAGATTATTAAATCTAACCCTACAAAAAATTCCATTTTAGTTGTTGTTGAATCTCTTTATAGCATGGAGGGATCAATTGCTCCACTCAGAGAAATAACGGAAATTTGCAAAAAAAATAGTGTTCAATTATTAGTTGACGAAGCTCATGCAATTGGAATCTTGGGCCCTGAAGGCAGGGGTTTAAGTTTTAATTGTCGTTCAGATATAACTATGATTACTGGAACTTTTGGAAAAGCATTTGGAAGCGGTGGAGCTTTTATAGCTTCCAATTCAGAAATTGGTGAATATCTTATCCAAACAAGTGGTGCATTTAGATATACAACCGCACTTGCACCATCTTTAGCTGCTGGGGCGCTAGAAGGTTTAAAAAAAATTTTAGAAAATAAAGAATGGGGTAATAATTTATTATCTTCTGCGAATGTATGGAAAGATGAAATTATTAAAAATCTAAGTTTTCCAGTTCAGGGAGATTCTCACATTTTGTCAATTATTGTTGGCCAAGAAGAGAAGGCAATTTATCTACAAAAATATCTCGAAGAAAATGGGTTTTTAGCAATTGCGATAAGACCTCCAACTGTTCCAGTGGGGCAATCAAGAATCAGAATAACAATACGAAGAAACTTAGATTTTAATTTGCTCAAGAACTTTATTGCAGTATTAAAAGAGTTTAAATGAAACAAATTATTACTCAACATGGGTGGGGACTAAGTAAATATTTCTGGGATGATTATAAAGTTGATTTTTTAAATAATAATTGGCATTGGCAAGATAATGAAAGGGGCTATTTTTCGACAAATAATTATCAAGCAAAATGGATCAAAAGCGAATCTAAAAAAGAAATTAGAATGACTTTATGCCATTCATTTGGTTTTCATTTAATGCAAAAAAAAATTTTAAAAGAAGCAACTCATATTGTTCTTATAAATTCGTTTAATAATTTTCTTCCTTTAAGTAATAAGAGAAACTTTATTTTGAGGTCTCTGAAAAGAATGGAAACAAAAATCATAAAAGATCAACATAAGGATATGTTGAAAGAATTTATAAATAGATCATTTATGCCAAATCATATGAATAATAGTTTTAAAAATATCTTTTATAAAAGTCTAGAGAGTTTAAATAAAACTCTTCTTTTAGGTGATTTAAAACAACTTTACATCAATAGAGATTTTCCAGCATTTTTAAGAAAAGATTGCAAAATTATTTTTATAAAATCAGAAAATGATTTGATTCTTGACAACGAATCAAATAATAACTTTTTAGATTCTTTAAACAAAACACTTGATAGGAAGCCAATTTTAATTAAATTAGCCCAACAAGGTCATTGCTTGAATAATTTAAATTTATACGAGATCTTACTTAATACACTTAATGATTGAAATGGATAGTAAGAAGTGGAATGAGAAAATAAAACATAATTTCAATGATGCTGCATATCGGTATTTAGAGCATTCAAATATTCAAAAATTTTTTGCAAAAAAGATTGTTCAATTTATCAAAGAATTAAATCCCCAAAAAAAAGGTGAATGGATAGATCTAGGATCAGGACCAGGACTATTAGCAGATGAAATAGAAAAAATTTTTTCTTCCCAAAAAGTATCCAGAATTGATTTCAGCAAGAAAATGCTTCTTGAGAATAAATTATCTAGAAAAAAAATTTTATGGGATTTAAATAATGATTTACCCCCTGAAATAAAAAACTGTTCTCTATTAACATCTAACTTTTGCATACATTGGTTAAACAACCCAGAAAAGATAATAAAAAATTGGTTTAGCAAATTAAAATCTGGAGGTTTTTTAATCATTTCATATCCAACAAAAGATTGTTTTCCTGAATGGAAAGATACTTGTAAAAAAATTGATATTGAATATAGTGGTCTTAATTTCCTTTGCTCTAACGAATTATTAAAAGATTTCAAATCAACTGAAATACATTATTCAGAACAGTTTAATTATCTTGAAAATTTTGAAGATATATATAAGCTTTTTAGAAGCATAAAAAATGTAGGGGCACAATCAACAAATTGTAAACGCAAAACAGTAAAAGAGTTAAAGGAAATTCAAAAGTTTTGGCCAAAGAATTACAATAATACAGTGAACCTTTCATGGCAAATTGAGATTCAAATAATAAAGAAATTATGAGTAGTCACAAAAATATTTTCAAATTTATAATTTGTGGAACAGATACTGATATTGGGAAAACTTTAATAAGCTCTTTTTTCGTTAAAGGATTAAATTCTTTTTATTGGAAGCCTATTCAAAGTGGTATTGAATCGCAAACTGATAGTCAAACTGTTGAAAAACTTTCACAAGTAAGTAAAGAGAAAATAATTAAAGAAGCTTATGTCTTTACAAAACCTCTATCTCCTCATTGGGCTGCTGAAATAGATCAAAAAGCTATTAACTTTGACAAGTTGAGATTGCCAAAAGTGCAAGGCTCATTAATTATAGAAACTGCGGGTGGATTAATGGTTCCAATAACACGCAATTTTTTGCAAATAGATCAAATAAAGGAATGGAATCTTCCTGTAATACTTGTATGTAAGAGCTCACTTGGCACTCTTAACCATACCCTGCTTAGTATTGAGGCCTTAAAACGAAGAAATATTGATATTTTAGGTTTAGTAGTCAATGGCGAAAAACACCTAGATAATCCAAAAACTCTAGTTGATTTTAGTGGTATTCCTTTAATTGCTGAATTTCCTTACATCAAAAAAATGGACTCAAATAATTTAGATATACTATGGAAAGAACTAGACATCAAGAATAAGTTGATCTCACTATTAAACTCAAAAATAAGTTAAATGAAATCTTTGGATGCAAAAACTCCAAATCAAGATTGGCACCCAAATATTTGGCCACCTTTCACGCAAATCAATAACAGCAAACCACAGATAGAAGTAACTCATGGTAAAGATGCCCTCTTATTTACTAAAGATCCTGAAAAAGAACTAATAGATGCAATTAGTAGTTGGTGGGTAACTCTTCATGGTCATAGTAACGAATATATTGCGGATGCCATTTTTGATCAATCAAAAAAACTTGAGCAAGTTATATTTGCTGATTTCTTACATCCACAGGCAAAAAAATTAGCGGAAAGACTTAGTGAATTAACAAAACTAGAAAGATTATTCTTTTCTGATAACGGTTCTACTGCAGTGGAAGTCGCTTTAAAAAATTGCCTTCCAATCATGGCAAAATAAAGGAGAGACAAGAACTCAAATAGTAGCTTTTGATGGCGCCTATCATGGTGATACATTTGGCGCAATGGCATTAGGTGAAAGAAATATTTTTAATGAGAATTTCGATAATCTTATGTTCCCAGTTAGAAGAGTCCCATGGCCTTCAACTTGGATGAACGATGAAGAAGTAGAAAATAAAGAAAATAAGGCGATACAAAAATTAGAAACTCTACTTAAAACCCCCACAGTTGCAGTAATCCTTGAGCCGCTTGTTCAAGGAGCGGGAGGGATGAATATGGTTAGGCCTCAGTTTATAAAAAAAGTTTCAGAAATTATAAAAAATAATAATTCTTTGTTAATTGCCGATGAAGTATTGACTGGGTTTGGAAGATGTGGAGCCCTTTTTGCTTTTCAAAAGGCAAAAATCATTCCTGATTTAATAAGTATTTCAAAAGGTTTAACTGGTGGATTTTTACCGATGGGAATAACTTTATGTAAAGAAAAAATTTTTCAATCCTTTATTGATGATTCCCCAAGAAAAACTTTTTGGCATGGACATAGTTTTACTGCTAATCCTTTAGGTTGTGCTGCAGCAAACGCTAGCCTTGATTTACTAGAAAAAGAACCTAAAAAATACCTTTCATTTGAAGAAAAACATTTATCTCATCTAATAAAATTTAAAAACTTATCCTATATAAAAAAGGTAAGGGTATCCGGCACAATTGCTGCCTTCGATTTAGATATTGGGAACAAAAAAGGTTATTTCAATAATATTGGGAAAGAAATAAAGAGTCTTGCAATGGAGCAAGGTTTATTCATTAGGCCCCTCGGGAATGTTATTTACCTCTTGCCGCCTCTCTGTATAACAGATGATCAATTGGGGAAAAGTTACTGGATAATAAGGCAAATCTTAGACAATCTTTAGATAGAAGTTTAAGGTCCCTGCAGTATTGCATTTTCCACATCTTCTCTATTAATGCAGTAGGAAAATAGTCTTTTGGTTTCTTGTCCTTCACTTTCCCAAATAACACTTAAATCTTCTTGTTCAAAAATAATAGTTGCATTCCAATTTGAAAGTAACAGATACCATTTAGATGGATTATTAATATCCTTCACAGCACCTAAATCAGTTAGCCACAATTCCAATGATTGCAGTGAATTTTGATTGATAGGTTTTTTAGAAGGATTCACAAAATTTTTTAAAAAATTATTTAATTAGCCAAAGCGGTATTGTTTCTAATTCTTTTCCAGTAAAAGAAGCAATAAAAATTGAACCAATTAAACTTATAGAAATGATGATAATTAAAAGAAACAACGAAAACAATTCTCCATTCGAAAAAGGTCTTCTGTTTCCTATTAAATTTTGATTATTAGAATCGATTACTAAATTATTTAAAACGTTAGTATTTTTAGTAATCCTAGAGTTTTCTTTTAGTTTGTCATCATATATTTTCCTTAAATTACTATTATTTAAATGTTCATAAGCTTCAAGAACTTCTTGAAATTTACTTTTAGCAACGTCTATTTCTAATGAAGTTGTATCGGGATGCAACTCAATAGAAAGTTTACAAAATGCCTTTCTTAATTCATGATTGGATGCATTTTCATTTACACCTAAAATTTTGTAATAGGAAGTTTCCCCTTTCAAAATAATCTTTTATTAATATTGTAATTCTAATAAATTTTTACTAAATAGAATGTATTTAATGGATGGTTAAAATTCATGTTTATAAAGAAATGAAAAGACAAAACATTCCAGAAGAAATTCTTTCCTTAATAACTGAAGAAGAAATAAATTTATTTCAAGAGTTACAAATTAAAATTAAAGAATTAAATAATAAGACCAATCTCACAAGATTAACTGATGGGGATGATTATTGGGTATCTCAAGTTTTTGACAGCATTTGGCCATTCAAAGCTTTCACGAATATTAATTTTGATAATAAAAAATTTTTAGATATTGGATCAGGCTGTGGCTTCCCTGGTTTAGCTTATGCAATAACTCATCCTAATTCTGAGATATACCTAATTGATTCTTTGAAAAAGAAAACAGATGCAATAAAATTTTTAGTTGAGCAGATCAATTTCAAAAACAATATTCATGTAATCAATGATCGTGTTGAGAATTTAGCCCACCAATCGTCAATGAGAAATAATTTTAATATTGCAACAACTAGAGCGGTTAGTAACCCATCAACAGTTTCAGAATATATACTACCAATGTTAAAAAAAGAAGGGTTTGGAGTTTTATATTGTGGCAAATGGACGAATCAAGAAAGCAAAAATTTAGATAAAACTTTGGAAATATTAGAAGGGAAAGTTAAAGAGAAAAAAGAGATACTATTACCAAGAAATAAAGGCACCCGAAATATTATTCTAATTCAACCAAAGAATTTTTGTCCTGAAATTTACCCAAGAAAAGTTGGTAAACCTGAAAAAAATCCATTATGAAATTATTTTCTTGATAATCTTTTAGCATTCTTATCTCCAAACTTTTCTTTTAAATTTCTCAATTTTTTTATAACTTTTTTTGGATTTATATGACCCTCTAATACTTTCAATAATTGCCCTTCAGAAACATCTACATCTAGTAAATTCGCATTGAATCCTGGGAACCAGTGACTTCCATTACCAAGCAATTGATATCTAGCTCTTGCATATCCTTCCATACCCAACCAATCAATTAAATTTGAAAGCCAAAGCAGAACAGGAATATTAATATTTCCCGGAGTATATTCCCAACTTGGTAAATTTCTATTCCAATTGTGATGCCACTCTAAACCTAAGGAATTAATTGATTCCTGCCTTAATTTGTTAATAATCTTAGGCACATACTTCTCAGATTCAGATAACAACGAGACAGCTTTTAAATGCAGAGCAAAATCTGTCTCTTTTGCAATACCGACACTCAAAGTATGGACATTTTGATTTCTTAAGCAAAAAAGATCATTAAAAACTATGGGATGAAGTGGTTTACAAAATTCCAACATTTTTTTTGAGGGAGTATGAAGATGTCCCCCTTTATCAGTGGGACTTATTATGAAAACCCCAAGATCATGCTTATTGGCTAAATTAATAACCTTTGTATTTTCCTGATTAATGAAATACCAGTGCAAATTTACATAATCAAATAAGTTTGTTGATATGGCCTTTTCAATAAGTGAAGATTTTCCATGAGTTGAAAATCCAATAGATCCAATTAAATTTTCTTTTTGAAAATTCCTCAAAATATCAATGCAACCTCCATCTCGAATAGCCTGATGTAAATGTTCAGCAGTATTGATACCATGTATTGCTAACAAATCAATTTTTTTAACTTTCAATTTCTCAATGCTAGATAATACATCTCGCTCAAAAATTTCCGGATCACTATTTGGTGGGATCTTTGTTTGGATTATATTTGGGATTTTCTTAGTATTCTTAAAACACATCCCTAATTGCACCTCAGAAGTTCCATAGTACTTGGCGGTTTCTACATGACTTAAGCCATATTGTGTTGCAAGATCTAATATATTTTCTACTTTATTTTGTTCTTCGTTTGAAACCTCAGAAAAATCTAATTGGTCCCAACTTTTTTGAAATCTCATACCACCTAAAGATAAAACAGGAATCTTCAGATTGGTTCTACCAAATCTACGATATTGCATCTTTTTGATATTAGTGCTTATTCATTCTTGGTGGCTTTCCAAATGTTTGAAACATATCCCTATCGAGACTATTCTCTAAATCATCTAATTCTTCAAATTTGACCCAATGAATACAATCAACAGGGCATGTATCTATTGCTTCTTGTATGACTTCAGAGCTATCTCCATCTTGCCTAATAGCTCGACTTCTACCATGAAATTCATCAACAGTGAAAGTGTTCGAAGCGACGTGAACACAGTACCGACAGCCAATACAATTTGCTTCATCAACCCATACAGCTTTTTCGGCTAACTGACCACCTAAAACGGGCTCAAAGCCTGTAGTCTCAATATTTTCTTCAGTATTATGAAATGGATCCGTAAAATCCATATCTTGACATTAGTTTTCCCACTTGGTTAAGACCAATTCAATAGAACCATCATTTTTATTTTTTTGCTCTACGATTTGATATCCGTCTTCTTGAGTTTTAGAAATGATTGTTTGGTAGGCATACATTTGTGTAACTTTTGAGATAAATCTTTCTACTGGAATCTCAAACTTCCATAGATCAAGGTCAGTAACTAATTCATATGCATTAGAATTATTATCCCATTTAAATCCAACTTGGGTATCACCAGGTAAATTCATACTTATATCAACAGCTGTGAATTGACCTTTATATCCTTTTACAAACTTTTCTTCTTGATTAATACTATAACCGAAATGATTTAAAGCCTTAATTAATGGCTCTACTTCTTTGAGCTGAGTTTTAATTGTACTAAAATGTGACATTAGATTCGTTATTTAATTGTGTTAAGTTTTCACTTTGATTAGAGATGAAAGCATCAGAAGTCTTATTTTTGACTGTTACTTTACCGAGAGCGTCTTCGAGATTTTTTGTAGCTTCATTGCATGAATTACCAGTAAATCCCTCAACAGTCTCTTCAACTCTTCCGTCTTGATGAATTTTGAATCTCAATGTTTTTTGAGGCATTAAATTCAAGTACTGAGTACTTTTACTTTATATAGAATAACGAAAATATTTTGTTTCAGTTGGTACAAGTTAATTAATTTTAATTTTTATATTGAATATCTGATAAATTAATTAGTTATCAAGTGTTCTTGTAAAAAAATTAAGAAATTTAGTTATAAAAACCTTGCATCCCCATTGAATCCAAGGCAGTTTTTGCTTCTTCCATAACAGAAGGTTCTTTATCGAAAAGAGCTATCTTGGTACATTCATCAACGAAACTTTCTTGAAGTGTATTGTTTAATTTTTCGTACAATCTACACAATGACCAGATGCAATTACTTCTTACACCCGGTTCATTATCTATTTTTAAACTTATTAAAAGTTGTTCTGCTGCCAATTGAGCATTTTCTAAAGAAACATTTCCAATTTCAGCTAAAGAACTAGATGACCATAATCTTACTGCCGCAACATCATTCTTTAAAGCATTTATTAAAGGTTCTAAAACAATTTGATTATCATAATTAGCTAAGCTCCATGCAGTTGCTCTTCTGACATAAGCATTATCATCAGTCTTCAAAAGACTGACAAGTTTTTGGACTGCGCTAGGACATGGATTCCGACCTAAAGCATATACCGCACTCATTCTTTCAACAGGGCAAGGTTGATCAAGTAATGGTAACAAAAGTGGGAAAGATCTTTGATCTCTATACTCACAAAATATTCTTAAGCCTTGTATTCTCTCTTCTCTAGTACCTTTGAGCATTTTTAAAGCTTCATCACACTCTTGAGTGATATTTAAATCTTTTGAAAACACATCTTCATCAATTTGTTCTAAAGGATCTATTTCAATCTCTAAAGCCAATTCTCTGGCTAAAACATCTGGATCAATTGCTATTTCAGCTAAACTATCTTGATTATGATCCTTATTTTTTGTCATTTTTCAGAATCTAAAAATATTAATTAATTGGAGCAGGTGACATCATATCTCCCGGCAACCAAATTCTTGCACTAACTGCAAAAAAGGCAATCCCAAAAAGTGCGACGATAGCGAAAGGTAAAATTTTTGTCTTAATAAAACCCAAAGATTCAAGATTAATTAACACAATGATAGCCTGTTAAAGAGACTTTTAAAAATTTTTTTTAGATAATATTTTCTTAGATAATATTATTAATTTCTTGCATTTTGTCTTAACTGACCACACGCAGCATTTTTATCGAGACCTCTGCTTTTTCGCAAGCTGACAGCGATGCCATTATGAGAAAGTCTAGATTGAAATGATTGAAGATTTTTTAGGGATGCTCTTTGAAATTCAACCTCATCAATTTGGTTGTACTGTATTAAATTTACGTGGCATTGAAACCCTTTCAGCAAATTACTTAATTCATTAGCATGTTCTATTTTGTCGTTAACACCACTTAGCATTAAATACTCAAAACTTACCCTGCGACCAGTATCTCTTACGTATTGCTTGCAGTCTTCAATTATATTTTTGATCTCGTAGTTTTTAGCACTTGGTATTATTTTTTCTCTTATTTCTTGGTTTGGAGCATGTAGGCTTATTGCTAATGTAAATTGACAATTGCCTAATATTTGAAAAGACTTTGCTGATAATTTATTTATCATTTTTGGGATAGCGACAGTGCTGACAGTTATCTTCCTCTGACTAATTTTAAAATCCTCATTTATAGATCTAATTGACATGAGCAAGTCATCAATATTTAATAAGGGCTCACCCATACCCATGAAAACAATATTGGTCACTTTTCTATTCATTTCATTTTCGATAAATAAAATTTGATCTAAAATTTCACTTGTTTTTAAAGATCTCTTCAAACCTTCTTTACCAGTTGCGCAAAATTTGCAGTCCATTGGGCAACCGACTTGACTTGAGAGACAAGCAGTTAATCTTTTTTCAGTTGGTATACCAACGCACTCAATACTCTCATTATCTTCTGTAGAAAGTAATAACTTTAGAGTGCCATCGTTGGCTAAGTTTCTTTCATAAATGCTTAGATCACTTACTTTAAAACCATCATCTTTCAATTTCTTTCTAAAATCTAAAGGTAAAACTTCTATTTGATCAATATTTTTCTTCTTATTTCTAAAGTTATAAATCCAATTATAAATTTGGCGACCCCTAAAACCAGCCTGACCATAATCTAAAGCCACATTTTCTAGCTCTTTAATACTACTTCCAAGAAGATTTTTCAAATTGAGTAGTCTTTATTTTAAACCTATTTTCACCATAACAGCAAACCATGTTTTAAGAAGAATTCTGTAAGAATAAGAGCAATAAAACCAATCATGGCCATTCTTCCGTTAAGTCTTTCGTTATAAAAATGGAATCCGTAACGAGGTAATTTTCTTTTGGGGACAATTTCTGGTTTAATCATCACTTGCATCTTAAAAAATTTATTCTAGTAACTAAAAATAATAATAGATAATATTTATTCATCAGAAAGAAGACCCTCCTCCTGCAATCCCTCCAATGCCGCAGGATCTGGTAATTGATCTTCAGAAAATTGATTTTCAGCATTAGGTCTTGCAAAGGCCGCAAAATTACTCGAAGTTGGATCGATTCCATGTCGGTTTCTAGTTGTCTCTAGATCTTCATCACTAGGATCATCAAGTATTGCAGTAGAGCTTACAGAAGGTGATTGTGGCATATCAACTGTATAGTCTGGCCTTAAGTTCTGCGCTCTTCTGTATCCACCAGATTCTTCTGCAAGGATATCGGGATGAGGGCCAGCCTCGGAGGATAATTCTTCAACAAACCCGCTAAAACCAGTACCTGCAGGTATTAATCTACCGATGATGACATTTTCTTTTAAACCTCTTAACCAATCAGATTTACCTTCAATTGCAGCTTCTGTAAGAACCCTTGTTGTTTCTTGGAAAGATGCTGCTGAAATAAAGCTATCTGTGTTTAGAGAGGCTTTAGTAATCCCCAACAAAACAGGAGTGAATTGTGCCGGAGCTCCCCCTGTAATTGCCATTGCTTGATTTGTATCCTCCACTTGTCTCAACTCTATGAGTTCACCAGGCAAAAGAGTAGTGTCCCCGGCATCTTCTATACGGACTTTACTTGTCATCTGTCTAACAATAACTTCAATATGCTTATCATCGATTGCTACACCCTGTGACTTATAAACATTTTGAACCTCACTTACCATGCTTCTTTGAAGTTTAGATATAGATTCTCGAGCTGCGTCTATCAAAGGTTTTTGATCTTTTAAATCATTGAAATAACAATCTAATAGTTCATGCGGATTAATTGGACCATCAGTTAAAGATTCACCACCTGTAACTTGTTGTCCATCACTAACCATTATATTTTTTCCGATTAATAGTTGATATTCATTAACAAAATCATCCTTTTCAATTACCGACAACGAAACTGATTCTTCATCATTACCTTTTTTAATCTGAACAATTCCAGATTTTTTACTTAGAATTGCAGAGTCTCTGGGTCTCCTAGCTTCTAATAACTCTTCAATTCGAGGCAATCCCTGTACGATATCTCCAGTTTTCTGCCTCTCAAAAACAAGTAAAGCTAAGCCATCTCCCCTAAGAACTAAATCTCCGTCTTTAACATGTAAAACCGAATCAGGAGAAACCATATAAGGCCTGCCAAGTCTTAATGTTACAAAACTATTAGAAATTTCTTCTATTTCTCCACAAGAAGTCGATTTTACAGACTTACTAATAGGATCGCCGTCCACTATACGATCACCAATTTTAACAACTGCTTTATCACTTATTTTAATTTCAATTTTATCTTCTTCTCTTTCAACAATTAACCTTCTTACGGGCTCATCTTCAACAACATTTGGTAATTGAACCAATCCTTTCTCTTTACAAAGAATTTGAGTAGTTGCTATTACATCTCCGGCTTTTACTAATTGATTATTCTTGACTTGCAGTTCTGTATGTGTTGAGCCATGACTGGAGTCAGATAAAGTATCTCTTCTTACAAGAATAGACTCCAAGATTACTAAATTTAATCTATTAATTGATGCATCATTTTTATCTTCGATCGACTCGACGTCAATAGTCATTTGAGGAGTAGCATCAAAGCTTTCAATACTTAAGTGTGTTCTAAGTAATTCAACTCCTTCAACTGATTTTATCAATTCACCATCTTTGTAGGTGAGCCTTTGAATGGCTTTTAAGCCTAAATGTGGTCCTTTTTCCTGCTTAACATGCGAAAGTTGAGGTAATTCCGCTTGGTCAGGAATAGT
This sequence comes from Prochlorococcus sp. AG-347-K16, assembly GCA_003281405.1. Classification (GTDB taxonomy): domain Bacteria; phylum Cyanobacteriota; class Cyanobacteriia; order PCC-6307; family Cyanobiaceae; genus Prochlorococcus_A. The sequence continues at coordinate 189,572 of QCCD01000002.1, read as the reverse complement.
AAATTCTTCAACAGTTCTTAATAATAAGCCTCGACATTTAGGAGTTTCTAATTTTTGAACAAATAGAATTTCTTTATTATCAACACCATCTAGAATCTTCTCGCCTGGATTTACAAGATTTCCTTCTTCAGTAAATCTATTCAAAACTTCTTCTTCATCACACTCATGAAAAGTTCCATTTCTTACAGTTATTTCACGAAGGATATCATTTTTTTGCGTAACAGTAACAATACCTGATGTTTGACTAAAGATATCTTTTACAACTTCTGTTCCAGCTTCAATCCATTTCATATCTTCGATCATTAGAAGAGATATGTCCTTATTGATTTCATGTGTTTCTTGAGGAATCCAAAGCAATGTCCCTCCTTGACTTACTTCAAAACCATTTTTAGATGATCTTGCTTTTTTGACACTTAATCCTGGTGCATACTTTACTAGACCACCAGTTTTTGTACGGAACCTTTCATCCGTTAAGTCTGCTATTACTTCACCATTACTGATTTTGCTTCCTGGAGAAATATTTAAACGATAAGATATACCATCACTAGATTCCAAATTATATATTTGACCTGAGTGGGTAGACTCTTCAATTAATTTAAAATTAGTTAAAGACATTGAAGTAGTAACAATCTGAACTTCTCTTGAATCTCCTATCGAATCTCTTAATCGAACTTGTCCTCCAAACTCACTTGATTGACTTGCTTCTGCCAAAACAGTTCCTTCATCGACAGATTTTCCAGATGAGATAACCGGTCTTGCATTAGGTGGCAAGTTATAAACATCTCCAGCTAAAACCCACAATCTGCCTAATCTTTGAGCTTTTAAGGTAATATTACCCTGCCTATCTGTTACCTCCTTTGGTTGAATAACCTTGTCGTACCTAACTTGACCAGCCAAATCACAGATAACATCTTTAGTTGCTTTTTCAACACTTTTTTTGACAGTTCCAGCAGTAATTTGAGCAACAGTTATATCAGAATTAATTTCTTCACCGTCTTCTACAAATAAAAGCGATCCGCTAGAAACCTCAATTTTTTGAGCCTTACCAGAATTATTTCCTTGAGGAACTATCTTTAGTATGAAATCAACTTCGGCTTGTTTAGCTTCTACGCCATGTGGGGTTCTATAACCTCTAACCTTTGCTTTTGAACTAAATTCAACTTTACCAGTAATTTTTGATCTTACTACTCCACTTTCAGCAGTAGATACACCTCCAGTATGGAAAGTTCTCATTGTCAGTTGAGTTCCTGGCTCACCAATAGACTGAGCAGCAATAATTCCAACTGCCTCACCTAAATCAACCAAATGATTATGAGCCAACGCCCATCCATAACACCTCCTACAAACAGATCTATTAGCTTCACATGTTAATGGTGATCTTATTTTTACTTTATTAATAGATGCTTTCTCAATTTCTCCTGACAATGCAGGATCTATTGCAGTATTTTGGGGAACAACAAGGTTTTCTTCAGCATCAAAAATATCCTCAGCGGAAAGCCTACCAAGAAGCCTCGCTCCAAACTTACCATCTTCAGCTTCAACAACTATTGATCGTTCTGTTCCACAATCTTCTTCTCTAACAATTACATCTTGAGCAACATCAACTAGTCTTCGAGTCAAATAACCAGAATCTGCAGTTCTTAAGGCAGTATCAACCAAACCTTTCCTTGCTCCATAAGAAGAAATTACATATTCAGTAACAGTGAGTCCTTCTCTAAAATTGGTTCTTATTGGCAAATCAATTATTTCTCCTTGGGGATTAGCCATCAATCCCCTCATACCAACAAGTTGTCTTACCTGAGACATATTACCCCTCGCTCCTGAATTAGCCATCATCCAAACGGAATTTAGAGGATCATTTTGATTGAAATTATTCTTGACAGCATCTACCAATCTCTCATTGGTTTCAGTCCAAGTATCTATAACTTTTGTGTGCCTTTCTACTTCGGTAATTTCACCAAGTCTATAACATTCTTCTGTAGCAGATATTTGCTCTTCAGCTTGTCCAATTAAATCTTGCTTTGCTTCGGGAACTTTTAAGTCATCTACAGAGATAGAGACAGCAGCTTGGGTAGCGTATTTAAATCCTAAGTCCTTTAGATTATCAGCCATAGCTGCAGTTACAGCTGTCCCATGAGTTTTATAAGCCCAAGACACTAAATTTTTTAAGGCCTTCTTGTCAACTACCTTATTCTTAAATGATGGTGGGGTTTTTGCGAGAGCAGGCATTGTAACTGGATTATTCTTTTTAGAGTTTTTAGTCGTTTTACGTACTCTGGATGTTTTTTTAGGTTTAGATGAAGTCATGATTTTTAAGTAAATGAAAAATAGTTTTTAAAGATTAGGTTTTAGATACAGAATCGATGATGGTATAGTTCATAACTACTCTCCCAACAGTTGTCAGTACAAATCTACTTATTAAGTTATTATCAGAGTCAAACCTGTCCCTTCTTAAATTCCAGATTTCTAATCTTGAATTATCTTCTAGCAATTGAGTTTTTTGTGGGCTACTCATTTCGTCTTCATCTTCAACTTCTCCATTAAATCTAACCCAAATCCATTCATGAAGGCTGAGTCTTTTATCTTCAAAAGCAAAAATAACATCTTCTAATGAAGCAAAAGTAGTCTTATTATCTCCGAATTCTGGTTTTTTATAATTCGGTTGCAGAGCCGTTAGATAATAAGATCCCAAAACCATATCTTGTGATGGAGTCACAATTGGTTCCCCGGTAGCAGGAGAAAGAATATTATTACTGGCCAACATAAGCATGCGTGCTTCAGTTTGTGCCTCTAAAGCTAAAGGAACATGAACTGCCATTTGATCTCCATCGAAGTCAGCATTGAATGCAGGACAAACTAAAGGATGAAGTTGTATTGCTCTGCCTCCAACTAATTTCGGTTCAAAAGCTTGAATTCCTAAACGATGCAGCGTAGGGGCTCTATTCAAGAGAATTGGATGACCTTCAATAACTTCCTGAAGTACCTGCATAACTTCGTCATCAGCTTTTTGTATTAATTTTTTTGCAGCTTTAATATTATTTACAATATTTTGTCGTATTAATCTATGAATTACGAAAGGTTGAAAAAGCTCTATCGCCATTTCTTTTGGGAGACCACACTGATGCATTTTTAATTTCGGGCCCACAACTATGACTGATCTTCCTGAATAGTCAACACGCTTTCCAAGAAGATTCTGTCTAAATCTTCCTTGTTTTCCTTCAATTATGTCGCTTAGGGACTTAAGAGCCCTATTATTTGCTCCAACAACAGTTCTTCCTCTCCTTCCATTATCGATAAGGGCATCAACCGCCTCCTGAAGCATTCTTTTTTCATTTCTTACGATAATTTCAGGAGCTAAAATTTCTTGAAGCCTAGCCAGTCTATTATTTCTATTTATAACTCTTCTATATAAGTCGTTTAAATCTGAAGTTGCGAATCGTCCCCCATCAAGCTGAACCATAGGTCTGAGATCAGGTGGTATAACAGGGATTGCATCTAAAACCATCCATTCTGGTTTGGCATTGGTTGCAATAAAATTATCAATAACTCTTATCCTTTTTATAAGTTTTGCCCTCTTTTGCCCTTTGCTGTTAGTAATTTCTTCTCTAAGCTCCTCAGCAACCTGATTTAAATCAAGGTCTTCAAGTAATTGCTTGAGTGCCTCTGCACCAATTCCAACAAAAGGTTCATTTTCGATAGTTGAATCTTCAGCATAAATTTCATCTTCAATTTCCAGCCATTCATCCTCAGTGAGTAATTGCTTATATTTAAGTTCTTTATGATCACCAGGGTCTAAAACAACATAACAATTAAAATAAACTATTTGCTCTACATCCCTAAGAGGAATATCCAAAAGTATCGCAACATAACTAGGTATTCCTTTCAAATACCAAACATGGGAAACTGGCGCAGCAAGTTTTATATAGCCCATCCTATGTCTTCTGACTCGACTTTCCGTTACTTCAACCCCACATCTTTCACAAACAATGCCGCGATGTCTTACTCTTTTGTATTTCCCACAATGGCATTCCCAATCTTTAGATGGCCCAAAAATCTTTTCACAAAACAACCCATCCATTTCCGGTTTAAGTGTCCTGTAATTTATAGTCTCTGGTTTGGTGACTTCGCCAACTACTTGTCCATTGGGCAATGTCCTCTGCCCCCAATCCATTATTCTTTGTGGAGAAGCTATTGAAATTTTGACGTAATCAAAGTGATTTTCAGTTCTTAAGTTGCTGTTTGTCATTTTGGATAAATTAAATTAAAAAAAAGTTTAAATTTGATATTTAATCTTCCTCATATTCAGAGGTTCCGAGAGATTCGTAAGTAGGTCTTGATGGAGTATTTCTTCTCGGGTTTATATCTTGCATTAAATCAACTTCTTTTCCTTCATCTGTATAAACTCCTATATCCAAGCCTAGAGATTGTAATTCCCTCATAAGAACTTTAAATGACTCAGGAGTGCCTGGCCTTGGAATTGGTTTACCTTTGACGATTGCATTAAGCGCTTCATTTCTTCCTTGCATGTCATCAGATTTAACTGTTAACAATTCTTGTAGTGTGTAAGCGGCTCCATATGCTTCAAGAGCCCATACTTCCATTTCTCCAAGCCTTTGTCCACCTTGCTGTGCTTTACCACCCAATGGTTGCTGTGTAACCAAAGAGTAAGGCCCAGTAGATCTAGCATGAATTTTATCATCCACCAAATGAACTAACTTGAGGAAATGTGAGTATCCAACAGCAACTGGCTGATCGAAAGGTTCCCCTGTCCTACCATCTTTAAGTAATAACTTTCCAGGGTCATCAGGATTGTAAACCCAAGCTTTACCTGGCTGTTTTGAAGCTTCCTCTAAAAATGCTTGAACAGTTTGATGTGATTTTTCAGCTCCATACATTTCATCAAATGGAACGACTTTAACCCGGCAGTTTAAGTTGGAAGCTGCCCAGCCCATAAGTAATTCAAAAACTTGACCAACATTCATCCTACTTGGAACTCCTAAAGGATTAAGAACTATATCTACAGGCGTTCCATCAGGTAAATAAGGCATATCTTCTCTGGGTAAGATTCTGCTAATAATTCCTTTATTTCCATGCCTCCCAGCCATTTTGTCACCTACTTGAATTTTTCTTCTCTGAGCAACATAAACCCTAACAACCATATTGGCTCCTGGAGGTAATTCATCACCTTGTTCTCTAGTATAAATACGAACATCCAATACCCTTCCCTTTTCAGTTTTAGGTACTCTGAGGGAATTGTCTCTAACATCTCGAGCTTTTTCACCAAAAATAGCTCTTAAGAGTTTTTCTTCCGGTGGCTGGTCTGACTCCCCTTTTGGAGTCACTTTTCCTACAAGGATATCTCCACTCTCGACAAAAGCACCAATCCTAATAATTCCCATCTCATCAAGATTATTCAAGCTTTCCTCTGAGATATTGGGAATCTCTCTTGTTATCTCTTCAGGCCCTAACTTCGTTTGTCTTGCTTCAATTTCATATTTTTCAATATGCACTGAAGTATATAAATCATCAGTTACCATCCTCTCGCTCACAAGAATTGCATCTTCGTAGTTGTACCCCTCCCATGGCATATAAGCAATTAAAACGTTTTGGCCAAGAGCAATTTCCCCTCCTTCACATGCAGATCCATCTGCTAAAACCTGCCCAGAAATAACTCTATCTCCAATTTGGACTATGGGTCTTTGGTTGAGGCAAGTATCTTGATTTGATCTTTGATATTTCTGAAGATAGTGAAAATGTTCATTACCATCCTCATCTTTGACGACAATCTCATTAGCATCTACGTAAGATACAGTTCCATTGACTTTTGTTATGGGAACCATCCCCGAATCTCTAGCAACTTGAGATTCTAAACCTGTGCCAACCAAAGGACGTTCTGGCCTGAGCAGTGGAACGGCTTGGCGTTGCATATTTGATCCCATTAGAGCTCTATTAGCATCATCATGTTCCAAGAAAGGAATAAGTGAAGTAGCAACTGAAATCACCTGAACCGGAGAAAGCTGAACGTAATCAACTTGATGAGGAGGAACTTTTTCAAAATCTTGTCTATATCTTACTGGTATTAGATTTGCAATTATGTTTCCATCCTTGTCAGTTGCGACGTCTCCTGGAGCCACCCTACACTCATCTTCTAAATCAGCAGAAAGATAAACAGGATTACCTTCTTTATCCACTTTACCGTTTTTAACTTCCCAAAAAGGTGTTTCAATGAAACCATATTCATTAACTCTTGCATGGGTAGCTAAAGAATTTATAAGTCCTGCATTAGGACCTTCAGGAGTCTCGATAGGACATAATCTTCCATAATGCGAAGGGTGTATATCTCTTACTGCAAAACCTGCTCTTTCTCTAGTTAAACCTCCAGGACCTAATGCTGAAATTCTTCTCTTGTGTGTTAATTCAGCCAGAGGATTAGTTTGATCCATGAACTGGCTTAATTGACTTGAGCCAAAAAATTCCTTTATAGCAGCAACCAAAGGTTTCGGATTTACTAGTTGAGCAGGAGTTAAAGAATCTGTTTCTCCAACAGTCATTCTTTCTTTAATAATTCTCTCTAAACGATTAAGTCCAACCCTGACTTGATTTTGTAGAAGTTCTCCTACAGATCTAACCCTTCGATTACCAAGGTGGTCAATATCATCCAAACTAGCGCCGCCAATGTCCAATTCTAGATTAATTAAGTAATCAATAGTAGAAAGAACATCTTCATGGGTAAGTGTTCTCACATCGTCTGGTACTGTAAGTCTCAATTTTTTATTTATTTTATATCTACCAACTCGACCTAAATCATATCTTTTAGGATCAAAAAATCTACTGTGTAACAGCTGTTGTCCTCCTGAAACAGAGGGAGGTTCCCCAGGACGTAGCTTCTTATATAGCTCAAGTAATGCCTGGTCTTCTGAATTTATACCCTCGTCATTAGCTGAATCAATTGAGCTTTGATAAAACTCAGGATGCCTGAGTTTATCGACCACATCATTATCTGAGAGACCCATCGCTCTCATAAGAACGTGAGCATTAATTTTTCTAGTTTTGTCAACTCTTACATAAAGTAAATTATTTTTGTCCGTTTCGAATTTTAACCAAGCACCTCTATTAGGAATAACGCTAGCATTGTAGGTCCTTCGACCATTTTTATCAAGTTCATCTTTAAAATATACACCAGGGCTTCGAACTATTTGATTAACAATAACTCTTTCAGCACCATTAATAATGAAAGTTCCTCTTTCAGTCATTAATGGGAGTTCGCCAATAAATACTTCTTGTTCTTTAATTTCCCCTGTCTCTTTATTAATTAACCTGCAAGTTACATACATTTGAGATGCAAATGTAGCATCTCTTCTTTTGGCTTCCTCTACATCATGTCTAGGTCTTTTTAACCTGTACTCTTCTCCGATGAAATGTAATTCTAATTTACCTGTGTAATCAGAAATTGGAGAAAAATTCTGTAGTTCTTCTATTAAACCCTTTTCCAAAAACCATTTAAAGCTTGCTCTTTGTACTTCAACTAAATCTGGTAGATACGTAGCTGTTTTTGCTACCTGTAAAGCGCTACTGCTCATCCAAGAAAACCTGCGATTTTGTGAGATTTACCATTTACTAATAATCTACTCAATATTTTAAGAATTTAACTTTTCACTTAAATGAGATAACCATTAAATCTCGATTTCAACAAAAAATCAATTTAATTTATACGAATTAAATTTTGTTTAATGCTGACAAATCATTAACTGTAGAAGTTAAAAGCTAAAAAATTAAGAAAAATTTCCAGTAATTCCTTATAATAACAGCTGCTCCGTCAACTTAACAAGTCAAATTTAAACAAATCTTCAGCATTCTTAGATGACTCTTTAGCAATTGTGTTTAATTCAGTAGATCTTAAATCTGCCATATATTTTGCAACATTTTCAACAAATGCAGGTTCATTTCTTTTACCTCTATGAGGGACAGGAGCCAAGAATGGTGAATCAGTTTCGATTAAGTATTTATCATTTGGTACTATTTTGGCACACTCATGAATTTCATGTGCTTTTGGGAAAGTCACTATTCCACTAAAACTGATGTAAAAACCAAGATCTAAGAATTGCTTCATTTCATTTGGGGTTCCTGTCCAACAATGAAGTACACCATCGGGACATTTCCCTTTACTAGTGAGATCACTACATATGTCTATCATTTCATTTGCAGCATCTCTGCAATGGATAATTACAGGCAATTTAAGTTCATAAGCTAACTCCATTTGAGGAATAAGTGCTTCAATTTGCTGAGTTTTATTTTCATTTTTAAAAAAATCCAAACCTAATTCCCCAATAGCTACAACTCTTCTATCTTCTTGAGCTGATTTTCTTAAAAGAGATGTTGAACTTTGTTCCCATTTTTTTGCTTCTAGTGGATGCAATCCAACTGAATAGTAAATTTCATTAAATTCATGAGATATTTTTTTCAACTTAGGAATTTCTGTTAATTCACAACAAGCATGAACTAATTTTTTTATGCCTTTTGAACGCAACCTTAAAACAACATCTTCAAGATCTCTTTCAAAATTTTCAAATATTAAATGACAGTGCGAGTCTATGAGTTCTATTTTGCTCATATTCCTAACATGCCTTTCTACTTTGTTGTTAGGGTAGTTTTTACAAAATTGTTAATTTTTGATTTTCTATTAGCTGCATTATTCCTGTGAAGAACATTTTTTTTAACTGCTTTATCAATTAAACTAAAGGCTTTATTAAGGCTTGTAGTGACTAAATTTTTATTTTCCTCGTTTGGTTCTTTTTTAAATTTTTCACAATTTTCTAAAGTTTTTTTAGTCAAAGTTCTTACTGTAGATTTGTATGACTTATTAATTAAACGATTTCTTTCTGCAATTTGTATTCTCTTTTTTGCTGATTTGTTATTGGCCACAGAGTGTACATAAATAGAAGACTTATATCATAACAAATAAATCGACTACTAATCAATCATATATAATTTAGAAAATTATTAAATCAGGTTTTGATCCTTTCAATTTGAAAAAATTAAGCATATGAAGATAATAAATAATAAAAAAGAAGCTATTGAAGAATTAAAAAGGATTTCTACCCGAACTAATTCAGAAAATAATAATAAGGTAAATACAATTGTTGAAGAAATTCTTCAAGAGGTAAAATTTTCTGGAGATAAAGCAGTAGAAAAATATACCAAAAAATTTGATGGTTTCGATCCTAAGCCTATGCAAGTGAATGCGGATCAAATAAAGAATGCATGGGATGAAATTGATAACAATTTGAAATGCTCACTTGAGGAAGCTCACAAAAGAATTCAAAAATTCCATGAAAAAGAAATTCCTCAATCCTTCACTATAAAAGGTGAATATGGTGATATCGTCCAAAGAAGATGGAAACCAGTTAAAAATGCAGGTATTTATATTCCCGGAGGAAGAGCTGCTTATCCAAGTACTGTATTAATGAATGCAATTCCAGCAAAAGTAGCAGGAGTAGAAGAAATTATAATGGTATCTCCTGGAAATAAAGAAGGGGAAATAAACAAAACTGTTTTAGCTGCAGCCTACTTATCAGGTATCAATAAAGTATTTAGAATTGGAGGAGCTCAAGCGATTGGTGCATTAGCATTTGGCACAAATCAAATCAATAAAGTTGATGTTATATCAGGTCCAGGGAATATATATGTTACGACTGCAAAAAAACTCATTTATGGTTCTACAGGAATTGATTCATTAGCTGGTCCAAGTGAAATATTAATCATTGCAGATGAAACAGCTCAAAGCACTCATATAGCATCTGATCTACTAGCGCAAGCAGAACATGATCCTTTGGCTTCGTCAATACTACTAACTACATCAAAAAACCAGGCAAAAGAAGTTTTAGAAGAACTTTATAAAAAAATAGATGATCATCCAAGAAAAGAAATTTGCATGCAATCAATAAAAGATTGGGGTTCAATTATGATTTGCGAGAATTCTGAACAATGTGTTGAACTAAGCAATAACTTTGCCCCTGAACATCTAGAAATTCTTACTACAGATCCAAAACAAATTCTTGCAGGTATAGAGAATGCCGGAGCGGTATTTTTGGGAAAATGGACTCCAGAAGCTGTTGGAGATTATCTTGCTGGACCAAATCATACTTTACCCACATCAGGAAATTCTAGATTTAGCGGTTCTTTGGGAGTTGAAACTTTTATGAAAAATACTTCAATAATAGAATTTAATGAAAAAAGTTTAAAAGTTAATAGCCTTGATATTATTAATCTTGCTAAAAGTGAGGGCTTACATAGCCACGCTAACTCAGTGCAAATAAGATTTGAAGATTAGCTAGCTCTTGAGGGTGAGTAAACCACTGGAGTGTTGTTTTCAATTTTACCAACTAATACTTTGTCAGTAAGATCAACGAATAGTCCATTTTCTAATACTCCTGGAATATTATTAATCTTCATTTCAATGTCTTTTGGATTATTAATGCCATCATCAAATAATACATCTAGGATGAGGTTGCCTTGATCAGTAACAACTGGGCCAGCTTTTTTAGTAGCCATTCTTAAAGTTGAACTACCTTTCATCTCTGAGATAACTTCCTGAACTTGCTTCCAAGCATTTGGAAGAACTTCTACAGGTAAAGGAAAAGATAGATTTAAATTCTGTACGAGTTTAGTTTCATCAACAACAATCAGCAATTGATCAGCTTTAGATGCTACTAACTTTTCTCTCACATGGCATGCTCCTCCTCCTTTAATTAATTGAAATCCTGGATCAACTTCATCTGCTCCATCAATAGCTAAATCAATTTGAGATACAGAAGCTAAATCGATAAGCGGGATATTCAGTTCAAGCGCTAAAACTTCCGATTGAAAAGAAGTTGCAACACCTCTTATATTTTGGAGTTTCCCAGAACGCATTTTATCCGCAAGGCTTTTTATCATTAACGCGGCTGTAGATCCAGAACCTAATCCAAGAATCATGTCACTTTTTACTTCCCTTATTGCTGCATCAGCAACAACTTGTTTCATTTGAGTTTGTGAATCCAAAATCTTTTTTTCTAATCGTTATAGATTATTAAATTTCAATGGGTGATTTATGTCAAACCTGGGAGAGGTTCTGGTTTGATATTTATCTGTATCTCTTTATTATCTCTCAAAATATTTAAAAGAAATACTTTTCCTATCTGAGCTTTTTCTACTTCATCTAGTAAAGTTTTAGGCTCATTTATAGAGATATTTTCGGCTGCTATTACTAAATCGCCTCTTCTTAAACCAGCTTTTTCAGCGGGGCTATTAGGTATTACTGATTGAATTAGAGCCCCATTTCTTTCGGGTAATTGAACTAGAGAATTGGGATCTCGATTATGTTCTTTAGCAATTCTAGGATTTAAAGAAATTAATTGTACCCCTAAATATGGATGAATAACTTCCCCATTTTTGAGTAGCTGATCAGAAACACTTTTAGCTAGATTGATGGGAATCGCAAAACCTAAACCTGCTCCAGGGCCACTTCTTACTAATGTATTTATTCCAATTACCTCGCCATTGGAATTTATGAGTGGTCCCCCAGAATTTCCTGGATTTATTGCCGCATCGGTCTGAATAAGATCCAACCTTTTATCTGAAAATCCTAAACTATTAATATCTCTATGCAAGCTGCTTACAATCCCTAAGGTAACTGTTTTTTCAAGACCATAGGGAGTGCCAAGAGCTATTGCCCAATCCCCAACTTCAAGATCTTCAGAATTTCCAAGTGGAGCAAAATCTGAATATTCATTTTCATCAATTTTTACTAAAGCTAGATCAGTTACTACATCTGCGCCCAAAACTCGACCGTCACAAATAGATCCATCTGCCAAAGTAACTGAAACATCATCTACTCTTTCTACTACATGAGCGTTTGTAAGAACCAAACCATTCTTGTTAATGAGTACTCCAGAGCCTTGACCTCTCTCTCTTTCAGGGGCTATTCCTTGCTCACCAAGTAAATCCCTCAATAAAGGGTCGATTAAAGTAGGATCAAATTGTTGCCTCTCTACTAATCTCTCAGTATCAATTTTTACAACCGCAGGGCTAACATTTTTAACTGCAGATGATACGAAATTGTGATTTTCAGAAGATGTTAAAGCTAAAACTTCAGCTTTTTGGAAGAAATTGAATAGACAAAAACAAAAAATAATGAATATTTGGATTAAATTAATAAATTTAATCTTGAGAAATTTCATTACAATTAATAGTTTTTGAATTAATCTAAACAATCTAATTGAAGAAACATATTATTGTTGTTTTTTTGTTTACATCCATAAAATAGAAATTTTCAAATTTTCTGTAGAAAAAATCTCTTTATATGTGAGAATAATTTTAAATAAATTTATATATAAATTTGAATAAAGAAAACAAAAGCAAACTTAAAACGCTGTTAGAAAATGTTGCTAATGAAAGCGATTTAGAAATTTACGATTTAAATATACAAACTAATCAAAATCCAATTATTATTGAAATAATCATAAAAAAAACAAATGGAGATGACATCTCCTTAGATGATTGCGCACTTTTTAATACCCCAGCATCTGAGGAAATAGAAAAATCAAATCTTTTAAATTGTTCATATGTGTTAGAAATTAGTAGTCAAGGGGTCAGTGATGAATTAACCTCAGAAAGAGACTTCAAAACTTTTAAGGGTTTTCCAGTTAATGTTGAGTTAAACCAAAAGAATTCAAAAATAAAATTCCTGAATGGTTTACTTTATGAAAAGTCTAAAGATTTTTTAGCCATTAACATTAAAGGTAGGATAAAGAAAATCCCTTTTGATGAAGTATTAAAAATTAGTCTTTGTACCTTAAAAGATTAATTATTATTCGTCCATTATTCAATTTTCCCATCATAGATGGCATTAGTTATTCTCCCAGGTTTAAACAATCTTATTGAAGACATTAGTGAGGAAAAAAAATTACCTCCTAATATCGTTGAAGCAGCCTTGCGCGAAGCTTTGTTAAAGGGATACGAAAAATATAGAAGAACTTTTTATATTGGAGTTAACGAAGATCCATTTGATGAAGAATACTTTAGTAATTTTGATGTTGGACTAGATTTAGATGAAGAGGGTTACAGGATATTATCTAGTAAAATAATTGTTGAAGAAGTTGAGAGCGAGGATCACCAAATATCTCTAATAGAAGTTAAACAAGTTGCTGATGATGCTCAAATAGGTGACACAGTTGTATTAGATGTTACTCCTGAAAAAGAGGATTTTGGGCGAATGGCTGCTTCAACAACAAAGCAAGTTTTAGCACAAAAATTAAGGGATCAACAACGAAAAATGATCCAAGAAGAATTTGCAGATTTGGAGGATCCTGTTTTAACTGCACGAGTTATCAGATTTGAAAGACAATCAGTAATTATGGGAGTTAGTTCGGGAATCGGTAGACCCGAGGTTGAAGCAGAACTTCCCAAGAGAGATCAATTACCAAATGATAACTATAGAGCAAATGCAACTTTCAAAGTATTTTTGAAAGAAGTTAGCGAAATAGCTAGGAAAGGTCCACAACTTTTTGTGAGTAGAGCCAATGCTGGTTTAGTAGTTTATTTATTTGAAAATGAAGTTCCAGAAATTCAAGAAGGTACAGTAAAAATAGTTGCTGTTTCAAGAGAAGCGAATCCTCCTTCAAGAGCTGTTGGGCCAAGAACAAAAGTAGCTGTTGATAGCATCGAAAATGAGGTCGACCCTGTAGGTGCTTGTATTGGAGCGAGAGGCGCAAGGATCCAACAAGTAGTTAATGAATTAAGAGGAGAAAAAATTGATGTTATTAAATGGTCATCTGACCCAATACAGTATATTTTGAACTCCCTAAGTCCGGCTAAAGTCGATCTTGTGAGACTTGTTGACCCAGAAGGTCAACATGCGCACGTACTAGTTCCTCCTGATCAATTAAGTCTCGCAATTGGTAGAGAAGGACAAAATGTAAGACTTGCAGCAAGATTAACTGGTTGGAAGATTGACGTTAAAAACTCACATGAATACGATCAGGAAACAGAAGATGCTGCAGTCTCTGAATTAATTATCCAAAGGGAAAATGAAGAGAATCTCCAGCGCGAAGCTGAGCTTAGATTAGAAGCAGAACAAGCTGAGCGTGCTGCGGAAGATGCAAGATTAAGAGAGCTTTATCCTCTTCCTGAAGATGATGAAGAATATGGACAAGAATCATATGAAGAAGAGCCCCTATCAGATAGTGATCAGTTAGAGACAGTTCAAGATGGTCAAATATCCGCCAAAGAGGAGAGAAAACGGTGACACGAAAAACCACTGTTATGCGTATTTGCATTTCATGTAGAAAAACATTTGACAGGAATCATCTTTTAAAGATTACTAAAGATCATAAGCAAGGTATTTTGTTTCAAAAAGGTATTGGCCGCTCAGCCTACATCTGCAAAGAAAAAAAATGTTACTCAGATCCCAAGATCAAAAAAAAGCTTCAAAAAGCTCTAAAAACATTTTTGGAACCTGAATTTGTTGAAATTTTTGAAAAAGAAATTACAAGCTACAATAACTATCCCCATTAAGGGAATATAATTAAATTAAATCCTCTTCAATTTCAAAAGAGTACAAATCAGATTAAATGACTATCAGCGATAAAATCAGAATTTATGAACTTTCCAGGGACTTAAATCTGGAAAATAAAGATGTATTGGATGCCGCGCAAAAACTTTCAATTTCAGTAAAAAGCCATAGCAGTTCTATTAGTGCAGAAGAGGCAAAAAAAATTAAAAATCTTATTAATAAAAAGAATTCAGATAAAAAAATACTTTCCATTAATAAACCTTCAATTAAAAAAGATAATTTCAAACAAAACAAAGAAGATAAATCTCCTTTTATTTCATCTAAAGAAGGGAAACCTCCCAAAGATAATTCAAAAATAAAACCCTTATTGATAAAACCACTTAACAAGCCTGAGAGTGTAAAAATCATTTCAAATCAACTTCAAAATCCCAATAAACCTAATATTATTAACAGTTCAAAATCTCGAGCAAATCCTACAAATACAAATATAAATAGTAAAACTTCACAGAAGTTAAACCAAGATAAAAAAACTTTCGAAAATAACACAACCCCACCTATCAAAAGCCCGGCAAAACCACCTATTCAATTAATTGCAAAGCCTAAAAATATAAATAATAATGTTAAATCTAATGAATCTTCCCAGAACATCTCAAATGCAGGGGATAAAAGAAGACTAACAAACAAACCTGATCAAAATGCGAACAAACCTAAAACAAAAAATTATAATAATAGATTGAAAACCCCTGAGCTCGTAGGAGCTCCAATAAGAAGAGAAGATACAAAAATAAATACTAATAAGCAAAACATTGCTTTTAAACAAACTGCCTCAAACAGACCTGGTTCTCCCAATAGACCTGGTTCTCCCAACAGACCTGGTATGCCCAATAGGCCTGGTTTAAGAAACAAACCTTCAGATCAAGGCAGACCTGGCTCATTTAATAGGCAAGGCAATCCCAATAGACCTGGTTCTCCCAATAGACCTGGCATGCCCAATAATAGGCCTGGTTCTAAATTCAATGGCCAAAATTCCTCTGGGATAAGGAAGCCAGTATCACCTAACGAACTTTTACAACTTCAAAAAAATAATAAATCTGAGAACGACAACTTAGATAAAAAGAATAATGCAAAACAAAATATAAATGCACCTAATCAAAAGGCGAAAGCGCCTAGTAATCGTCCAAATGCTACTCCAAGTTCCAAAAAACCTCCTCATAGAGCATTTTCAAATAGTTCGAAGAAACCTGGAAGGACAGACTGGGATGATAGCGCAAAACTTGAAGCATTAAGAAGTAAAAATCCTCAAAAACAAAGGCAGAAGGTTCATATTATTGGTGAAAATGATGATTCATTAACATCTGAAACTAGTGGATATTCAGGCGAGAAAATTTCAATTTTATCAGCAAGTCTGGCGCGTCCAAAGAAAGAAAAGTCTGAAGAAACTAAATCTCAAAAATCTATCAAACAATTTAAGAAGAAGAAAAAAGAGACCACAAGACAAAGGCAGAAAAGGAGAGCAATGGAATTAAAGGCTGCCAAAGAGGCCAAACAAGTAAGACCTGAAATGATAATAGTTCCCGAAGATAATTTAACTGTTCAAGAATTAGCTGATAAATTAAGCCTTGAAAGTTCTGAAATAATAAAATCTCTTTTCTTCAAAGGCATAACGGCAACAGTTACTCAATCACTTGACTTAGCAACTATCGAAACAGTAGCAGAAGAATTTGGGGTGCCTGTTTTACAAGATGATATCCAAGAAGCTGCTGAGAAAACAGTTGATATGATTGAATCTGATGATATTGATAATCTAATAAGAAGACCACCTGTTATTACAGTGATGGGTCATGTAGATCATGGCAAAACAAGTCTTTTAGATTCCATCAGAGAATCAAGAGTAGCTTCGGGGGAAGCAGGGGGAATCACTCAACACATAGGAGCTTATCAAGTTGAATTTGAACATGAATCTCAAAAGAAAAAATTAACTTTTCTTGATACCCCTGGTCATGAAGCCTTTACTGCAATGAGAGCAAGGGGTACAAAGGTTACAGATGTAGCTGTTCTTGTAGTTGCTGCAGATGACGGTTGCAGACCTCAAACGCTTGAAGCTATCAGTCATGCAAGAGCTGCAAAAGTACCAATAGTTGTTGCAATAAATAAAATTGACAAAGAAGGGGCTTCTCCAGACAGAGTAAAGCAGGAACTATCAGAAAAAGATTTAATTGCTGAAGATTGGGGAGGCGATACAGTGATGGTTCCAGTAAGTGCTATCAAAAAACAAAACATTGATAAATTGCTCGAAATGATCTTATTAGTTTCAGAGGTAGAAGATCTACAAGCTAACCCTGAAAGATTTGCAAAAGGTACTGTTATAGAAGCCCACCTAGACAAAGCAAAAGGACCTGTGGCTACTTTGTTAGTACAAAATGGAACCTTGAAATCTGGAGATGTTTTAGCTGCGGGTTCAGTCCTTGGAAAAATTAGAGCAATGGTTGATGAACATGGTAATAGAATCAAAGAAGCAGGGCCATCATTCCCAGTGGAAGCGCTAGGATTCAGTGAAGTACCTACAGCAGGGGATGAATTCGAAGTCTACCCTGATGAGAAAACTGGTCGAGCAATTGTCGGAGAAAGGGCAACAGATGCTAGAGCTACAAAATTAGCTCAGCAAATGGCGTCTAGAAGAGTTAGCTTATCATCCTTATCAACTAAAGCAAATGATGGAGAACTTAAGGAGTTAAACTTAATTCTTAAGGCTGATGTTCAAGGTAGTGTTGAAGCGATATTAGGATCACTAGAACAATTACCAAAAAATGAAGTTCAAGTCAGAGTCCTACTTTCTGCTCCCGGAGAAATAACTGAGACAGATATCGACCTCGCTGCTGCATCTGGGTCAGTAATCATTGGATTTAACACTTCATTGGCTTCTGGCGCGAAGAGAGCAGCTGATGCTAATGACGTTGATATAAGAGAATATGAAGTAATTTACAAACTCTTAGAAGATATTCAGTTGGCCATGGAAGGCCTACTTGAACCCGATCTTGTCGAAGAATCATTAGGGCAAGCTGAAGTTAGAGCAACTTTCTCAGTTGGTAAAGGAGCTATTGCGGGCTGTTATATACAAACTGGTAAATTACAAAGGAATTGTTCTCTGAGAGTTATTAGATCAGAGAAAGTAATATTTGAGGGTAATTTAGACTCTCTAAAAAGAGCTAAAGATGATGTAAAAGAAGTAAATACAGGATTTGAATGTGGAGTTGGCTGCGATAAATTCTCTTCATGGATTGAAGGAGATGTAATCGAAGCATTCAAGTTTGTCACCAAAAAAAGGACCTTATCACAATAATTAAACCTCTAGTTTATTATTTTTTATTTCTGTCAAAGATTAATAAAGTAGGAAATATTACACAAGCACCCAACTGTATGAGAAGGTTATTTAGCTGTAATTCAGTTCCATTCGCAATTCTGGAAAGCATTATTAGAAGTCCCAAAAATGCAGAACCGCTAAAAGCTATCCACAATATTCTTCTCAATCCCTTGAAAGGAGTCTGGGACTCTTTCAATAATTTCTTTTTCAATTCAGGATCTATTTTTGACATAAATTCTTTCAATTATAAAATTAAGTCTATATGAAAAATTCAATATTTAATTTGGCCGGTGTAGCTCAGTGGTAGAGCAACTGTCTCGTAAACAGTAGGTCATTGGTTCAATTCCAATTATCGGCACTTTCATAGCAATTTAAAATGGTTAATAAAATTTCAAAATTTAAATATCTTTTTAAGCTAATTATTTTTATTCCTCTCATATTTTATTTTGGCAAAAGAAGTTTTATTGCTTTTGATGAAGGATTTTATGCACTTCAAGCTAGATGGATATTAGACAAGGGCAACTGGACAATTCCTCTTTGGTGGGATGGATATGTATTAGATAGAACAATAGGATTACAGTTTTTGATAGCAAAGTCACAAGAATTCTTTGGAAGAAATATTTTTTCTGCATATCTACCAACAACAATCGCTGCAATATTGATGCTATTCATAACTTATAAATTACATGAAGAATTATTTAGTAAAAAATATGCAATTATATCTCCACTAATACTCTCTACTACATATCTATGGTTTGACTACTCGCACTTAGCCACTCAAGATATTGTTTATTCATGTTTAGTAACTATTGGAATATTTTCTTCAGTCAAAATAAAAAGTAAAAATAACAAATTCTATATTCTTCTTTTTGGAATTTGGATTGGTTTAGCTTTTATGATGAAAACTTTTTTAGTATTTGTACCATTAATATCACTTCTACCATATTTTTTTATAAAAAAGAATCTTTTATTTAGCAAATTTTTTTGGGTTGGACTATTAATTGGATTTATTCCTTATTTGTTTTGGACATTTTCAATCAACCCTTATTTAGAGAAAAATATTATTTTTTACTTATTCGAAAAATTTAACGTTCTATCTAGCAAAAACAATTTTACGAATCCTTTCTATTATTATCTTTGGAATATTCCTACAACATTTCTACCATGGAGTTTTTTCGCAATTATTGGCACAATACAAAACATATCCCATAGTAAAGATAACAAATATATACTTACTTATTTTCCCTTAATATTGATAATAACTCTGAGTATTTTCTCCACGAAAACGCCCTATTATCCTCTACAAATCTCATCTATTTTTTCATTAAATGCTTATGTAGGAGTGAAATATTTGTTCAACTCCAAAACATATAACCAAATTTTTTTATTTGTAACTTCAAAAATAATTCCATTATTTATATTTTCTCTAACTTTCATATATTATTTTTTCTTTAAAAATACTATTAACTTTACCTCTAGAGAAAATACATTTCTAATTCTTGGATTATTATTATTCGGAATATCTTGGTCTTTTTTAAAACAAAAAAACTCATTCAAAGAATTATTAATAATTTTAATAATTGGGCCTTACTTTTTAACATCATTTCTTTTGCAATCAGGATTATTCACAGATAGATCTAGAGAACTAAGAGAAAAAATGGAGTACGTATCATCTCTTGATATAGTAAAAAATCAACCGATAAAAGTTGATATATCAGGTATTAAAAATAGTCAATCCCAATCAAAAATCATAAGAATAGCTTTATTAACTCCTAAACTAGGTGAAGGATTAGAAAGTATTGATCAATTAAAAAAATCAGAATTAGTATGGACAACTGACCTTCAAAAGATAAATAACAACGATTTTTCTTTCGAAGTGATTTATGAAAATGATACTTTAAAACCTTGGAAATTAATTTTAAAAAATTAAATAGTCAATCTATAATAAGATGTCAGTTGTAGTTTTTAATGATGAAATCTGTTAATAGTTGGAATTTAACTAATAATGAACTTCATCAATTATTTAAAGATAATAACGAATTTATTTCCATTAAAGTCCGTGGTAATACTTGGGAGCCAATTACAAGATGGCTAAAATTAGATTCAAGAATTTTTAAAGAAACTACCAGCAAAGCAAGAATAACTTTATGCGATATTGAATCTCTAGCGGAAATTTATAATTACAGATCAATAAGGTGGAAAGCAAAAAAACTTACTCCTCTTCCCACGAAGCTAATTCCACAATCTTTAAAAAATATTTTTCGGAAAATACCAATCATAAAACAGCTTTCTTACGAACTAGAAATAGTTTTTTATAAATATAGTGAAAATATTTCAGAACATTTAATATCAATAGTAATTCCTGCAAGAAATGAAGCTGGTAATAAAGAACTTTTAATTAATGCTTTAAATAAATTCAAAAAAATACCCAATAAATTAGAAATTATTTTTGTTGAAGGTAACAGCAATGATAATACATATGAAATTTTGAGAGATTTAAAGGAAAATTTCTCAAATTTCTTCAAGATATCTCTTTTAAAACAAACTTACATAGGGAAGAAAAATGCTGTCGTAGAGGGACTTAATACTTCTTCAGGTGAGACCCTCGCCATAATTGATAGTGATTTTACTGTAGATATTGACGACAGTATTGCAGCAATTCTGGAATCAACCAAAAATAAAAATATCCTTATTAATTGTGCCCGTACAACTTTTCCAATGGAAAAAGATGCCATGAGATGGGCAAATTATATTGGAAATAGACTTTTCGCAATATTTCTATCAATTCTCATAAATAAACCTGTATCAGATTCACTTTGTGGAACAAAAGTTTTTTCAAGAAAATTTTTTAAACTTATGAAACAAAATGGAAGTTGGGATTCCAAGTCTGACCCATTTGGAGACTTTACAATAATATTCGAAGCTGCAAAAAATAACGTTAAAATACTAAATTATCCTGTTAGATATTACGCCAGAAAATCTGGAACACCAAATATATCGAGATGGATAGATGGATTAAAACTTCTTAAAGTATGCTGGATTTACATGATTTCTGATATCTAAATTAAATAAAATTTTCGTGAGAATTTTCTTGGGATTTTAATTTCTCCAAATTAGTAATAAAGTAGTTAGATTCTTAAAGAAAATAAATTCATTAAATTTCATGACATGAATTTTAATTTGAAGTTCGAAAAATTAAATAAAAAAAATTACGACAGAAAACATTATGGAAAAATCCTAACTGTAAGACTGCCATGTAATCCAATTTTTCCAATAGGACCTATTTATCTAGCAGACCATATTCATAAAGCTTTTCCAAGTATAGAGCAGCAATTCATTGATCTAGCAATAATTCCATCTAATAAAGTCTTTAAATATTTAGCTAGAAAAATTGATCAATTTAGACCACATCTAATTATTTTTTCATGGAGAGATATACAAATTTATGCACCTGTTGATGGTAGAAGCGGAAATCCTCTACAAAACTCTTTTGAAGTTTTTTATTCAAAAAATATCCTTAAAAAAATTAGAGGTTCTTGGGGAGGACTAAAACTAATTGCATCTCACTATGGAGAAATCTATAGAAATACTTCTTTAGTCAAGATGGGACTCAAAAGAGCACAAAAATACAACAAAAATGTAAAAGTAATATTAGGAGGTGGTGCTGTTAGTGTCTTCTATGAACAATTAGGAAATCTACTTCCAAAAGGGACTGTTATTTCTGTTGGAGAGGGTGAAAATCTCATAGAGAAAATCATTAGAGGAGATTCCATAGAGAAAGAAAGATGTTATTTTGCTGGACAAAAACCTCGCAACAAATTAATACATGAACAACCTTCAGGTACAGTTAAAACTGCCTGCGACTATAAATATATCCAATCAATATGGCCTGAATTCAATTGGTACATTGAAGGAGGAGATTACTATGTAGGAGTACAAACGAAAAGAGGTTGCCCGCATAATTGTTGTTTCTGTGTTTATACAGTAGTGGAAGGGAAGCAGGTTCGCGTTAATCCTGTTGACGAAGTAATCAAAGAAATGAAGCAATTATATGAACTTGGAGTAAGGGGATTTTGGTTCACTGATGCGCAGTTTATTCCAGCCAAAAAACATATTGATGATGCAAAAACACTTTTGAAATCTATAAAGGATCAAGGCTGGGACGATATTAATTGGGCTGCATACATCAGAGCAGATAATATTGATGCTGAGCTAGCACAGCTAATGGTAGATACAGGTATGAGCTATTTTGAAATAGGTATCACTTCTGGATCTCAAGAACTTGTTAGAAAAATGAGGTTAGCATATGACCTTGAAACTGTATTAAATAATTGCAGAATGCTTGTCCAATCTGGTTTCAAGAATCATGTTTCAGTAAATTATTCATTTAATGTTTTTGACGAAACACCAAGCACAATAAGACAAACAATTGCTTACCATAGAGAATTAGAAAATATTTTTGGTAAAGGTTTAGTTGATCCAGCCATATTCTTTATAGGTTTGCAACCCCACACTCTTCTTGAAAAGTACGCCTTGGATAATAAAATTTTGAAGCCGAATTATAATCCAATGAGTATGATGCCCTGGACAGCAAGAAAACTTCTATGGAATCCAGGCTTATTAGGTGAAAAACTTGGTCAGGTTTGCTTAGAAGCTTTTGATAATCCAGAAGATGAATTTGGTAAAACAGTGATCAACATTCTAGAGAGAGAATATGGAAAGTCTACCTTAGGAGAATCATTAAAAGTTCGTCCTTTATCAGAAAGGAAATTAGCTCAAACAAAGTAAATTAAACCGTTTTTAATCCTCTTTCTCAATTGAACTAGAAATTCCTTTTGATTTTAGTGCTTCTGAGTAGAATTCTGCAGGCTCTAAATCACAAACAATTACCAGCCCTATACCCGTATTGTGTGCCTCTAACATTATTGCAATTGCATCTTGTTCGCTTAATTGCGGCACAACTTCTCGTAGTGAAATAGTGACATACTCCATAGAATTAACCGGGTCATTATGAAGTAAAACCTTATATTTTGGAGATTTATTTTTTAATTCAGCAGGTTTCCTTTCAATCACTGCTGAATTATTACTTGCACTTTGTTCTAACTTTATAAATAACATTAAAATTTTAAGATCTAATAATAGTCATTATATATTAATTATTCTTTCCATTGCATCAATCACATTTGAACGTGAGTTAAATGCCGACAAACGAAAATAACCCTCTCCTGATAATCCAAATCCGCTGCCAGGTGTTCCCACTACACTAACTTTTTGGAGAAGGAAATCAAAAAAGTCCCAAGATGTCATTTGCTCAGGAACTTTAATCCAGATATAAGGAGCATTGTCCCCACCATAAACTTTATATCCTGCATTCTGAAGTTTATTTTTCATGATTTTTGCATTTTCCATATAAAAATCAATTAAGCCTTTCACCTGTTTCTTCCCTTCATTAGAATATACACTCTCAGCTCCTCTCTGAACCACATAACTCACCCCATTGAACTTTGTAGATTGTCGTCTATTCCAAAGAGGCCATAAGTCTATTTCCTCATTGGTTGAGCTCAAACCTTTGAGATTTTTCGGAATTACTGTAAAAGCACATCTAACTCCAGTGAATCCTGCATTCTTTGAAAAAGATCTAAATTCTATAGCACAATCCTTTGCTCCCTCAATCTCATATATTGAATGTGGAATATCATTATCCTGAATAAATGCTTCGTAAGCCGCATCAAATAGTATTAGAGATTTGTTTTGAAGCGCATAATCAACCCATTTTTTCAATTCTTCTTTATTAATCGTTGCTCCAGTAGGATTATTAGGAAAACAGAGATATAAAATATCAACCTTTTTTTCAGGTAGTTGTGGTAGAAAGTTATTCCCCTCGTTTATTGCAAGATATGTCAATCCTTGATAAGTACCATTTTCAAGAGCATCTCCAGTTCTGCCAGTCATAACGTTACTATCTACATAAACAGGATAAACAGGATCTGTTACAGCAATTGAATTATTTTTACCAAGAATATCTAATATATTGCTACTATCGCATTTAGAACCATCTGAAACAAAGATTTCTTCAGGTGAAATTTGACAGCCTCTCGAAATAAAATCATTCTCAGATATTTTTTCTCTCAGCCAATAATAACCTTGTTCTGGTCCATAACCTCTAAAACCATCATTGGTTCCCATATCATTTAAAGCTTTACCCATAGCCTCTATGCATGCTCTAGGTAATGGTTCTGTTACGTCTCCAATGCCAAGCTTAATAATATCTGCACTCTTATTTGATTGAGAATATGTTTTAACCCTTTTAGCGATTTCAGGAAATAAATAGCCTGCTTTGAGTTTTAAATAATTTTCGTTTACTTGAACCACTTTAGATAAAAAATTTCACCAATATTAGAATAATGTATCAACGTGCTTTAGTGGTGATTAGATGTTAATATTATCTCAGTTATGATTAACCCAAAAGATAATTATAGCTATGAATTGAATTTCAATTAGTTTGAAAATCGTTTAAAACTTAATAAATCGCAGAATCCAATCCCTTTTTAACTTTATTAATTTCAAAAAAAATAATAGCTATAAAAATTGCTTTATTAAAAGAAAAGAATCTAATTCTTTAATTTAGATTATTTTCAAAATCCAAATTACTTAGAATCAATTATATGTCTCAGCAAATTATCATCGCTGAGCAGGCTCGAATTGCAGCACTACTCACAGATGATCGAGTTGATGAATTAATCGTCGCACAAGGTCATTATCAAATTGGCGATATCTTTTTAGGAACAGTTGAAAATGTTCTCCCAGGAATCGATGCCGCTTTTATCAATATTGGTGAAAGTGATAAAAACGGATTCATCCATGTTTCAGATTTAGGTCCCCTAAGACTCAAAAAAGGGACATTTGGAATAACTGAATTACTAGAACCAAAACAAAAAGTTCTAGTACAAGTAATAAAGGAACCCACAGGATCTAAAGGGCCTAGACTAACTGGAAGTATTTCAATACCAGGGAAATACATGATATTACAGCCATATGGCCAAGGAGTGAATATTTCAAGAAAAATAAATACAGAAACAGAACGAAGTCGCTTGAAAGCTCTTGGGGTTTTAATAAAACCTCCTACCACAGGCTTGTTATTTAGAACAGAGGCTGAAAAAATCAAAGAAGAGCTTTTAATTGAAGATTTAGAACACTTAATTCAACAATGGGAAAATATACTAAAAGTTTCTGAAGCTTCACATCCCCCAAATTTAGTAAAAAGAGATGATGATTTCTCTCTTAAGATTTTGAGAGATCATATTAAAGAATCAACTAAAAGCATAATTATCGATAGTAAATTTTCAGTTGCAAGGGCAAAAGACTTTTTAAAAAATTATGAATCTGATATAGATGTTGAATTTCACGATAACAGTTTATCCCAACACATTTTAGATGAATACGAAATCAAGAAAACAATTCAAACAGCCCTCCAACCTAGAGTAGATCTTCCTTCAGGGGGTTATATAATTATTGAACCTACTGAAGCTTTAACAGTAATCGATGTAAACTCTGGATCATTTACAAGATCGGCCAACTCAAGACAAACCGTTTTGTGGACGAATTGCGAAGCAGCAGTTGAGATCTCAAGACAAATGAAGTTAAGAAATATTGGTGGAGTTTTAGTAGTAGATTTTATTGATATGGAATCTAGAAGAGATCAATTTCAGTTACTTGAACATTTTACCTCAGCAATAAAAGATGATTCTGCTAGGCCTCAAATAGCTCAGCTTACAGAATTAGGCTTGGTAGAGTTAACCAGAAAAAGACAAGGTCAAAATATATATGAATTATTTGGTAAAAAATGTTCTACATGCGATGGTACAGGACATGTAGAAAATATATTAAATCAGGAAATTTCTAACTTAAAAATTAAAAATGATGAAAATAAAATTAATCAATCAGACAATCTAAAATCTCCAGATATAGATAATTCTCAATTAACTGAAGAGCAGGAAAAAATAATTAATAAGGAATTACTTAACTCCAAAGACCAAAGTAAAGAGAATTCTTCTTATAAAAAAGAAAATGATAATGATAATTCGAACCAATCAAACTATAAAGAAAAAAATACAATAACAGTTGATCTTACTAATGAAGAAAAAATTGTTTTCAGTCAATTAGGTATTAATCCTCTTATAAAGTTAGGTAAAGAATATCTCACTAGCAATAATTTTGTGCGTTTAACAGATAGCAATAAGGAAACAGAAAAAACCCTAGATAAAAATACAAAATCAAAACAAATTAAAAAAAGCTCAAAATCGCGAGAAGAAAAGATTCAAATTAAAACTGAAGAAGATGCAAATTCTCAAGACAACTCAACAAATAAAAATAATGAAGTTATATTTACAGATGAAAAAGACGAAATTGAACCTACAGATGACCTAAAAAATACCAGAAAAAAAAGAAGAAGATCTTCAGCAAGCAGTGAATAAGGGATTCGAAGTTGGGATAGATGAAGTAGGAAGAGGAGCAATTTTTGGCCCAGTTTTTTCAGCAGTTGTTGCATTAACTGAAAAAAATACATTTACTTTAAAACAATTAGGAGTAACAGATAGTAAAAAATTAACTCCCAAAAAAAGAAAATTACTTTTACCAAAAATTTTATTACTCTCTTCAGATTATGGAATTGGGCAATCTTCGGCTAGAGAAATAGATAAGTTAGGTATCAGAGTTGCGACTGAACTTTCAATGATAAGAGCTTTAAAAAAATTAAAAAAGAAGCCAGCTGAATTGATAGTTGATGGCCCCTTATTATTGAGACCATGGAAAGGAACTCAGAAAAATATAATATCTGGAGATTCGAAGTTTATCTCGATAGCTTCAGCAAGCATAGTCGCAAAAGTTTCTCGCGATAATCTAATGGAGAGGTTAGAAAGAAAATACTCAGGATACTTGATATTTAAAAATAAAGGATATGGAACCAGAGAGCATCTTTCATTAATCAAAAAGAATGGAATAACTAAACTACACAGAAAGAGTTTTTTAAAGAAATCAAATCTTATTTAATTCACACCAATCAAAAAAATCTTTAACAAGTTGCTGTTGAACCCTCGACTTTATACCCAAAAGAATCCCATTTAATACCGAATGACCAGTAGATTCCAAAATTTTCTTTGGTACCAGATTGAGCAGCGGGGGTTGGCTAACAGACACTCCTAGAAGCGCCTCACCTTCTAACCCAATATTAGTTGCTTCCAAATTCGCTTTCAAAATAAGATTAAAATCATCTATTATACCTAAGCCATCCAATGTACTTTCAAGAGCACTCATTTTTAAAACTCCATCTTTATTTTCTACCGCAATTGAGACAACAGGATTAATATCTAATTGAAAAACCTTAAAACTTGTTACTGTATACTTATATCTACCTTCTCCTTCTGGTACTAATTTTTTGGAGTCAAGCATTGCTCCAACAACTCTTTCTTCTTCCAAAAGATATTTAGAAAGATAATCTTTATTACGTGTTACAGAAAGCTTTAGTTTCTGTTTAGCATCAAAAGACAATAGCATTTTCTATATTCCTCCAATGCTTATTTGATCACTTTTTTTTTAAGATTAATCATGCGCAAACAAGTTGCATATTTAGGTCCAAAAGGAACATATGCAGAAAAAGCAGCTCATATATTATCAAAGCTTGCCAATTTTCAGACACCTATATTTGTACCATGTAATGGGTTACATTCGGTCATTAAATCGTTAGCGTACAACATTTGTGATGCTGCTGTAGTCCCCATAGAAAATTCCGTAGAAGGGGGCGTTACGGCCACTCTAGATTCCCTTTGGAAATTTCCTGAAATTTTTATAAATAAAGCAATTGTTTTACCTATAAAACATGCATTAATTAGTGATGGAGAACTTTCAAATATTTCAGAAGTATTATCTCATCCTCAAGCACTAGCTCAATGTTCAGAATGGTTATCTGAAAATCTTCCAAATGCAATACCTCTTCCAACAAATTCAACATCAGAAGCTGTAAATATGGTTAAGGGGAGTAAATTCAGAGCTGCTATCGGTTCAAAATCATTAATTCAAATCGAAGGACTTAAAGAATTAGCCTTTCCCATAAATGATGTTCCAGGTAATTGCACTAGATTTGTCTTATTGAGTAAGGATTCCAATTCAAATTTAGCTAATATTGCCAGTTTCGCTTTCTCATTAGTATCAAATAAACCTGGCGCTCTGCTTAAAGCAATTAACTATATTGCAGATTTTGGGTTTAATATGAGTAAAATTGAATCTAGACCCTCGAAAAGAGAATTAGGCGAATATATAATTTATATTGATTTAGAAATAAATAATCAAAATACTATTAAAAATTTTCTTGAATTACAAAATAAGCTAAAACCACTTTGTAATAATTTTGTAAATTTTGGAAATTATTTTTCTGAAAATATTGAACTAGATTAATTTATCCTCTACATTTATAAACTCCAAACTCCATTAAACCTTTTCTAAATGCCCAATTCATGAGAAGTATTGTTGGAATCTCTCTGATCGACTTCAATATAGCAAATGGGCCAAGTGACAAAATTGCGAAGGGCCTTCTAATGCCTTCAATAATGGAGTCATACCATGAGGGATTTGTATAGGAATTCCAATTTTCAGTAATAACTCTTCCTGAACTATTTTTGTTAGATCTAAGAATGTTAACGAATTCATTAATGCTAATAAAATTAGGATGTACCCATTGTTCGAGTAATTGTTTAAGAACTAATTTTTCAAACATTGATGGGGGATATGCCTCAAGGTCTCTTGAGTTCCAATCAGCCAATGCCAAATAACCATCAGGTCTTAGAGTTCTCAGCATTTCATCTGCAAACCTACTTTTATCATTCATATGTGCACCAGCCTCAACACTCCAGACTGCATCAAATGATCCATCTTCAAATTTCAAATCCAAAGCATCCATAACTTGGAAGTGGCAATTTAATCCATTAGGAGTAAGTTCTCTAGCTCTCTTAACTTGAGCCGGACTAATTGTAATCCCAGTGACATTAAACCCATAATATTCCGCAAGAATCCTGGAACTTCCCCCTATTCCACAACCTACATCAAGAATTCTGGAGCCCTTTGGTAATTTATCTAAACCACTCCATTTGACTAATTCATGAACAAACTTAACTTTAGCCTTTCTAAAATCAATATTTTTTCCTAAGGGATAAAAACCCAAATGTATATGTTCTCCCCACAATCTCTCGAGTAATTTATCCTGGGTCCAAGCATCATATGCAGAAGCCACTGTGCTGGAAGAAATATATTTTCTAGCTTTAATTCTCCAAATTATAGATAGAAATAGAAATAATAAAACTAGTAAAAAAAAAGGGAATAATAATTCAAACATTTAATTTTCTTTTGTATCAGGAAAACTTTCTTTCAATACTGTTCTTGCTGCAAGTTGTTTTCTTGTATGATCAAGCATTTCATATTCTCTTTGCAAACGGGTAAAAGTATTTCTTTCTTCAAGAAGTCTTTGCTGTTCCTCCGCAACAGGCCCGCCCAAATGAGCTCCAATCCAAAATGATAAATCCAATGGGTTGTCAGGTAATTTGTCAGGAAGATTTTTCTTGGTATTAGTCAATTTACTTGTTAAATTTATAACGTCACTAAGTGCTTCTTTTACTGAGTCTTTTAGAGAATCTAATTTTTGAAAGTCATTAATATTATCATCGCTAATCCAACTAACCATGGCGGAATAAAATGGCGTCGAACGCATAATTTCTAAAACTTGAAATCTTTGTTGTCCGAGAGTGATAATATTACTTCTCCCATCCTCTGCAGTTTGATGTTTTATAATTTGTGCGCAACATCCAACATTAGCCATACTTTTGGTAGTTGGATCCCACTTGATAACTCCAAACATAGAATCACTTTCAAGAACAGATTGAAGCATCATCCTATATCTCGATTCAAAAATATGCAAAGGCAACACTTCTTGAGGAAAAAGAACTACCTCTGGCAAAGGAAATAAAGGTAATTCCCTTACTGAGAGTTCTCCCATTTAAACCTCATTTCTTTTTATTTATACTAATCAATTTAGGGCGGTTTCGGGATTTATTAAAGTTTAACTTCTATATCTACGCCACTAGGAAGATCTAGTTTCATTAAAGCATCAATAGTTTTTGCAGAAGGACTGTAGATATCTATTATTCTTCTATGTGTTCTTGTTTCAAAATGCTCTCTGGAATCTTTGTCAACATGTGGAGATCTAAGAACACAATAAATCTTTCTTTTTGTAGGTAAAGGTATTGGCCCAATTGCTGAGGCAGCAGTATTATCAGCAGTTTGGATTATTTTGTCACAAGATAAATCGAGCATTCTTCTGTCGAATGCTTTCAGTCTTATTCTTATTTTTTGTTGTGCAATTGATGCCGTCATAGTTTCAAATAACTTCTAGTGAAGGGTCATTTTAATCAATGACCCTTATCCATGTATCTATAGTAGATGATTAAGGTTAAATTTTAAATTCAAGTAACTTATTTAAGTATTTTAGAAACAACCCCGGCACCGATAGTACGCCCACCTTCACGGATTGCAAATCGCATACCTTGTTCAATAGCTACTGGACAAATTAATTCTCCAGTCATCTTAATTCTGTCTCCTGGCATAACCATTTCAACATTAGAGCCATCATCAGAGGTGAATGCAGTTATTTGACCTGTCACATCAGTTGTTCTGATGTAGAACTGTGGTCTATATCCAGCAAAGAAAGGAGTATGTCTTCCGCCCTCTTCTTTTTTGAGAACATAAACTTCTCCTTCGAACTGAGTATGAGGAGTAATGGATCCTTTCTTAACAAGAACCATTCCTCTCTCAATATCTTCTTTTTGTACACCTCGTAAAAGTAAACCAACATTATCACCAGCCATTCCTTCATCTAGAAGTTTTCGGAACATTTCTACACCAGTAACAGTTGTTAATCTTGTGTCTCTTATTCCAACTATTTCTACTTCTTCTCCTACCTTAACTTTACCTCTCTCAATTCTTCCAGTAGCAACAGTACCTCTACCGGTAATCGAGAAAACATCTTCTACAGCCATCAAGAATGGTTTATCAACTTCTCTTTCAGGCTCAGGAATGCTTGCATCGACTGCTTTCATTAATTCTTCAATCTTTGATTCCCAAGTTGAATCTCCTTCGAGAGCTTTTAAACCGGAAACTTGAACTATAGGAATATCATCACCAGGGAAATCATAACTATCTAAAAGTTCTCTAATTTCCATCTCAACAAGTTCAATAATTTCTTCATCATCGACCATATCGCACTTATTTAGAGCAACTACAAGAGCAGGAACTCCAACCTGTTTAGCTAAAAGAATATGCTCTTTTGTTTGAGCCATGGGACCATCTGTAGCCGCACAAACCAGAATCGCTCCGTCCATTTGGGCGGCCCCTGTGATCATGTTTTTTACATAATCAGCATGTCCTGGACAATCAACATGGGCATAATGTCTGCCTTCAGTTTCATATTCAACATGAGCTGTATTAATGGTAATTCCACGCTCTCTTTCTTCAGGAGCACCATCAATGTCTCCATAGTCTTGAGCTTGAGCTTGACCTTTTTTGGCTAATACATTTGTAATAGCAGCAGTTAATGTTGTTTTTCCATGATCAACATGGCCAATAGTACCTATGTTGACATGTGGTTTGTTCCTTTCGAACTTCTCGCGAGCCATTGTGAATTAAAGAATCGAGGGTTTAAGAGTGTTTTAGTTTAGAGATCAGGAGTTGCCCTGATTCTTGGAAATGATAGCTTCAGCAACATTACGAGGAACTTCCTCATAATTTGCGAACTCCATTGAAAATATACCCCGACCTTGAGTCATTGATCGGAGTTGAGTGGCATAACCGAACATTTCGGCTAAGGGCACTTTGGCCTGTACCTTAGACAATCCATCATCAACAGATTGTCCTTCTACTTGACCTCTTCTAGAGGAGAGATCACCAATTACAGATCCAAGAAAGTCATCGGGACTTTCGACCTCAACTTTCATCATAGGCTCTAATAGGACAGGATTGCATTTTTTAACCCCATCTTTAAAAGCCATAGAACCTGCAATTTTGAAGGCCATTTCAGATGAGTCTACATCGTGGAATGATCCATCGACTAGTGTTACTTTTACATCAATAAGTGGATAACCGGCAAGAACACCAGATTCACAGGTTTCTTTCATTCCATTAGATGCAGGACCAATATACTCTTTTGGTACAGCTCCGCCGACAATTTTGTTTACAAATTCAAAACCTTTACCAACTTCAGCAGGTTCCATTTCAATAATTACGTGACCATATTGACCTTTTCCTCCCGTCTGTCTTGCATATTTACCTTCACCTTTAGAACTAGACCTAATGGTTTCTCTATATGAAACTTGGGGAGCTCCTATATTTGCTTCAACTTTAAATTCCCTTAACATTCTGTCGACAAGAATTTCTAGGTGCAACTCACCCATACCTGCAATAACAGTTTGATTTGTCTCAGGGTCTGTACTTACCCTAAAGGTTGGATCCTCTTCAGACAAGGCAGTTAAAGCTTTTGATAATTTTTCCATATCGCCTTTAGTTTTTGGCTCAACAGCCACAGAGATAACTGGTTCAGGGATAAACAATGTCTCTAAGACTATGGGATCATCAGTATTACATAACGTATCACCAGTTGTTGTATTCTTTAGACCTAATACAGCTCCTAAATCTCCAGCCCTCAATTCATCAACCTCTTCTCTTTCATCAGCTTTAAGAATCACTAATCTAGAAATTCTCTCTTTTGCATCCTTAGTAGAATTCATAACATAACTCCCCTTTGAAAGAACACCTGAGTACATTCTTACAAAGGTTAATTTACCATAAGGATCAGACATCACTTTGAAGGCTAATGCACTGAAAGGAGCATTATCATCAGAAGGTCTAACATCTTCTTTGCCACTTGGTAGAACACCCTGTATTGGTTTAACATCAACTGGAGCTGGCAAGTAATCAACAACAGCATCTAATACAAGTTGTACTCCTTTATTCTTAAAAGCTGAACCGCATAATACGGGAACTAACCCATGCTTTAAAACACCTTCTCTAATACCTTTCTTAAGTTGTTCTGTGGATAATTCCCCCGTTTCAAGGAATATCTCAATTAATTCTTCATCATTTTCTGCAACACTCTCCATCAACTTATTTCTCCACTCAGCGGCTTCCTCTGCCATTTCAGATGGGATTGGTGCTTCTTGTATATCAGTACCTAAGTCATTTTTATAAAGATATGCTTTGTTGGCGACTAAATCAATAATACCTGTAAGATCACCTTCAGCTCCAATAGGTAGCTGTATTGGGAGAGCATTTGCCTTGAGTCGATCTTTAATTTGTTTATTAACTTTTAGAAAATCCGCACCTGTTCTGTCCATTTTATTAACAAAAACCATTCTTGGGACAGAGTATCTATCTGCTTGACGCCAAACTGTTTCGGATTGAGGTTGAACTCCACCAACTGCACAAAATACAGCTATGACTCCGTCCAGGACTCGCATTGATCTTTCTACTTCAATAGTAAAGTCTACGTGTCCAGGCGTATCAATAATATTAATTCTGTGATCTTGCCAACTAGTAGATATTGCTGCAGCAGTGATGGTTATTCCTCTTTCTCTCTCTTGATCCATCCAATCTGTTACGGCAGCACCATCATGAACCTCTCCTATCTTGTGAACCACACCTGAATAAAACAAAATTCGTTCGGTCGTTGTTGTCTTCCCTGCATCGATATGGGCGGCTATACCTATGTTCCTTACTCGTTCTAGGGGAAAGTCGCGTGCCAATTTTAAAGCTCCAAATAAAATAATTGTTGATTAGTGTAGTTCACTCTAAAAGCAAACTTTATTAATAATAAACTACTTAAGCACCTTTTTGATGAAATTAATATCTGTAATGTGCAAAAGCTTTATTAGCTTCAGCCATTTTGTGTGTATCTTCTCTTTTTTTAACTGCACTACCAGTTTCATTCGCTGCATCCATCAACTCACCAGCAAGTTTTTGGGACATACTTTTGCCATTTCTTGCACGTGAAAATGTAACAAGCCATCTTAAAGCCATAGCTGTACCCCTCTCTTGGCGTACTTCCATGGGTACTTGATATGTTGCACCACCAACTCTTCTTGCTCTTACCTCCACAAGAGGAGTAGCGTTTTTTACAGCTGTCTCAAATAATTCGACTGCATTCCCACCTGTTCTCTCACTTATCAAAGCAAAAGCATCAGACAATATTCTTTGGGCTGTAGATTTTTTACCATGTTTCATCAGTCGAGAAATCATCATTGAAGCAAGACGACTATTAAATTGAGGATCTGGAAGAACTGGTCTTTTTACTGCTGCATTACGACGTGACATTTTTTTAGAAAGTGATGTTTACAAATTAATCTTTCGGAGCTTTTGCTCCATACTTAGACCTAGATTGTCGTCTATCTTTGACTCCAGCCGTATCTAAAGTTCCTCTTATTATATGATATCTGACTCCTGGTAAATCCTTAACTCTTCCACCCCTTAGTAGAACTACAGAGTGTTCTTGCAAGTTGTGTCCAATACCAGGTATATAGGCCGTTACTTCGAAACCAGAAGTTAATCTAACCCTAGCAACTTTTCTCAAAGCTGAATTAGGCTTTTTTGGTGTTGATGTATAAACTCTTGTACATACTCCTCTTCTCTCAGGGCAAGATTTTAATGCAGGAGATTTTGTTTTCTTTGTCAGACGTTTTCTTTCTGAACCTACTAATTGGGAGATGGTGGGCATCTAATAAACTTAGTTAAAAATAAATGTCTAACTATCATAACCTTTAACGAGCACCAACTAAAAGTTTTTAAGCATAATTTTCAAAAAATTTGTCAAATTAAAATTCTTTGGTAAATATTCATTATTTTTAGATTTATTTTCATATTTATTTTTATAATAGAAATACATAAATAACTAAATAAAATTAAATAATCTATGGGAGAGAGTATCAAAAGAATCGTTGGATCATATCAAGATAGTTATTCACCAAATGGAATAATTGGTGAAAAGGATGCTTGTGGAGTTGGTTTTATAGCAAATGTTAAAGGTATAGAGAGCAACTGGGTCCTCAAACAATCCCTAAAAGGGCTTAACTGCATGGAGCATAGAGGAGGTTGTGGAGGAGATAGTGACTCAGGAGATGGAGCAGGCATTTTATGTTCAATTCCATGGGGTTATTTAGATAAAGAAATGAATCTAATAAATAACCAAAAATTGGAACGAGGTTTAGGTATGGTTTTTATGCCTAACAAAAAGGAGAAAATTGAAGAATGTAAATCAATATGTGAGGAAGAAGCAGAAAAATTAAAAATCAAAGAAACATCTTGGAGAAAAGTTCCAGTTAATAATGAAATCTTAGGTCCTTTAGCCAAAGCAAATGTCCCATATATTAGTCAGTGGATTTTATACGTAGATAGAAAGGATAATCAGAATATTGAAAAGCTTTTGTTCCAGTTAAGGAAAAGAATTGAAAAAAAAATAAGAGAAACCTTTAAAAATGATGTTGGCGATTGTGAATTTTATTTTGCCTCACTTAGCTCTCAAACAGTTGTGTACAAAGGTATGGTTAGGTCTGAAATATTATCTGAGTTTTATCAAGATCTAAAAAACGAGAATTTTAAGGTCTCGTTTTCTGTTTACCACAGGCGATTTAGTACCAATACTCTTCCAAAATGGCCTCTTGCTCAGCCGATGAGATTCTTAGGGCACAACGGGGAAATCAATACTCTTTTGGGAAATATTAATTGGGCAAAAGCATCCGAAACACATGTAGATGACTATTGGGGAGAATCAGCCTCTGAGATTAAACCTATCGTAGATGTGAATAAAAGTGATTCATCCAATCTTGATGCAACTCTTGAGATTAATATTCGTTCAGGCCAGCCGATAACCGATTCATTATTAAAACTTGTTCCTGAAGCTTTTAGAGATCAACCAGAACTAGATAATAGAGAAGAC
The DNA here is from genome assembly GCA_003281405.1 of Prochlorococcus sp. AG-347-K16. Taxonomy (GTDB): domain Bacteria; phylum Cyanobacteriota; class Cyanobacteriia; order PCC-6307; family Cyanobiaceae; genus Prochlorococcus_A. The sequence continues at coordinate 153,638 of QCCD01000002.1, read as the reverse complement.
ATCAAAGCATTTTATGAGTATTCAGCTAGTCTCCAAGAAGCATGGGATGGTCCAGCTCTACTAGTATTTGCAGATGGTAATTTTGTTGGAGCAACGCTTGATAGGAATGGTCTAAGACCTGCAAGATATTCAATTACAAATGATGGATTTGTAGTAATGGGTTCCGAAACAGGAGTAGTAGATCTTGAAGAGGAAAGAATTATTGAAAAAGGTAGATTAGGACCCGGACAAATGTTAGCAGTTGATTTTCATCAACATAGAATTCTAAGAAATTGGGAAGTAAAATCTGAAGCAGCTAAAAGGCATGATTATAAAAATCTGCTCAGTTATAGAACAATAAAAATTGAAAATAATGAATGGGTGAAAGACTGCAAACTAAAAGACCTTGAGTTGTTGCAACAACAAACTGCATACGGTTTTTCAGCTGAAGATAATGACCTTATCTTAGATTCAATGGCTTCATTAGCTAAAGAGCCTACTTATTGCATGGGCGACGACATCCCATTAGCAGTTCTTTCATCTAAGCCACACATTTTATACGACTACTTTAAGCAAAGATTTGCGCAAGTTACTAATCCTCCTATTGACCCTCTGAGAGAAAAACTTGTAATGAGTTTAGAGATGCATCTAGGAGAAAGATGTACACCATTTGAGATTAAAGATGCTAAACCTTTTATTCATTTAAAAAGTCCGATTCTGAATGAGCAAGAACTCATTTCCATCAAAAAGTCAAAAATTAAATCTCAGACAATTTCAAGTTTGTTTGATTTAGAGGAAGGTATTCAAGGCTTAGAGAACCAATTAAAAGCAATTTGTAAACAGAGTGAGCTCTCAATAAGTGAAGGTTGCTCTTTACTTATTATTTCTGATAAGGGAATTAATCCTAAAAAGACTTTTATACCTCCTTTACTTGCTGTTGGAGCTATTCATCATTATCTTCTAAAAAAAGAAATCAGACTAAAAGCTTCTCTAATAATTGAGACCGGTCAATGTTGGAGCACTCATCACTTAGCTTGTTTAATTGGATATGGAGCAAGTGCAGTTTGCCCTTGGTTGACCTTCGAAGCAGGTAGACACTGGTTAAAACATCCAAAAACACAAAAACTCATTGATAGCAAAAAAATAAATCCATTATCAATAATTGATGTTCAAGAAAATATTAAAAAAGCTCTAGAAGACGGTTTAAGAAAAATTCTCTCAAAAATAGGCATCTCACTTTTATCTAGTTACCATGGTTCACAAATTTTTGAAGCTGTAGGCCTTGGATCTGACTTAATAAAAATTGCTTTTGATGGTACAACAAGCCGTATCGCTGGCATAACATTAAAAGAATTAACTAATGAAACACTTTCAATACATACAAAAGCCTATCCAGAGATCGATTTAAAGAAATTAGAATTTTTAGGATTTGTACAATTTAGAAATAATGGAGAATATCATTCCAATAACCCAGAAATGTCCAAAGTTTTACATTCAGCGGTAAAACAAGGGCCAGGATACGATCATTTTGAAACTTACAAAAAACTTATTAGTAATAGACCGACAACATCCCTTAGAGATTTACTAACAATTAATTCAAAAAGAAAAAGTATTCCATTAGAGGAAGTTGAAAGTGTTGAATCAATTTGCAAAAGGTTCTGTACTGGAGGAATGAGTTTAGGTGCTTTATCCAGAGAAGCGCATGAAGTTTTAGCAGTTGCAATGAATAGAATCGGTGGGAAAAGTAATAGTGGAGAAGGGGGAGAAGATCCAGCTCGTTTTAATGTTTTAAATGATATCGATGAAAATACTCAATCAGCGACGTTGCCATTTATTAAAGGCTTAGAAAATGGAGATACCGCATGCTCAGCTATTAAACAAATAGCATCAGGAAGATTTGGAGTTACACCTGAATATCTAAGAAGTGGTAAACAACTTGAAATTAAAATGGCTCAAGGTGCAAAACCCGGAGAAGGGGGACAATTGCCTGGTCCAAAAGTTGATTCTTACATCGCAAAACTAAGAAATAGTAAACCTGGAGTAGCTTTAATATCTCCTCCACCGCATCATGATATTTATTCAATTGAAGATTTAGCTCAACTTATCCACGACTTACACCAAGTTCATCCAAAAGCGAAAGTAAGCGTTAAACTTGTTTCTGAAATTGGTATAGGCACTATTGCTGCGGGAGTAAGCAAAGCTAATGCAGATGTAATTCAAATATCAGGCCATGATGGAGGTACAGGTGCTTCACCTCTGAGTTCTATTAAACATGCAGGTTTACCATGGGAACTAGGTGTTGCAGAGGTTCATAAATCTCTTTTAGAGAATAACTTACGCGAAAGAGTAATTTTGAGAACGGATGGAGGTCTTAAAACAGGCTGGGATGTAGTTATTGCAGCTTTACTAGGTGCTGAAGAATACGGTTTTGGTTCTGTAGCGATGATTGCTGAAGGATGCATAATGGCTCGGGTTTGTCATACAAACAAGTGTCCTGTTGGAGTTGCCACTCAAAAAGAAGAATTAAGAAAAAGATTTAAAGGTATTCCAGAAAATGTTGTCAATTTTTTCTTGTATATTGCTGAAGAAGTAAGACAGATAATGAGTAGTATCGGTGTTTCTAATATAGAAGAACTGATTGGTAATCAAGAATTTCTTTCTGCAAGAAATATCAATCTTCCAAAAACTTCTAATATTGATCTTTCTTCATTAATAAATAAACACTCAACCTCCGATAGATCATGGTTAAAACATTCAAAAAATGCCCATAGTAATGGTTCTGTATTAGAAGACGAGTTTTTGTCTGAAACTAAATTTATAGATTCAATTAAAAATCACGAAATATTAACCAAAGAAATTGAGATAAAAAATACAGATAGAAGTGTTTGCGCGAAAATATCAGGCGAAATCGCAGAACTACATGGCAACACTGGCTTCCATGGCGAACTCAACTTAAATTTCAAAGGATATGCAGGACAAAGCTTTGGTGCCTTTTTATTGAAGGGAATGAATGTTCAATTAATCGGAGAAGCAAATGATTATGTTTGTAAAGGAATGAATGGAGGAATACTCACAATAATTCCACCAAAAATAGAAAAAACTTCCTCTGAACAGGTTATTTTAGGAAACACCTGTCTTTATGGAGCAACAGGTGGGAAATTATTTGCATTAGGAAAATCGGGAGAAAGATTTGCAGTAAGAAATAGTGGAGCTACAGCGGTAACAGAAGGAGCAGGTGATCATTGTTGTGAATACATGACTGGTGGGAAAGTAGTTATTCTAGGTTCCATAGGAAGGAATATTGGTGCGGGCATGACTGGTGGTATAGCTTTTATAATCGATGAGAAGAACGATTTAAGTAGTAAAGTTAACAAGGAAATAGTTAGCATTCATAAAATAACTTCATCAAAGCAGGGAGATATCTTATTTGAAATTATTAGAGAATATCGAGCAAAAACAAATAGCTTAAAGGCTGCCAAAATCATTGAAAATTGGTCTTATTACAAGAGTACTTTCAAATTAATAGTTCCCCCAAGCGAAGAAGAAATGCTTGGCATAAAGAAAATGTAAATGCCTTTCTTTATAAAAACTGAAATCATAAAAAAAGAATACTTAATTAATCATGATTTAAAACAAAAAATAATTAACCAACATATTGATTGGATAAAAAGATTAAAAAAAGAGGGAATTAATATAAAAAGTGGTTTTTTAGTAGATGAGTTAAAGAGGCCAGGTGATGGCGGATTACTCATTATTGAGATGAATAATTATAAAAATGCACTAAAAATCATTAAGAATGATCCAATGATTAAAAATGATCTAGTTGAATGGAAATTAAATGAGTGGATAGATTCAAATAAATAAAAATGATTATCTTGGATACTTTTTCATAAGTTTTTGAATTTCTTCAGCATGGTAACTGCTACGAGTTAAAGGAGAACTAACTACTTGCATAAAGTCCAAATGTTTTTCCCCGTAAACTTTATAATAATTAAATTTTGAGGGACTCAAAAATCTTTTAACAGGTAAATGATTTGGACCAGGAGATAAGTATTGGCCAATAGTCACAATATCAACGAAATTACTTTTTAAATCCTTCAGCAGACTTAAAACCTCTTCATCTTTTTCCCCTAAACCAAGCATAAAACCTGACTTTGTATAAACTTTTGGAGAATATTCTCTGGTCCTTTTAAGTAACTCAAGAGTTCTCTCATATTTACCCTGAGGTCTTACTTTTTTATATAGCGAAGACACAGTCTCAATATTATGGTTTAAAACGTTCGGATTTGAATCAAGAACTTTTTCAAGCGCTTTCCAGTTTCCACAAAGATCAGGTATTAAAAGCTCAATAGTAGTTTCAGGCGATTTTTTTCTTACTTGATAAACACATTCAAAAAATTGAGATGCGCCACCATCCTCAAGATCGTCTCTATTAACTGATGTGATTACTACATGTTTAAGTTGCATTCTATAAACAGCTTCGGCTAAACGATATGGTTCTGTTGGATCTAATTCTCTTTTAGATCTATCAAAATCAATATCACAATATGGACACGCCCTAGTACAGCCAGGACCCATTATAAGGAAAGTGGCAGTGCCACTTGCAAAACATTCACCAATATTTGGACAACTTGCCTCTTGACATACAGTATTGAGATTTAAATCACTTAACAAATTTGCAGTATTCCCAATTCTCTCAACTTGTGGAGCTTTTACTCTTAACCAATCAGGTTTTGAAATTAAACTATTGGAATTATTAGTCAAATTAATTTTTTCTAGCCTGTAATCTTATTTTACTAAAAACATTTTGAATTAACTATTAATAATTTCAAAAATGAAGACTACTCAATAGAGATCAAAAAATAAATGAATTTAATTAATCTATCGACAATTTGAAAGACCCTTATCCAAATTAACAGTTACACTATATTTTTGTTTCATCAACTAAAATCAAAACAGAATATAGAACGTTATTTTTAAAACAGATATCAGAACACTTTTTTACACACTATTAAAAAAAATTTTGAGTAAATATAACTATTTGTTTGTACTAAAAAGTGTTTTTTTATAATTTTATTGATACAGTAAAAAATATATGTAATAAAACATTGACTTTTAAATTTAAAAGAAAGCGTATTTTACTATCTGAAAAAAATAAAAACTCTAAAACAATAGGTTATGCTAGAGCTACTAATAATGAATATGATTATTTAGAAGAACAAATAAAATTTTTAAAAGAAGAGGGTTGCATTTTAGTTTTCTCTGAATTAATAAGTTTAGATGAAGAAATCAAACCCCAACTCAATAAAGCTATAAATTGCTTGTCTAAAGGCGATCAACTGATAATTACTCAGCTTGATCGAGCGTTTAAAAATAAAAAAGAATGTTTGAGGACCATAAATAAACTTATTAATAAAGATATTAAATTTCGAACTTTGACTGGTTTTGCTACGGCTAATGCATTAACTAAAGCAAATTCCTCAATTTTTCAGATTTTATATGAATTAGATAATTTAGAAGAGAAAAGTTTAGGCGAAAGAAAAAAAGAACAACTATTACGCAGAAAATTATCTGGCAATAATCTGGGAGGAAGGCCCAAAATAAGTCCTTTAAAAGAATCCTTAGTAATCAGATTACGTAATGAGGGATATTCATATCGATCAATCAGATCACAAACAGGAATTGCATTATCAACAATAAGAAGAGTTATTTTGGAAGGAGAATTAACATAAAATGAGAAAGAAAGAAATTGAAAATTTAATTAAAGAAAATTTTAAAGATACAGCATTACGTATTTATGAATTAGATAATGAAGATAGAAAAAGTTTGTTAGCCGAATATAAGGAATGGATTATGAATGATTTAGATTCTGAAGAGGTAATGATGTTACCTTATGAAGCCTATACTGATAAATTAGATTCTAATTACTTAGACGATTTACTTTAGTCCTTAATAGTATATCTCTTATTAAATTCATATACTTCTTTGGCTATTAATGGTAAAAAGGAAGTATCTTTAGAATATTTTTCTCCATTACAAAAAACAACTAATAAAGTATGTAAAGATTGGCTATTTGTCCACCAAGCTGAATCATGTCTAACTTCAGACATCAAGCCTGCTTTACTCCAAAGATTAATGCTTTCTGGTAATCCTTCTCCCAAAAAACCATCTATTTGATTAAGAGAATCGTTTTTAAGATCAACTTTATTTAAATTTCTTTTTAAAAAACTTCGTAAATTCAAGTCATTTTCTTGATAATCAATATGAATCATAATTTCCTCCAAAACTCTTGCAGCTGAATCAGAATTCATAGCGTTTTTATTTTTATTATCATGCCCATAAAATTCTTTTTCACGACCATATGGTCCATCATCCCAGGTCTTCTGACAACAATTTATACCACTCAATTCCTCCCAGTGTAAATCATGTAGCCAATCATTTATTATACTTCTTTGATATTTCCAATTTTCCCATAATTCCCCTTCAATACAAGGTCCACTTGTTGTTCCTGTAAGTAAATCAATTAAGAAGCTTGTTGCATTATTACTTGAAAAAGACAACATTTTCCTTGCAGCATCATTAAGTTCATCTGATAGTAATAAACTTCCTTTTTTAATCCAATAAAATGCAGCAAGGCCATAAACCAACTTGACTATGCTGGCAGGGTAAACCATTTTTTTATTATTAATACCAGTTCCAAAACCTTTAAATACACTATTATTTTCACTTTTATAGTTAATCCAAGTTATAGCAATATCTTCTCTTGAAAAATCTATATTATGAGTACATACTCTCCCTAAAATATCATTTAGGGCAAGACCCATCTCTTTACTTAAATAGTAAAAGGACATTGTATGGAAAGTTATAAAAATCCTATCTCACTATTTAAACAAACTAATTTTTCAAAAACTATTTGGTGGAAATTAAAAGTTAATATTTCTGGATATCAAAATGAAACAGAAAATAAATTAGTTACTGAAATATTTAAAAATAGAATTTTTAGGCTTATTTATCCAAATATTTATCAAAACAACAATAAATTTTCAAGAATATTAGTTCAACTATATGAAGATGGTTACATCTGTTGGATAAATTTAGATGGATTAATTATTGAAAAGTATGAATTAAATAAAACTGAGAGTTTAAAAAATGAACACTTCCTTATAAAAGATAAAATTACCTCAATTTTAAAATGGATTAAGGATCAAGCTGAGTTAACTAATGAATACCTTTGGGGAGGCACATTAGGTCCCAATTTTGATTGTTCTGGTTTAATTCAGACTGCTTTTTTAAAGCATAGAATTCATATACCTCGAGACTCTTATCAAATAAAAAGTTTTTGTAAACATCTTTTTTATTTCAAAGAGTCTTATTCAGCTCTAAGACCTGGCGATCTTTTATTTTTTGGAAATATAGAAAAATGTGATCATATTGGAATATACAAAGGAGACGGTATGTATTACCATAGCTCTGGAAAGAATTTTGGTAGAAATGGAATAGGATTAGATACCCTAAAACAGTCTAATGATAAAATCTCATTGCATTATAAATCCAAGTTCATTTCGGCAGGAAGAGTTATTAGAAATTATAGATGGGACAGAACAATCCGTTAGTAAGTAGAGCTCACCTTTTAATTTAAAATTAAATTTTAAATATTATTTATTCTTTAATTTAGGAATTACCCAGCAGTCCAAATATTTTTAATAATTGGCATTATGGTATCTAAGTGTAATGTCCCAACAAGTAGCCAAGCAAAAACAGCTCCTCCACAGCCTCCTAACCAAAATCCACTTGTAAAATCAGCCCAACCAGATCTTGTAAATAAGTCCTTTGGCGGATTATTAACAGTTGCATCTGGAGGTTGAACACTAGGTGCTTTACCTGGTGCATTATAAAGCACTAAAAGTGCTGTCAAAATATGAACAGCTCCAATAGCCGCAAGAAGTCCAGCAGTTAGAGCAAATTCAGAATTTCTTAATGGTCCAGTCATAGTGAAAGGACCGTAAAGGAGATATCCAAAAGCTGCTCCAGTTTCTAAGCCTCTAAAATTAGGAGAAATACCCTCTCTATAAAAAGGCAAATTATTTATAAAGGCTTTCGTAAAATAGCCACTATTAACTGGGGTAGCTAAATTACCAACACATGGATCAGCAACAGTTTTTACTGCCCATTGTTCTGCAACACCAATATCATTTGGTTGTACAGAATTATCTATGTATTTCTCATCAAACTTAATTGAACTTGTTGATTCTGAGAATGATTTTTGAAAGTCGCTCATTTTTTTAATAGTTTAGTGTTTAATGATTTATTCAGTTGCTGTAATAAATCTTCCAATCAATACGATAAAAACAGCAGGCATTGCTATACCAATTAATGGAACAAAAATTGAGGGTAAGAGACTTGGTAAATCAGATGGCATAGTTCTTTAAACATCTTTAAACACTTTAGTATTTATCTGAGAAATAGTGTTAATTTTATTACTGGATGATATAAAAATTATTAACTTTTTACATGTTAAATTTTTTCGCAATTGTACTTATTATTTTTATAGGAATATTACTTCTAGTTTTTAAAAAAAGAAGCTTTAGAAAGTTTATAAATAAAGGCAAATTTCATTCTATTAAATTGAAAAAAAATAGAAAAAATAATAATAAATTTCTAGCTAATAAAAAAAGTTTTTTATACAATCACGAAGCAAAAAAGTACTCATTATTTTATAAAAATTCTCAAAGAAATAAAATGTCTAGTCTTTTTCAGGGAAATACAGAAGACAAATTAAATGCATTAAAAATTGCGGAAGAATTGTCTGATAAATCAACTTTATCAATTTTACGACGAGGCTTAAGAGATATGTCTCCTGAAGTGATTAAACTGTCAGCTTTATTAATAAGTAAATTCAAGTAAAAATTTAATTTTGATTAGCACTACTTATTGACCTTATTCTATAAATTGGACGACTTTGACTTTCATGATATGTTCTAATTAAAAGTTCGCTCAATAATCCAAAGCTAAATAATTGGACCCCAGTAATTCCCAATATTAATGCAAACATTAACAACGGACGATTTCCAATATCCTCACCCATTATTTTTAAAACTATCAAATAGGAACTAATTGCAAGGCTAATCAAAATGCTTATGATTCCAACAAAACCAAATCCATACATCGGTCTTGTTAAAAATTTAGTCATAAACCAAACAGTTAGCAAGTCCATTAAAACTCTAAAAGTTCTATCTATTCCATATTTACTAAATCCATATTGCCTGCTTCTATGATTGACTTTAATTTCTTTGATTCTTGCACCTTCAATATTTGCTAAGACTGGTAAAAACCTGTGAAGTTCTCCATACAATTTAATATCATCAATTATTTCTTTCTTAAAAGCTTTTAATGAACATCCATAGTCATGCAACTTCAAACCTGTTACGCGAGCTATTAATTTATTCGCTATTTTGGATGGTATCTTTCTATTAATTAATTTATCTTTTCTATCAAACCGCCATCCACAAATCAAATCGTAGCCATTATTAATTTCTGAAATTAATAACGGAATATCATTTGGATCATTCTGTAAATCACCATCCAAAGTAATGACAATATCGCCTTTAGAGCTATCAAAGCCAGCTGACATTGCTGCAGTTTGCCCATAATTTTTTCGGAGGGAAATCACTGACAATTCTTTAATTTTGAAAGTTAATTGTTTTAATACTTGTTGAGTATTGTCTTTAGAACCATCATTTACAACAATCAATTCAAAATTAAATTTATGTAATGACATTACATTTATAACTTCATCCAATAAAAAACCAATACTCTCACTTTCATTGAAAACAGGGATGATAATAGAAATTAATTGTTTTATATCTGCCATTTATATTTGATATATTTATTTAATTTTAACTTAATTTGCAACATTAAAATTAAACAAAAAAAATCACCACAGATGTGGTGATTTTGAATTATTTAAAGGAAAATTTAGCCAAACTTACCAGAAGTTGATGCAATCACAAATGCGCCGAAAGTAAGAATGTTACCAATGGTGAAATGGGCTAATCCAACTAATCTAGCTTGAACAATTGAAAGTGCGACTGGCTTATCTCTCCATCCAACAAGGTTAGCAATTGGAGTGCGCTGATGTGCCCAAACTAATGTTTCGATTAATTCTTGCCAGTAACCACGCCATGATATTAGGAACATGAAACCTGTAGCCCAAACTAAGTGACCGAAAAGGAACATCCAAGCCCAAGGAGACAATGAGTTTACTCCAAATGGATTATATCCATTAATAAGTTGAGCAGAGTTTAACCAGAGATAATCTCTGAACCAACCCATTAGATAAGTTCCTGATTCGTTAAATTGTGCTACATTACCCTGCCATATTGCTAGATGTTTCCAATGCCAGTAAAAGGTTACCCATGCAAGTAAATTTAATGCCCAGAACATCGCTAAGTACATAGCGTCCCATGATGAACTATCACAAGTACCTCCACGTCCAGGTCCATCACAAGGAAATGCATAACCTAAGTCTTTCTTATCAGGAATTAATTTAGTTCCTCTAGCATCAAGAGCACCTTTGATAAGGATTAAAGCAGTTGTATGAAGACCTAAAGCTATAGCATGATGAACTAAGAAATCTGCAGGACCTATAGGTAAGAATGCACTTAATGCATCTTGCCTATTGATAAGATCCATCCAGTAATGATTACCTGGTAATGAATTAGCAGCAATACTTGCTGAACTTGTAGGATCAGATAGTAGAGCATTGAAGCCATACATCATTTTACCTTGAGCTGCTTGAACAAATTGAGCAAATACTGGCTCAATAAGAATTTGCTTTTCAGGATTACCAAATGCTACAACAACATCGTTATGGACATAAATTCCAAGAGTATGGAATCCAAGCAACATTGTTACCCAACTAAGGTGACTTATTAAAGCTTCCTTTGTTCCAAGAACTCTCGCTAATACATTATCTTTATTTAATTCAGGATCGTAATCTCTCACAAAGAAAATAGCTCCATGTGCAAAAGCACCAACCATCAAGAACATTGCTATGTACTGATGATGACTATATAGAGCTGATTGTGTAGTGTAGTCCCTAGCGATAAAAGCATAAGAAGGGAGTGCTCCCATATGTTGTGCCACAAGAGAAGTTGCTACTCCAAGTGATGCTAATGCTAGTCCAAGTTGGAAATGTAATGAGTTATTTACAGTTTCATAAATACCATCATGATTAATTCCGAAACTTCCTTTATGTGGATCATTTGGATGTCTAGTATTATGAGCTTCTGTAATTTCTTTGAGGCTATGACCTATGCCAAAAGTATTTCTATACATATGGCCAGCAATTACAAAAACTGTTCCAATTGCAATATGGTGATGAGCAATATCAGTAAGCCATAATGCTTCACTTTGAGGATGAAGACCTCCTAAGAAAGTAAAGATTGCTGTTCCAGCTCCTTCAGCTGTTCCAAATACTTGATCTAAAGAATCAGGATTTTGTGCATATGCTCCCCAGTTTAAAGTAAAGAAAGGAGCTAATCCTGCAGGGTGTGGAAGTACTGTTAACCAGTTATCCCAACCTACATGCTGACCTCTTGATTCAGGGATTGCAACATGAACTAAATGACCTGTCCAAGCGATACTACTAAAACCAAATAAAACAGCTAAGTGATGATTTAATCTTGACTCTGCATTTTTGAACCAAGCTAGAGATGGTCTGAATTTTGGCTGTAAGTGTAACCAGCCTGCAAATAAAGTCCAACAAGCAAGAATACTCATAAATATTGATGCTTGGAAGAGTTGCTCATTAGTTCTCATTCCAATTGTGTACCACCAATGGTAGAGACCTGAATAAGCAATATTAACTGGACCGCTCGCTCCAGCTTGTGTCATTGCTTCTGTGATGCCAGATCCGAAATGTGGGTCCCAAATAGCATGAGCTATAGGGCGGACATGAGTTGGATCAAGGACGAATTGCTCAAAGTTACCCTGCCAAGCAATATGGAATAAGTTACCAGCTACCCAGAGAGCGATTATTGCTAGATGTCCAAAATGTGTAGAAAATAGCTTCTGATAAAGTTTTTCTTCGGTCATACCATCATGACTTTCAAAGTCATGAGCAGTAGCTATTCCGTACCATATTCGTCGGGTTGTGGGGTCCTGAGCTAGACCCTGGTTAAATGATGGAAATTTTGTTGCCATTGAATTAAAAAGGTGAAGTTCAGGTTATTAGCCCAGCCCGAAAAGGCGAGCATGGAAGAAGGCCCATGTGGTAGCTATACCACCTACAAGGAAGTGTGTAACACCTACTGCACGTCCCTGAGTAATAGAAAGGGCTCGAGGTTGTATGGTTGGTGCAACCTTTAGCTTATTGTGTGCCCAAACAATTGATTCGAACAATTCTTGCCAATATCCTCTACCGCTGAAGAGGAACATTAAACTGAACGCCCATATAAAGTGAGCTCCTAAGAACATCAAACCGTACATGCTTATTGATTGACCATAGCTTGTTAATACTTGTGATGCTTGAGCCCAGAGAAAATCTCTTAACCAACCATTGATAGTAATTGAACTTTGTGCGAAATTTCCACCAGTGAGTCCCCAAACATCACTCTGCATTTTCCAAGAGAAGTGGAAAATAACTATTGATAAGCAGTTATACATCCAGAATAGAGCCAAGAAAACGTGATCCCATGAAGAAACTTGACATGTACCACCTCTTCCAGGACCATCACAAGGGAATCTAAACCCTAAAGAAGCTTTATCAGGGATCAACCTTGAACTTCTTGCATAAAGTACTCCTTTGAGAAGTATCAAAACAGTTACATGGATTTGGAAAGCATGAATATGATGAATCATTAAATCAGCTGTACCTAATGGAATTGGAGCTATAGCTACCTTTCCACCAACTTCTACTAAACTTCCATTAAAAACTTCACTTAGAGCTTTGTGAGGTAAAGCTTCTGCAGTACCTGCTAAAAGAGAAGTTCCAACAGCAGATGCTTGAATACTCTGTACCCATTGAGCAAAAATTGGCTGAAGTTGGATTGCAGAATCACTAAACATATCTTGAGGTCTACCCAAAGCTCTCATAGTATCGTTGTGAATATAAAGTCCAAAACTATGGAATCCTAACCACATACATACCCAGTTCAAGTGACTGATTAAAGCATCTCTTGCCTTAAGAATTCTGTCTAATACATTATCAATATGTTTTGCTGGATCGTAATCTCTAACCATTGCAATTCCAGCATGCGCACCTGCTCCCACTATGAATAATCCACCTATCCACATGTGATGGGTAAATAATCCGAGAACTGTCATGTAGTCAGTAGCTATATAAGGATATGGAGGCATCGCATACATGTGATGAGATACAAGTATGCTTATTGACCCAAGCATCGCTAGGTTTACTGATAGCTGAGCATGTCTACTTTCCGCCATGAACTCGAAAAGACCTTGATGACCTTTAGGCGCAGGGAATAATATTGGGTCTCCTTGTTGGGAATCTAATATTTCTTTCATACTATGACCAATACCGTAATTGGTTCTATACATATGACCACCGATTATTGCTATTACACCAAAGGCTAAATGATGATGTGAAACATCAGTCATCCACAAGCTACCTGTCACAGGATTAAGTCCACCTTTGAAAGTGAGGAAGTCTGAGAAAGCTAACCAATTTAAACTGAAGAAATTCCCGGTACCACTAGCTAATCCTGGAAATATCTGACCGATAATTTGTGGATCGCAGAGTTGATGCGGCATAGGTAGATCTGCAATAGTTGCTATTTCTTTTCCATTAATAACTAGAGGAGAACCTGCATCAATTGCATCCAAGAGAGCTGCAGTAGGGGCTCCGATATGAATACAATGGCCGGCCCATGCTAAAGATCCTAGTCCTACTAAACCAGCTATGTGGTGGTTAAGCATAGACTCAATATCTTGGAACCACTCCATTTTTGGAGCCGCTTTATGATAGTGAAAAATTCCAGCATGAAGCATAAGTGCGGCCATTACTACAGCACCTATTGCTAAAGCCATCAGTTCACTCTCATTAGTGATTCCCCATGCTCGCCACATGTGGAATATTCCTGAACTAATTTGAATACCGTTGTAGTTAGCACCAAGATCTGCATTCAGCATTTCTTGACCAACTATTGCCCATACTTGCTGAGCTCCTGGTTTTACATGAGTTGGATCAGCTAACCAACCCGAGTAATTAGAAAATCTTGCTCCATGGAAAAATGCAGCACTCATCCATATAAAAATGACTGCAAGATGTCCAAAATGAGCTGAAAAGATTTTTCTTGTTGCTTCTTCAGCATCGCCTGTATGCACATCGAAATCATGTGCATCAGCATGCAAATTCCAGATCCAAGTTGTAGTCTTTGGACCTTTAGATAATTTACTTGACCAGAAACCTGGCTTATCTAATTTGGCAAAATCAATAGGTCTTGGATCGGCCTTAACAGGATCCTCCAAAACTTTTTTGTTTTTTTCTCCACTTTCTGGTGGGCTGATGGTCATCTAGCACCTCGAAAATAATTGACATTAAAGCCGATTGATCGGATCTTGAACCTATTTTTAATCATAATGTTCAAGAAAACGAATCCTTCGGGACTTTAAATATTCGTTTCAAAAATAATAAGGCAAAGATTCTTTCGTTATGCATTAACGTAACAAATGTTCTAATGATTGTTACTATATGAATATTTTGTTAAATTCTTTTCTATGACTAAATTATGAGTAATTTTACTCAAATTTTATATAAATTTCTTAAATTTTTTTTTATATTTCAAAGAAAATTTTTTAAATCCAGCGACACGATATAATTTCAAAGTTACTATCAATAGTTTCTAATTTGAAAGGCATTGCGATAGGTCTATCTAATAATTCAAAAGAAATTTTAAAAAGGCTTAAAAAAACCGAATTTGTCAAAGACATATATATTGCGGGTTCTTCAAAAGAGGATGGAAAGGAAAATGAACTTATTCAAGTACAAAAACCTAGAGAAATTTTACTAAAAAAATGGCCTAAGATAGATTTAATAATTTTTATAGGCTCAATTGCTGCATCAATACGCATAATAAATCCATTTTTAACCTCTAAAGATAAAGATCCAGGAGTAATAGTTATAGATAACAAATGTTCCAAGATAGTTCCCTTAATTGGCTTACATCAGTCAAATACCCAAAATATTGCATGTCAAATTGCTAATTTACTTGGTGGCGAAATTATAGAGACTAATAATTCCAATGATCAAAGCCTCTTAAATCTTGATGCATTTGGGAATCAATGGGGTTGGAAAAGATCTGGCAAAATTAACGATTGGTCAAAACTAGTAATTAAACATGCTAAGAACGAAGAAATATTTTGCAAACAATTATCTGGTAATACCTTATGGAAAACTTCAGAATCAGCTGAGGTTATTAATCAAATTGATAAAAAAGAAACTGAAAAAACAGATTCAACATTTTGTGTAAGTATATTCGAAAATCATGAAACAACTTGGCACCCGCCCGTATTATGGGTTGGTATTGGATGTGAAAGAAATACAAGCAAAGAATTAATAACCAATTCTTTAAATAATATTTTAGAGTCAGGCAATTTATCACAGCAATCAATTGCGGGATTAGCAACTATTGATATTAAAAAAGATGAGAAAGGAATTTTAGAACTTGCTAAAGAAAAAAACTTGCCTATAAAGTTTTTTAGTAAAGAAGATCTTTCAACAATAATTGTTCCAAATCCATCAAATGTTGTGCAAAATGAAATTGGTACCCCTTCAGTAGCAGAAGCCTCTTGCTTACTCGCAGCAGGAGAAGAACCAAAATTATTAGAAGAAAAAAGAATTTTTAAAAATCAATCTGGTGCAGTAACTATCGCTGTAGCAGAATCAAAAAATCAATATAATCCAACCCATGGCGAAATCCATATTATTGGAAGTGGGCCTGGTGATATCTCCTTCTTAACCAATAATGCAAGAAAAGCACTTTCAAGATGTACTGTTTGGATTGGATACAAAATGTATTTAGATTTAATAAAACCCTTAAAAAGGAATGATCAGGTTTTAATTGAAAGTAAACTTACCGAAGAAAAAGATAGATGTAGTAAAGCCATTCAACTGGCCGAGGAAGGAATAAAAGTAGCTTTAATTTCTTCAGGGGAATCTGGATACTATGGAATGGCTGGTTTACTGTTGGAGTTACTTCAAAAAATCAAAAAAGAATATAGGCCTTACTTTGAAGTACATCCAGGTATAAGTAGTGTTCAATTAGCTGCTGCGATTAGTGGAGCACCACTAATGAATGACTTTTGTTCAGTAAGCTTAAGCGATAAATTAACTCCATGGTCTTTAATAGAAAAAAGAATTGAAGGAGCTCTTGTGGGTGACTTTGTAATAGCTTTATTTAATCCTCAATCCGTTGAAAGAAATTGGCAGCTAAAAAGTGTAATAGATATATGTTTACAATCTAGGGATGGTGATACTCCAGTTTTAATAGCTAGACAAGTAGGGAGAGAAAATCAAACCAAAAAATTTTTTACTTTAAACACCATTCCTTTTAAGGAGATTGATATGTTATCAATCATTATTATTGGCAATTCTCAAACAATCTTAGTTGACGAAATATTTCTAACTCCCAGAGGATATCTACAAAATTAAGTTTAGATAATCCAGGATTTATAAATAGAATTTTTTCTTTGCTTTTTTTTTATAAGAATACTAATCTTTTATAATAATAATTTAAAAAAATTAATTGAAAAATATTGGTTTAATTTTGTTTGATATTGATGGGGTAATCCGCAGCGTAGAAAATAGTTATAGACTTTCTTTAAAAAAAACAGTTTACAAATTTTCCGGATGGGAACCAAGTTATATCGATATTGATAATGCAAAAAATGAAGGGATTTGGAATAATGATTGGGATTTAAGTTTAGAACTTATAAAAAGATTTATAAAAAAAGAGAACTTAAACCTTAAAATTCCTCCGAGAGAGGAAATAGTAAAATGTTTTGAAGAGTTTTACTTTGGTGGAGATCCAAATAAAGATAGTAAATACTGGTCTGGTTACATAACAAATGAGGAGTTATTAGTTGATAAAAAGTTTTTTGATTTAATTAAAGGTAATGGAATAATCTGGGGTTTTGTTAGTGGTGCAGAGTCTGCTTCTGCAAAATTTGTCTTAGAAAAAAGACTTGGACTAAAATCACCACCATTAGTATCTATGGGAGATGCCCCTGACAAGCCAGATCCTAAAGGTTTTATTAACTTATCAAAAAAGCTTATTGGAGATAAACTTGGCAAATCAAATATTCCCATTGCATATGTAGGAGATACTATTGCAGATATAAATACAGTTATAAACGCCAGAAAGGAAATACCATCTCAGAAATTCATAAGTATCGGAATAGCTCCCCCTCATTTACATTTAAATTCTCGATTAAAAGAACGTAATTCTTACGAAACAAATCTTAGAGATGCAGGCGCTGACTTGATTTTAAATTCTATTTATGACCTTAAAGATATTAATCTTAACTTGTTTTAAAAAAATAATAATTAAAAATTTTCTAAATAAATAACGGAGAGGGAGTTCAATAGAGTGTACCTAAATGGAAGTATATGGAACTATATGGAAGCATAAAAATGAAAAAAGGAGGATTTCCTAACTTACATCCTACCCTCTATGCTTTTACTTCAATTTAACCATCTAATTTCAAAGATTTAGGTAGACTAACATTCGCAAAGTAGGAAAGAAATCAAAATACTAATTTTTTACGATTGCTCTAATTTAGATATTCTTTATATTTATGATTAGTTGAAGTAAAGCTTTAAATCTCAATTAGCTAGATAGCTAGAGTTCTAGTAAAATAGTAAAATAGAACTAGTTAATTTTTGTTTTTGAAAGTTCAAGTCAATATTCCTGGAAAAATATTCAAATTACTTGCATATAAAAGTAATTTGAAATTCCTTTTCATCTTTAATGTTTTGATATCTGTTTTTATATTTGACCTTGTCAAGGCAGGTAATGATAATGCAAATTTGAGTAGTAATAAAGAGCTCGCAATAGATAACTTAGATTCACATATTGCATTAGAAGACCTAAATTTTGATTCAGAAACAAAACAATTAAATAATAAAAATATAAATAAACTCGACTTAAATTACATCAAATCTAGAAAATCTCTAGAAGATTATATTATCGACACTGGAGATGGTTTATATATTGAATTCGAGAATTTCCCGAGAGGGTTAGATTCGCTAAATGAAGAGAAACAAAATAAAAGAGATCCAACAAAGTTATCTTACCTAGATCCTAAAAATGATCTTAGTGATTATATATTAGATACAGGAGATGTTATAAATATAAATTTTAAAAATATTGCAAAAGGAGATCCTAAATTACTTATAAAGTCTACAAAGAATAAACCTCTAATTACTGAATATTTAACTCCATTAAGTAACCTAAATAATTACAAATTAGATCAGGGTGATATTCTAGATATCAAATTTATCTATGTTCCTGAATTTAATTCTTTAAAAGGCATTGATGAAGCCGGAGAAATATATCTACCTGAGCTAGGTTCAGTATATATAAGAGATCTAACTATTACTCAAGTAAAAGATTTACTAGAGAAAAAGTATGAAAAATATTTAAAATTTACTGATATGGAAATTCGTCTCAATAAACTTAGATTTATTAGTTCTGGCGATTTTAAAATTAATAAACTAGGCGAAATTTTAGTTCAGAGACCAAACCTTTCACCTGTAAATTTATATGTAAAAGGATTAAAAATTAGTGAATTAGAGAAACTTTTAGAAGAAAAATATAAAGAATTTGGTCTTTCTGTTGATGTTGAAATCAGCGTCAGCCAATTTAAATTTGTAGGATCAGGAATCTATAATGTTGATCTAGAAGGTGAAATTTTTCTTCCCAAAATCAAAGAGACTTATGTAAGAGGATTAACACCTAGTGAACTCTCCCAATTAATTGAAAAAAAGTACTCTGAATTCAATATCAATGCTAAAACGACTATAAAAATAGCAACATTTAAAAAGCTTAGAATACTTGTTGGTGGTGAGGTAAGGTCACCAGGTGTATATAAATTCCCAGCTTTTACCTCTCTGGCGTTTAAAAATATTATAGATGAAGTTGATAAGCAGGGTAATGTAAAAACTTTTTTTGATAGTGATCAAAAAATATCAAATGAAGAGAAAAAAATGATTACTCTGAGCGAATCAAACAATAATTCAATTCAAAAAATAAACAAAGATTTGATTTTTGATTATCAAGATAATTCTCAAAGTCAAAATCTTGATAATGCTATACGAAATAATACAAACGATAAATCAAATTTTCAAATAAAAACTCCATCTGAAAATTTCACTACAATTTCTAATGTAATTAATAGAGCAGGAGGAATAACTTCTAAAACTGATTTATCAAAGATTGAAATCATAAGAGACGTTCCCATTGGAAAAGGAGGAGGGAAAAAAAGAGCAATTATTGACTTTACTTCTTTTTTAGATGAAAGTGATCCTACTAACGATATTAGATTATTCGATGGAGATAGAATATTTTTCCCAGAGCTCGCATCAGCTTCTCCAGAGATCATCCCTAAATCAATCCTTAGCGGTCTTTCTCCAAGATTTATAACAGTAGATATTTTTGGTAGAGTCGAAAATCCTGGAACTGTAAAATTACCTTTAGAAGCTTCATTATCAGATGTAATTGATTTGAGTGGACCAATAAAACCTTTATCAGGAAAAATTGTTTTAATAAGGTATAACAAAG
Organism: Prochlorococcus sp. AG-347-K16; assembly: GCA_003281405.1. Classification (GTDB taxonomy): domain Bacteria; phylum Cyanobacteriota; class Cyanobacteriia; order PCC-6307; family Cyanobiaceae; genus Prochlorococcus_A. The sequence continues at coordinate 133,857 of QCCD01000002.1, read as the reverse complement.
ATGGAACAATTTTAAAGAAAAATATTCCTTATTCTGCTCAAGCAAAACGAGGTTCGAAGAGGAATCCTTTTCTAAAAGAAGGAGATCTCATATCTGTTAAAAATAGTTTTTTAGGAAAAAGTACAGGCATTATTAGTGAATTTACAGCACCATTTATAGGAATTTATTCAACCAAAGAAATAATTGAAGGTTTTAATGATTAATTCATCCTTTTATAGCCATGTCTGCTGGGTGGTTTTGTCGTGATGCAGGTATACCTTGCAAAGACTTGGATTTCGCAAAAAATTTCCTACCCTCTAGACTTTATTTTCCTACCCCACAAACATTAAATTCCGTGATACTCTGTGAATGTCTCTGATCTTGTATTTTCTGCAAACTAATTAGTATCACAAGCTTCAGTAACGCTATGAACTTCCATACTCTTCTAAAAACACGGAGAGGGAGGAAATCGGACTAAATCTCAGTGACTAGGTATGGGAAGGGATGACACTCTTATCCCAGAAATTATGGATATTTCATCCCCCATTTCATCCCCTGACCATGAAAATGTTAATTAGCACGACTAATCTATTGGTACTAAATGTTAATTTAATAGTACTATTTTTTAAGATAAAATATAAAGATATAAAAGTCCAACTATCCAGTCATAGCAGTACTTTATTTTGTTACCATACCTTAACATTTGCTAGACAGATATTGATAAAACAGTTATACTATTATCATACAACTGAATACTACATAACCCGACAAGGGTTCTATCATCAGTCAGACATTCCCTCCCTGACTTTGCCTAACTTCCAAGTTAAGAAATAACCAATACTTCCATTACTATTACTACATTATGACAACTACTACAGCGACTCCTACTGCTCAATTTACTGAAGAAGAATTTAATACTATTTTTGACACAGTTGATTGGACAATAGAAGAATTAGGAGATAGAAGACGAGGTGGAGATGAGGATGCAGCAGAATTAGAAGATTATCTTGAAGAATTTTCTCACAACCTCGGAACTATAGAACCAAATAAAAATGGATTATATGAGGTCGTACTGGATGAGGAGACTTATGGATTCCTTACACAGAGATTAGATGATGCTGTTGAGCATTATGAAGAGTACTGTGATGACCCTGATTTTGATTACGATCCTTCACACGAAAAAGTATTAGACGATATGTATCAAAAAATTCATCAGTAATACGACATCTAAAAAATAAACAATTTTACATTCAAACCCAATCCAACAATCCACTTTTTAAACTATGACAAATTCAGCAACAGCAATGACTTTACTTCCTTATGACTCAAACAGTTTCTTTGTCATACAGGAAAAAGTAATGCCAAAGTATGACGAGATCAAAAAGGAGAGATACTTCACAGAAAAAGATCACGAAGATTTTATCAATGACTGTAAGCAAATCTTTGAATGGAATTCTGGAATACAGTCATTCCTTGAGTTGAATGTTGATGGATGGTACCCACTGCCTTATGACATAGAAGGTCATAACAATCAGGTTGAAAATGAGACAGTCAAACTATCTGAGATAGAAATTGAAGCGTTACAACATTTGGTAGAACACAAAATGGATAACATTATCGTCAATGAATTTCCAGTGTGGGAACAACTTTACGAGAATCTTTCCAACTGTGAAGGAGAGTTGAAAGTAACTGAAGGGTACAAAGGTTGGTTACTGGATGAAGTTTTCGGAACTTTGTATGAAGGCATGAATTCTTTTTACAAGGAAGAAGAGTATAGAGATTACTGGAATGCTTTTTGCACTGTGTATGGTGTAGATCAAGAAGAAGACTAAAAGTCTAAAAATATTCAACTTACTTAATTATTAAAACAATGAAACTTGAAACTAAACTCCTGCGACTACCGCAGGTGATGGAGATCACGTCTCTATCTAAATCCTCTATCTACAGATACGAGAGGGCAGGGAACTTCCCGAAGCGACTATCACTCGGATCTAACTGTGTGGTCTGGAAATCTAATGACATCAATAAATGGATTTCTAACCTCGCTGTTGTTGCACCAGATGGAGAAAACTAATGCTCACACAAAGACAAATACAGCAACTTAAACCAGATTCAAAAATCTATAAGCGAGGTTGTGGAGATGGTTTATTCATAGTCGTTGAGAAAACATACAATGGCATTGAGGGCGATAAGCGAGGTGGTGGCAAGTATTTCAAAGGCAGGTACAAACAATCTGAAATCCAACTTGGTAAGTTTGGTACTGGGTTTAATGAATTCTCGCTGAAGACAGCAGAATTAGAGTGGCAGAAGATTAAATTATGGAGTCTGGAAAATAATCAACCAGTTTCCAAATTTAAAAATCATCTAATTAAAAAGATTGAGAAGGAAACTCATACTCTCAAAGAAACAATAGATAAATTTCTATCTGAAGGTCTGGATGTTAAACCATTTACTCATCAAACCTATAAAAACCAACTGCATAATAGAGTTCTAGGCAACATCAGTCCTCATTTCACCCTCAAACAATTGGAGTGGGACAATGGTGGCAGAGAAATCATTACTTCGCTTATTGAAAAAATAAGAATTCAAGCGAGGGGGAATGGAGTAGATCAATCAGAGAGATGCCAAGAATTACTTAATGCTGTTTTTAATTTTGCGATTGAGAAAGGATGGATGACGAGAGGGCAAAATCCAGCATCCAAATTTAAGAGACAAAGAAGAAGAGAGAATCATCATCCGACACTTGACTGGAATGAAGTACCAAAACTACTTACTGACATCAATTTGAATAAATGTAATTCTCACATTCAAACAGTATTAGCAACAAAGTTCCTGCTTATGACATTCTTACGCACTGGGGCATTGGCAAGGTTGGAATGGGAATGGATTAAAGATAAAGATGGTATTGAATGTTTTGAAATTCCTGGCAACACCCACGGATTGAAGAGAAGGAAGGATGTAAATGACAATATCCCTCACTATGTGCCTCTAACAAACGAGATGAAACAAATATTGGAAGTATGTAGTCAATACAATGATGGGAGTAAGTATGTCTTTCAACCCATCAGACAATCACGTTATCCCCACTTAGATCCTGAGTCGCCAAATAACTATCTAAAAAATCTCGGATACAGTGACAAACAGAGAGCACACGGTTGGAGACGAACTGCCAGAACCTACGCCATAGATCTACTGGGTGCTGAAAGCGACGTTATTAAAAGACAAATGGGTCATTTGCCAGACAATAAAGTTGATAAAGCATACGACAGATCACTTAGATTGAAAGACAGAAAGAAACTAATGGATGATTGGTGTAAATTATTGACAGAGAATGGATTGAAAGTTTGAAATACTATATTTACTGGCAGGATCAATTTATGAAATGGCAGAGATATACGACAAAAACTAATGAGGCGGATGCTCGCAGGGTAATGACACGGAAAGCAGCAGATGGCAGACGCTATAAATTAACTGACGAGAAGGGTAATCTCCTAGACCTAATTGGTTAATTCCAAAAAGCAAAGAGACCCAAACCTACAAAGGTTTCCAAACGGGCGAGTTATACCAATGGATTATAAAAAATTTCTGTCAGAAAATTTGGTTGTAAAAGTCTTTCCGCTTCTAGTTCCGTGAATTGGCGGAGTAAATGCGAGCAGTTTCAGATTTCAATTGCTGCTTCTCTTTGAATGTTTTACTCTCGCCTTTTATTCTCTCAGTTTGACTCTTAATGCCAAACCACGCATAGTTATCAATCCAATGACCCTCACGCCATGACTCCCACATATCCGAGTTAGCGTGATCTTTAATCACTTTATCCAGTACCTTTGATCCTCCAGATGCACAAAGATGGTGTGGGCAAAGCAGATAGAAAGTCTCTTTATTCTTTGACGTTCCCATCACAGCACCCCTTTTCTTACAATATGGGCACTCAATTTTATAGGCAGGGTAACCATTTATTAGTTTTTTAGATTTTATGCCATGAAATTTAATAACCAGTTCATCAAAAAATCGTTGTTCAAAATTTCTATCTCGTTTGTAGGTATATCTCATAATGTTTCTATTTGGTAACTTCAATCAAAATTCGCAGAGGAACTCTTATAGATAAAAGTGTGGATGATTTATTTACTTTTTATTTATTAGTTATTTATAGATTCTTTAAAGTATTTTTGGGAATTTCTTTGAATCAACACTCCGCATCACTCAAATCCCTTCACAGTTTGAAAGAGTACGGCATTTAAATCATAAATAAATACATACAGGGAACGCTGTCTAAGACCTCAACAATCCGAATAGTGATATAGAAGGAAATTGGAGGTAAGTAACAAAGGAGTAATCAATGAGCATAGTACTAGAAAAATCAGTTACACCAACTGATTTAGAGGAAAAAACCACGAAAAGGAATCTTTCTATTCCAAAACGAGAAGCAAAGCAAATGGAGGCAATAACTGAAAAGTTAATGGAATTCCACGGTTTCTCTTTCAGTCAGTTGCATAGGAAGTTGCTAAGAGACGAATACAAAAGACAAAATCTATGAGTATTACAGTGAGCATTACCAACAGTCAGTTGGAGGGAAAAATGAATAAAGCAATCAATAAACTCAATAAGCAACTACCCGATAAACAAAAAACAAACAAAAATAAATTTGTTGAAGATTCAATTGATAATTACATTGATGACCTGCTTAAGCAGAAAATAATAAATTCATTGAATTAGATACCTGCTCTTACACATAATCTTTGGACAGTTGATTTACTCATACCCAAAGATTTAGCAATTGAACCATAACCTCGCTGAGATCCTCTCATTACCCTGATTTCTTCCAATTGGTGGTGTGAGTAGGATCTTTTTCTTCCCATCTTCACACCACGAGATAATGCAACTGCTCTGCCCTCTGCTGTACGTCGTTTTATATTCTTCAATTCCATCTCGGCAGCATACCCCATTACACCAACTATTAGATTGATAATCTCACTCGGCATAGTAGTCGTATCTAACCTGCCATCTAATGTCCTAATCCTTACACCTTTCTCCAACAACCTATTCACTTCCACGAGCATAGTAACCATAGTCCTTCCCAATCTATTCAACTCATCCAGTATCAGTAGATCGCCTTCTTTAATATCATCTAACAGTTTGGATAGTGCTTTTCTATCACCATAATTTGAAGTACCCGTAATCTTATCTCCAACAATCTTTTCGCAACCTGCATCAGACAAAGCACGAATCTGTCGTTCCTGATCCTGTGCATCAGTTGAACAACGCCAGTATCCAAAAATAGTAATCATAATGCTGTTGGTTTCAATACTATTATGATACCGTATTATGACACCATCAGATCGTAGTGTTAGCGTACCAGGAAGTGGGGTATCACAATTTACAAATTATGGGACTTTATACACCATAAGCAACACAATAAGCGATTTACTCCACTCAGAATCGCCTAGGACAGCGTTGTAATGTACGTTGTGTGTGTTTGTATGTGTCGTTCCTATGTTGTTGGTAGTCGTAGCAGGGGTTCTCGTGTTGCATCTTTATTACCACTGTGTGGTACTTAATATTATTCTGCTATATCCATTTCATCCCCTGACCCATTTCATTTCATCCCCCATTTCATCCCCTGACATACTGAAACTTCGTGCTACTGTGTGAATATCCCTGATTCAGTGAATTAGATAAAACCCTGACTATATCTACAATCTGAGTCTGTATAACGCTTCCTGACATCCAAAAACCACGGAGAGGGAGGGATTCGAACCCTCGACAAAAGTTACCTCCTGTAACTCCTTAGCAGGGAGCCGCTTTCAACCACTCAGCCACCTCTCCAGTTCTTATACATTATCAATTTTTTTGCAAACATTCAAAATTTTTTATTTAATCGAAATGTCTAATCAACTTGAACTCTCGGTAATCTATTTTTAAAAGAACAAAGAATTTCCCACGGAATAGTATTAGATTTTCTTGCCCATTCAAGAGGAGAAATTGTTTTATCTCCATCAGATCCTAGTAATAACATGGTACTACCAACTTTAATTTCACTTGAACCTGTTATGTCCACCATCATTTGATCCATAGTAATGGATCCAACTTGGGGATAAAGTTTATCATTATGAATAACCTCTATCTTTCCTGAAAGATTTCTTGGTACTCCATCTGCGTAACCAATACTTAATACAGCTAAATTAGTTTTTCTATGACTTACGAATTTACCTCCATAACTTACACCAACACCTGGATCAATAGTTCTAATAAAAGCTACTTTAGCTTTCAAAAATAAAGCTTGTTTAAGTGATAAATTTTTATCTATTTTTTCTAAAGGACTGTATCCATACATAGAAAGACCAACACGTACCATGTCAAAATGAAAATCTTTGTTAATAAGCATTCCCGCAGAATTAGCCAAATGAATCTTAATTTCATTATTTCGATTAAGATTAATTTGCTTTAATAATTCATTAAACTTCAGTCTTTGTAATTGTGTAATACTTTTAGGATCTAATGCGTTAGCTTCATCTGCAGAAGATAAATGACTATATATTCCTTCTATTAAAATGTTTTCAAAAGATTTTATTTTTTCAAATTGCTGAACAAATTTATTGTATTCAAATCCTAATCTTGACATTCCAGTATCAACTTTAAGATGTAAGAGAAATTTCAATCCAAATTGCTTACCAATGTTATTGCAAATTAAACATTCTCTTATACTACTAATAGTTGGCATAAGATCATTTTTTAAACATATAATAAAATCCCTTTTCGTATAAAGATTTCCGAGGATAAGAATTGGTTTTTCAACTCCAGAAGAACGAAGCTTAATGCCTTCATTTAATGTGGCAACCCCTAATTGAGATGCTCCACCTTTTATCGCATAATCTGATACTAATTTCGCATCATGTCCATATCCATCAGCTTTAACGACTGCCATAAATTGACAATTTTTACTTAATTTTGATCTTAACTGTCTAACGTTTGTTTCTATTGCTTTACCTTTAACTTCAATCCATGCTCTTTGTTTTAGATGTATATCTTTTTCAAAATTTGGAAATTTGTCAAAATTAAATACCTGATTTGTTTGCCTATTTTGCATTAACTTTGCACAAATATATGCGCTTATTGAAATATACAGTTAGCATGACATGTAAATTGTATTTTGGCATGGGCCAGACTCTAGTTTTAAATGCATCTTATGAACCTTTAAACATCACTTCCTGGCGAAGAGCAGTAATTTTGATGATTAAAGGTAAAGCAGAAAGTTTAGAGGAAGATAAAACTTATTCAATTCATAGCGGGAAAAAGTTGCCGACAGTTATAAGACTTCGTTACTACGTTAAAGTCCCTTTTAGAGAGGTTTCTTTAACAAGAAAAAATATTCTTCTGAGAGATAATAATTCTTGCCAATACTGTAATTATAGGGGAAGTGACCTATCAATAGATCATGTTTTACCGAGAAGCAGAGGTGGAACAGATAACTGGGAAAATGTTACTACAGCATGTCTCAGATGTAACGTACAAAAAGGTAATCGAACTCCCGAAGAGGCGAATATGCCCTTAAAACGTCGGCCTTATCGTCCATTAAGTAATCTAAATTTTGAAGCTACAAGACAAATTGACTCAGGCAAGCATAAAGAATGGAGTAAATACGTAATAGGGGTTGCAATCTAATAAAAAAATCTTAATTTCCTTCTTTATTAAAATCTTCCATCATTCTTTTTTGTTCTTGCGCTATACATGCATTAATCACTTCTTCTAATTGACCAGCAAGAATTGGCTCAAGAGAAAAATTGGAACCTAATCTATGATCAGTTGTCCTGTTATCTTTAAAATTATAAGTTCTGATTTTTTCACTTCTATCGCCTGTTCCAACCTGGGAAAGCCTTTGTGATCTCTCTTTTGCATTGGCTTCTTTTAATTGAATTTCATACAATTTAGCTCTTAAAATTTCCATTGCTCGTTCGCGATTTTGCAATTGCGATCTCTCTTGAGTACAAAAAACTCTTATTCCTGTAGGCTTGTGGAGAAGATCAATAGCTGTCTCAACCTTATTAACATTTTGTCCTCCTGCACCTCCTGATCTTGCTGTTCCAACCTCTAGATCTGTTGGATCAATTTTAACCTCAACAGGATCAGCCTCAGGCATAACGGCAACTGTAGCAGTAGAGGTGTGAACTCTACCTTGAGATTCAGTAGCTGGAACTCTTTGTACTCTATGTACACCAGCCTCAAATTTAAGTTGACTATATACAGAATCTCCCTTAACAGAGATAACTAACTCCTTAAATCCACCCATATCTGACTCGGAAGCACTAACAGGTTTTACAGACCATCCAATTTTTTGTCCATATCTTTCATACATTCTTGCTAAATCACCCGCCCAGATACAAGCCTCGTTACCTCCAGCACCAGCTCGGATTTCTAACATTACACTTCTTTCATCTCTAGGGTCTTTTGGCAATAAGGCGATTGTGGTTTTTTGAATCAGTTCACTCTTAGATTCCTCAAGAATTATTAACTCCTCATTTATCAAAGATTCCATTTCTTTATCATTTCTATTCTCTTTTAATAGATTTTTTGAATCTTCGATTTCTTTATCAGTATCAAGCAACTTATTAAAATCAATCACCAAAGGTTCCAATTTTGACCTTTCTCTTGCTATGGACTCTAATTTTTTTGGATCATTAGCTATATCAGGATCTGCAAGTTGTACTTCCAAATTCTCAAAACTATCTGAAGCAGTTTTCAACCTTGCAATTAATGTTGAGTATTCCAATTGAAATTATGCTTAATTTTGAAAATTCTATTTTTTAGAATCTTTTTCTTCTTTTTGATCTTTTGATGTAGCTGAATTAGCTGAACCCATTCCATATTTTTTCATAAACCTATCAACCCTACCTTCTGTATCAAGAATCTTTTGAGTTCCAGTAAAAAAAGGATGATTTCCACTCCAAACATCAACATGTAGTTCAGGCTGCGTGGAGCCAGTAGTCATTACAACTTCTCCATTACAAATAACTTTTGCATCTGGATACCATTTTGGGTGAATTTCTGATTTTGGCATAATTTAAATTCCTTTAACGTTTAGAGAATTGAGGAGCTTTTCTTGCTTTTTTAAGACCATATTTTCTTCTTTCCTTAGCTCTTGGATCTCTACTGAGATGGCCTTCCGTTTTGAGCGGTTTCCTATTGTCAGGGGATAATTCGCAAAGTGCTCGAGCTGCTCCTTGCTTTATAGCGTCTGCTTGGCCAGTCAATCCACCACCAAAAACATTTACTAAAATATCATAAGAATTTTCAAGGCCTAACGTTTGCAAAGGTGCTTTTATTGAATTTAAGTGTAGGGGATTAAAGTTTAAATAATCATCACCAGCACGACCATTAATTTTTATTAGTCCATTTCCTGGAATCAAGCGAACTCTAGCTACTGAAGTTTTTCTTCTTCCAGTTCCCCAATACACAGCTTTGTTTTTTATTTGACTATTCATTTTGATAAATTAACTATTTAATAATACAGGATTCTGAGCAGCATGAGGATGATCAGCACCTTTATAAACTTTTAGTTTTTTAAATTGCTGTCTTCCTAAAGAATTATGAGGAAGCATGCCCTTAACAGCTTGCTCGATGATTCTTTCAGGAATTCTTTCTTGTAGAGACTCAAATTTCTCAATTTTCATTCCTCCAGGTCTTCCAGAATGTCTTCTATACAACTTTTGTGATGCTTTTTTACCCGTTACCTCAACTTTTTCAGCATTAACTACAATGACGAAATCTCCAGTATCTAAATGAGGTGTAAATGTTGGTTTATTTTTACCTCTTAAAACAGTTGCGATTTCTGTAGCAAGTCTCCCAAGTGTCTTATCTTTTGCGTCCACTAAAAACCAATTTCTTTCAATGGTTTCTAAAGATGGAGTAATTGTTTTATTCATTTACCAAATTTATGCAAATAAATTTAAAGTTGATATTAAATTCTACCTTATTGGAGGAATATTAAACAACAGTTTTGAATGATTTACACAAAAAATTTGCTTAATTAAACTTTACTTAAGAAAAACCCTTTATTAAAAATACAGGAAAAAAATCATTGTGATTAATCTTTTTAAAAACATTTTCTTCATAAACAGCATTTACAAAACATAACCCCTTAGCTGGAGCAGATTCTTTAACATCTTTTTTCTTTTTATTAACCCATCTATCTGTAAAAATTTCTGGGGATATTTTTTTTTCTCCAACTAAAACCAGTTGACCAACAATTAAACGGACCATTCCATACAGAAAACCAGTAGCTTTAATATCAATTAAAATTAAATCTTCTACTCTTTTAATATCTATATTTTTTATTTTTGTAATAGAGTTTATTCTTTTACTTCCACTTTTCTGAAAAGCAAAAAAATCGTGTTCTCCTTCCATTGTCCTACATGCATTAAACATTAAAACTTCATCCAATGATTTTTGATATCTATGCCATGACCAATTATTGATAAACAAGTTAGGAAATTTACTGTTATTAATGACATATCTATAATGTCTATATAGTGCTGAATAGCATGCATGCCAACTATCTTTAACCTCAACTGATTCCAAAATCCTAATTGTTGAGGGTAGAAGACCATTTAAAACATCAGAATAACTATTACCTGGTATTACACAATCAATATCAAAATGTACTACTTGCCCTGATGCATGAACCCCTGCATCAGTCCTACCTGCTGCAAAAGTCTTTACTGTATGATTTGTAATCTTTAAGAGAGCTTTGTCTAGAATTTCTTGGACTGTAGTTACATTTTTTTGTTTTTGCCAACCTGAATAATGAGATCCATCATATTGGACTAATAAAGCTACCCTTTTCAAAAGTTATTTTTTAGTAAAAGCCCTTTTATTATCTAACTTAAACAAGCTCGATTATGGCCATCTGGGCGTTATCACCTTTTCTTGATACAGTTCTGACTATGCGTGTATAACCGCCATTTCTGTCCCCATATCTTTCCTTTGCTTTTTCAAATAATGAATGAACTAACTTTTTATCATAAATATATCCAATAGCCCTTCTCCTAGAAGCCAAACTTCCGTCTTTGGCAAGGGAAATCATTCTTTCAGCTTCATTTCTTAAAGCTTTTGCCCTAGCTTTTGTTGTCGTTACCCTACCTTCCCTAATTAATTGTGTAGTTAAACCTCTCAGAAGTGCTTTCCTCTGGTCAGCAGGTTTACTTAATAATGGAATTCTAAGTTGGTGTCTCATAATCTTAAAAATTGTTAAACAGATGTTCTACTTTGTGGGATAGAAATGCCTATGCGCTCGAGAGCTTCAATAACTTCATCTGCAGATTTAGAGCCAAAGTTCTTAATTTCAAGAAGATCTTCATAGCTGAAGCCCATCAAATCCGAAACTGAGTTAACTTGCGCCCTTTTTAAACAATTATATGCTCTAACGGACAAGTTTAGTTCCTCAAGGGGAATTTGAGCTTCAGGAGATGGTTCGGGTTCTTCGGGAATTTCCTCAACCATTGTGACAGTAGCAAGAGGTTGAAAGAGTTCTATTAACTGATTTGCTGCTTCTGCAATAGCATCGTCAGGACTTGTTGAGCCATCTGTTACTACTTCCATTTTTAATCTTTCTCTTCCTGTTCCGCCTTCGGCTACGGCAGTCTCATCAATCGTAAAATTAACTCTCTTCACTGGCATAAATACAGCATCTATTTGAAGTAAGTCAATTGCAGTTGTTTCTTCACTCTTTCTATCGACAGGCCTATATCCAACACCTCTTTCAACATGGATTTCCAACTCTAAATTATGACCTTCCTGAATAGTTGCGATCGGTTTTTCGCCATCAACAATTTCAACTTGAGAGGAGAATTGAATGTCATTCGCCTTCACCTCCATTGGACCACTAGCTACTAACCTGCCGATTTCAAGCTCTGGATTAGAGCTATTTATTGATAGTTGCTTGCAATTAAGAAGAATATCTAAAACGTCTTCTCTAACTCCTGGAATAGTGGCATATTCATGATTAATTCCTGCTATTCTTACTGCAGTAACTGCACTCCCTTCAAGTCCTCCCATAAGGACTCTTCTAAGAGAATTACCCAAAGTTGTGGCTTGCCCCCTTTCTAGAGGGCCAATTAAAAAAGTTCCTGTTTGGGAGCGATCATCTGCTATTTGATGGTCGATTCTGTCAATCTGGTATTGCAACACGGAAAATAATGAGGTTAAGAATTTTTTTTTGGGGGGGGGTTGAGAATGGTTAAGACCTAAACGCGTCTTCGTTTAGGTCTTCTACATCCATTATGAGGTAATGGAGTTACATCTCTTATTAGAGTTATTTCTAATCCGGCCACTTGTAAAGCTCTTATGGCCGTTTCCCTACCTGCGCCAGGCCCTCTAACAAGTACTTCTATTTGCCTCATACCTTGATCAAGTGCTCTTCTAGCTGCAGCTTCAGCAGCTGTTTGAGCAGCAAATGGTGTACCTTTTCGAGCGCCTTTAAATCCACTAGCGCCTGCAGAAGACCAAGATATTACATGTCCAGAGGTGTCAGAAATTGAGACGATAGTATTATTAAATGTGCTTTGGATATGTACCACACCATTAGGTACATTACGTTTAGATTTCTTTGAACCTGTTTTTTTTGCTGTAGCTGCCATGATGTTTTAATTTAATACTTCAATTTTTAGATAGATTTAGTTAATTATTTTTTCCTTCCAGCAACTGTTTTCCTAGAACCCCGTCTCGTTCTGGCATTTGTTCTAGTTCTTTGACCTCTTACTGGAAGACTCATTCTATGTCTTCTTCCTCTTACACACCCTATATCTTGTAGACGCTTTAAAGCCATTCCCTCCTTTCTTCTCAAATCCCCTTCTAAAGTGAATTCTTCTGTGGCACCTCTAAGTTTTTGCACATCAGAATCTGAAAGGTCTTTGACACGAGTATCCGGGTTTACACCCGTATTAGCAAGAATTAGCTTTGATCTCGTTAGACCAATCCCATAGACGTATGTTAGTGCAATTTCAACTCGCTTTTCGCGAGGTATGTCAATTCCTGCAATCCTGGCCACGTGTTTTGAATAAGTAAAAGTTTGAATTTAAGGGTTGAAATTTAACCCTGACGCTGTTTATTGCGAGGTCTTTTCTTGTTAATAACATAGATTTTACCTCTTCTCCTCACGATCTGATCGTCAGGACTAATTTTTTTGACTGAAGATCTGACCTTCATAGGGGTTTAACAAATAAAACGTTAATACTATATTCTACATCATCATCAAGCCATTTTTTGCTTGATATCAGAGGAAATGGTTTTTAAATCTCTATCAGCATCAATATATTCTAACAATGAGAGATCTTTAAAATATTGAATTAATGGTTCTGTAGTTTTTTTATAAATATCAACTCTTGTTCTAATTGTCTCTTCTGTATCATCTTTTCTCCCTCTTAAAAGCAAACGCTTAATTAGCACTTCTTCTGGAATATCTAAATAAAAAACCACTTCTAAAGGTTGATTTATTTCATTTAGGACTTCATTCAATGAATTCGCTTGAGATAAATTTCTTGGGTAACCATCTAGAATCCAACCTTTATTATCCTTTACTAAATTATGTCTTACTATCTTTAATACAAGTTCGTCACTAACAAGTTCCCCTCTATTCATAATATCTTTTACCTGGATACCAAGGGTAGTATTCATTTCGATTTCTTTTCTTAATAATTCACCAGTAGAAAGGTGTAAGTAGGAATTAGTTTGACTTAGCAATTCGGCTTGAGTTCCTTTCCCTGCTCCAGGAGCTCCTAAAAATAGTAAATGTTTCTTCATTAATTGTTAATTAGTCCTTCATACCTTTGTGAAATAACATAAGTTTGGATTTGCTTAGCAGTATCTATAGCAACACCCACAAGAATAAGTAATGAAGTTGCTCCTAAACCTTGAAAGGTCTGAACATTTGTAGCTCTTTCTACTGCAGCTGGAATTATGGCTACTGAACCCAGAAATAATCCTCCCAATAATGTCAACCTATTTTGTATACCTGATAGGTAGTTTGCTGTATTAGTTCCTGGTCTAACTCCAGGTATCGCTACTCCTCCTTTCTTTAAATTCGAAGCTACATCCACTGGATTGATGGTAAGAGATGCATAAAAATAAGAGAACCCCAAAATCAAAGCGAAGAATGTAAGAGCATATGGCCATGGATTAGAAGATCCGGGATTTAAACTACTCGCTAACTTTATTAAAACTGGATTTCCCGTAACATTCGCAATTGTTATAGGTAAAAAGATTAAAGCAGATGCAAATATAATAGGCATTACTCCTCCTGCATTTAATTTCAAAGGTAAATAACTTTGCCTTGTAGGAAGAAGTGTTGAATTTCCTATTTGCCTTTTTGCACTAACAATAGGAATGCGCCTTGCTCCCTCTTGAACAAAAATTATCCCAACAATTGTCAGTAAAAATACTCCCAGTAAAACAGCTATGCCTAAAACATCTCCTCTATCGCCAGTTTGAGCTTTTTCAATAGTTGAACTTAGAGCCTTAGGTAATGTCGAAACAATATTCAAGAAAATTACCAGTGAAGCGCCTTGACCTATTCCTTTCTCCGTAATAATTTCACTAAACCACATTACTAACATTGAACCAGTAACCAAGGCAATGGAGGTTTGTAAGACAAATGTAGTTTCACTTATCCCTTCTATAGCATATTGTCTGAGGATTAAGGAAAAAATTATACTTTGCAAAAACCCCCATCCTAATGAAACGTATCTAGTTATTTGAGCAATTTTTCTTCTTCCCGCTTCTCCTTCATTTTTTTGTAAATCTTCAAGCACAGGTAATGAAGCTGTGAGAAGCTGAATAATAATTGATGCATTGATAAAAGGAAGTATGCCTAATGCGAATATTCCTAAGGTTGAAATTCCTCCTCCAGTAAAAATATCTAAAAAACCTATTAATTGGCCCCCTTGATCTATAAAACTTTTAAAAGCCACCCTATCAATACCAGGCATGGGGATATAGATACCGAGTCTTACTAAAAGGAGAAGACCTAAAGTTGTTAAAACTCTAGTCCTTAGCTCTTTATTCAAAAATAATTGGGAAAGGATTTCAGAAGCGCTAGGATTTCTACTTTTGTTGACAAACATTTTGAAGCCTACCTAAATTTTTAGCAAATTTATTTATTATTTATAAGCTCGCAGGATCCACCTGCGTCCTCAATTTTTTGTTTTGCAACTTTTGTAAATGCATGAGCTTGAACTTTTAACTTTACACTAAGTTTTCCATTACCAAGAATTTTTAAAGGAAATTTGGGCTTGAAGATCAACCCTTTTTTAACTAGTGAGTCTAGGTTGACAGTATCGTTATCTTTGAAATCGTTTAATTTTTCTAGATTAATTACGGAAAAGTTCTTTTGATTAATTATTTCAAAGTGCTTTAATTTTGGAACTCTTCTATATAAAGGCATTTGGCCACCTTCAAAACCTGGACGTGTCGGTCTTCCAGAACGTGACTTTTGTCCTCTCATTCCAAAACCACATGAAGCACCTTGACCGGCTGCAATACCTCTACCCTTTCTTAATTTTTTCTTTCTAGAGCCGGAGTTTGATTTAAGTGTATTTAGTGTTGAAGTCATGATTTTTAAGAGTAGAGCTGTTCAAGTGAGATACCTCTCTCCCTTGAAACAGATTTATGTGTTCTTAATTGAGCAAGAGCTACCATAGCAGCTCTTGCATTATTCAAAGGTGTTTTACTGCCCAATCTTTTTGCTAAGACATTCTTTATACCAGCTAATTCTAAAACCGTTCTAATTGAACCGCCAGCAATTACACCTGTACCTGGAGCCGCAGGCCTAATCAACACGTTAGCAGCACCATCTCGACCTAAAGATAAAGTCGGTATTGAATTATTTGGGGTTAAAGGAACCCTAACAAGATTCTTTTTACCATCTGAAACTCCCTTTCTCACCGCACCAATAACATCCCCTGCTTTACCAACTCCAACTCCAACTTGACCTTTCTCATTACCAACAACGACTATTGCTCTAAAACTCATTTTTTTTCCACCCTTAACAGTCTTAGAAACGCGTCGAATTTGAACAACTCTTTCTTGCCAATCAGAATCTCTCTCTAGATTTTTTGAATCACCTCTTCTATTTCTTTTTCGATCATTACGATTATTCTTTTTTTGTTCTACGGGCGTAGCTGCAGGAACATTATCGTTCTTGGATTGAATTTCTTGTTTTGTTGGAGTGTCAGTCATAGTAAAAAATTAAAAGTTAGAATTCTAGGCCGGCTTCACGAGCAGCATCTGCAAGTGCCTTTACTCTACCGTGATATAAATTACCTCCACGGTCAAAAATTACTTGCTTAATACCTTTTTTTATCGCTCTCTTTGCTAATAATTTTCCAACAATAGAAGAAGAATTACAATCAGAAGGCAATTTCTCAGATTTTTCTCTTAGTTCTTTATCAACAGTTGAAGCCGAGCAAATAGTTGTTTGAGCGCTATCATCTATAACCTGAGCATAAATATGGTTATTAGAGCGAAAAACAGACAATCTTGGACGAGTTGCATCTCCAATTAAGAATCTTCTTAATCTTCTATGTCTTTTTTGGGTTTGTAATTTCCTGGAAAGTTTGGTCATTTTTTTAATTGGAATTATTTTTTGCCAGATTTACCAGCTTTTCTGAGAATTCTCTCATCATGATATTTAATTCCTTTACCTTTATATGGCTCTGGAGGTCTAATTGATCTGATTTTTGCTGCTTCATTGCCAACAATTTCCTTATCAATTCCAGATACGGTAACGTTTGTATTACTCTCAACTTTGTATGTTATACCATCAGGGGGGATCATTTCTACAGGATGACTATATCCTGCACTTACAACTAGATTTTTACCTTTTACTTGTGCTCTTGATCCAACGCCTACAATTTCTAGTTTCTTTGAAAAACCTTGAGTAACCCCTTCAACCATATTTGCAATTAAAGCTCTACATAAACCATGTCTCTGCCTTGAATGTATTTTGGTTGTGGTAGGACTTACGACAACAGTATTATCTTTCTTATCAAAACTAACTCCCTCAGGCATGAGACGTTTTAACTCACCCTTTGGGCCCTTAACTGTAACTGTTAATCCATCAAAATCAACTGTAACTTTCTCTGGAATAAGTACTGGTGTTTTTCCGATTCTTGACATGATTAATTCTCCTTAATAAACATAGCAGAGGACTTCGCCGCCAATGCCTTGCTTTCTAGCATCGCGATCGCTCATAACGCCTTTAGAAGTTGATATTATGGCAACTCCAAGACCTCCAAGAACTTTTGGTAAACCTCTAGTATTTTTATATATTCTCAAACCAGGTTTACTAACTCTTTGCATAGATCGAATAGTAGGAAATTTGTTTTTTCCACTATATTTGAGGCCGAGTATTATTTGTGATTTATAACCTTCACCTTCCTCATTAATATCAGAAATGAACCCCTCTTTTTGAAGTACTTTGGCGATACTTAAGGACATTTTTGAACCTGGGATTGTTGTGGTTGTATGCTTTTTTTGACTCGCATTTCTAATTCGAGTTAGCATATCTGAAATAGGATCGTGATTTGACATAGTTTTAATTTAATTCTTACTAAAAGGCATTCCTAACTCCTGCAAAAGAGCTTTACCTTCTTGATCTGATTTTGCACTAGTGACAATAGTTATATCCATACCTCTTATTGAATCTATTTTATCAAAAGAGATTTCAGGAAAAATCAATTGCTCTTTCACGCCAACGGTGTAATTACCTCTCCCATCAAAACTTTTTGGATTAACTCCTCTAAAGTCTCTTATTCTTGGTAAAGCTAGATTTATAAATCTCTCCAAAAAAGAATACATCCTGTCTCCTCTCAAAGTTACAGTACAACCAATAGGCATGCCCTCACGAATTTTAAAACCCGCGATAGCTTTTTTGGCCCTAGTTACTAAAGCCTTTTGTCCTGTAATTGTTGCCATTTCATTTAAAGAGGCTTCTAGAGCTTTCGAATTCGAAGCTGCTTCACCAAGACCTCTGTTAACGTTGACTTTGACAACTTTAGGTACTTGATGAATATTTTTA
The DNA here is from genome assembly GCA_003281405.1 of Prochlorococcus sp. AG-347-K16. Taxonomy (GTDB): domain Bacteria; phylum Cyanobacteriota; class Cyanobacteriia; order PCC-6307; family Cyanobiaceae; genus Prochlorococcus_A. Next base: position 115,814 of record QCCD01000002.1, on the reverse strand, counting down.
AGACCAAGATCTTTTAAAAGTTTTGGTCTTATTGATTCTTTGTAGCGATTTTTTAGAGTCATAATTTTTTGTTAATTCTGGTCTTTGTCAGAATTGATAAATTAGAAAAAGTTGAAATCTGGTTTCTGATGAAAAATTAATCAATTACTTCACCAGTTTTCTTCAATCTTCTTTTCTTAACCCCCTCTTTATCAATAAAATATTCAATCTTACTTGTAAGATTTTTATCCTTTGAAAAAAACATTACATTTGATGCATGTAATGATGCTTCTTCAGTAAGAATTCTTCCAGTTTCTCCTTCCTGAGTTGGTTTTACATGTTTAGTCCTAAGGTTAATTCCCTTTACAACTACTCTATTTTCAAGAGGGATAGTTTTTAAAACTTCACCAGTTTTCCCTTTGTCCTTTCCATTAATTACTTTTACCAAATCTCCAGTTTTGATTCTCATTTTTATTCTCTGGAAATTTTTCTTTTGCTTTAATGAATCCAACATTTAAATCACCTCCGGAGCAAGAGAAACAATCTTTGTATAATTTTTATCCCGCAGTTCTCTAGCTACAGGACCAAAGACTCTAGTACCTTTTGGATTCTTATCTTCATTAATCAATACTGCCGCATTGTCATCAAATCTGATTGAATTACCAGTATTTCTTCTTAATGTTGCTTTAGTTCTGACGATAACAGCTTTAACAACTTCAGATTTCTTAACTCCCATGTTAGGAAGAGCATCTTTTACAGTTGCTACAATTACATCCCCGACATGTGCATACCTTCTATTAGAACCTAAAACCCTAATACATTGGAGTCTTTTTGCTCCGCTATTATCGGCAACTGTTAAATATGTTTCTTGTTGAATCATTTTTTAACCTCCTTAGCCTGACTTGTTTTATTGAGAATCTCTTCAATGGCCCATCTTTTTTGAGCACTAAGAGGTCTAGTTTCTCTAATTTTAACTCGATCACCTAAAACGCATGTATTTTCTGGATCATGCGCCTTATATCTAGTAGTTCTACTTACAATTTTTTTATAAGTGGGATGTGGATATCTGTTAATAACAGCAACAACAACTGTTTTATCCATTTTGTCGCTGACAACAGTACCAATTCTTTCTTTAAGTGCCATAACTAATAATTAATCAGAAGTTGTTTTAGAAGCAGATTGACTCTTACTGAGAGTGAGTAATTGCGCAACTTGTTTCTTGATAATTTTAAATTTATGAGTTTCATTGAGCTGTCTTGTAGCTTGCTTGAATCTCAAGTCAAAAAGATCTTTTCGTAATTGGTCAATCTTTTCATTAATTTGTTCAGAATTTAATTTTTTAAATTCCTTAAGTGACTCTGAGTTTTTCATTGTTTAACCTCCTCTTGAGATTTTTTAATATTTTTTGTATTTTCTTGGGAGGAATTTTCGAGATTTTTATCAATTGAGATAAATTTAGTTTTTACAGGAAGTTTGTATTGAGCCAGACGCATAGCTTCCTTTGCAGTTTCCTCAGTGATATCCTCACCACCCATTTCAAAAAGTATTCTTCCAGGTTTTACAACTGCGACCCAAAACTCTGGATTACCTTTACCAGAACCCATTCTGGTTTCGGCAGGTCTCATGGTTACGGGTTTATCAGGAAATATTCTTATCCAGATTTGACCGCCACGTTTGATATATCTAGTCATAGCTCTTCGGCTTGCTTCAATCTGACGTGCAGTTACCCAGCCACAGTCTTGAGCTTGGAGAGCAAATTGACCGAATGCAATAGTATTACCTTTTGAGGCTACACCCCTCATTCTGCCTCTATGTTGTTTACGGAATTTAGTACGTTTTGGACTAAGCATTTTTATACCTCCTATGAATTCTCATTTGAACGATCCTCAAATTGCTGAGGTCTTCTACTAGCTTTCCTCTTAGGGCTCGCACCCACAGGGATAGTTTGTTCTTCTTTAGGGAGAACTTCACCTTTGAAAACCCAAACTTTAATGCCTAGAACACCGTAAGTTGTATTAGCTTCACGTGTTGCGTAGTCAATTTCAGCTCTCAAAGTATGCAAAGGTACTCTACCTTCTCTAGTCCATTCAGTTCTAGCTATTTCAGCACCATTCAACCTTCCCCCTACTTGAATTTTAAGACCTAGAACTCCAGCCCTTTGAGCCCTTTGTAAGGCCATCCTAATAGTTCTTCTAAAGGCGACTCTTTTTTCTAGTTGTTGAGCAATATATTCAGCAAGTAAAAAAGCATCAGCGTCTACGCGTTCAACTTCAACAACGTTTATTCTGACTTGCCTTGTTCTATCACCTATAGTTTTTTGAATGCCAGATCTTAATTCTTCAATACCACTTCCTTGTCTTCCAACTATAACTCCTGGTCTTGCTGTTTTTAATTCAAGTTCCAATTGGTCAGCTTTTCTTGCTATTAAGACATCGCTAATTCCTGCTGCTCCATATTTTTTTTGTATGAAGGTACGAATTTTAAAATCTTCTTGGAGAAGAATTGGATATGTTTTAGAAGTAGCAAACCACTTAGAGCGATGCTCTTGTGTAATTCCTAATCTTAGTCCAGAAGGATGTATTTTATGTCCCATTAGTTTTGTACCTCCGCATTAGTTTGAGTAGGAGCAGACTCAACAGAAATACTGATGTGGCAAGTCTGTTTTTTAATTGAAAAAGCTCGACCTTGAGCTCTGGGTCTATACCTTTTCATTACTGGACCACTATTAGCCCATGCAGAGGAAATAACTAGGGTAGATGGATCCATCCCAAGGTTATGTTCTGCATTAGCAACAGCAGATCTTAGAACTTTAGTAATGGGGTCTGTAGATCTGTAAGGCATGAATTCCAACATAATCAATGCATCTCTATAAGATCTACCCCTTATCTGATCCAAAACTCTTCTCACTTTAGAGGCTGATCCGCGAACATAATTCCCATGAGCAATTGCTGTTTTTGTTGTTTCAGGTGTTTGTGTCATGATTTTGCTCCTTTCTTATCTCTTATATGACCTCGGTAAGTGCGTGTAGGAGCAAATTCACCGAGTTTATGACCGATCATTTGTTCAGTAATAAATACTGGAATATGAGTCTTGCCATTATGTACAGCGATTGTGTGACCAATCATTAAAGGTAAAATCGTAGAGGATCTTGACCAAGTTTTGATAACAGACTTGTCATTATCAGTATTTTGTTTTTCTACCTTCTTAAGCAGGCTGTCTGCTATAAAAGGTCCTTTTTTTAGTGAACGTCCCATGATTATGTAATAGAAATTGAAATAATAAATGAAGTAATCAAGAGTCTCTTCCTCCTCTACTCCTCTTAGAAACGCGACGGCGTCTTCGAACAACTAATTTATTACTTGGTTTGTTCTTTTTACGTGTCTTTAGTCCAAGAGCTGGCTTACCCCATGGAGTAACTGGGCCTGCTCTACCAATTGGTGCTTTTCCCTCTCCTCCTCCATGTGGATGATCACATGGGTTCATTACACTACCTCTTACTTGAGGCCTTCTTCCAAGCCATCTTCTTCTTCCTGCTTTACCTAAGCTAGTATTTCTTATTTCAGAATTACCTACTTCACCAAGAGTTGCATAGCATTCTTTTCTTACAAGTCTTACCTCAGTAGATGGGAGTTTTAAAGCAACATAATCTCCCTCTTTTGCCATCACTTGAGCACTAGCTCCTGCGGATCTAACCATTTGAGCACCCCTACCTGCATATAACTCAACACAATGAACACTAGATCCTAATGGCATAACAGAAAGTGGCATTGCATTACCATCTTCAATTGGAACACTTTCTCCAGATATGACATTTTGTCCGACTTTTACCCCCGCTGGAGCGATAATATATCTTTTTTCCCCATCTTCGTAAAATAAAAGTGCAAGCCTTGCATTTCTATGAGGATCGTAGTGTATAGCTGCAACTTTAGCGTTGATGTTTCTTTTATCTCTTCTAAAGTCAACTAATCTATATTGCCTTTTGTGACCACCTCCACGATGACGACAAGTGATAACTCCACGATTATTCCTGCCTTTAACTCTATGTTTTGAGACTATTAGTGATCTTTCAGGTTTTGCACTTGTGATTTCACTAAAGTCAGTAACTACTCTCTGTCTAGTGCCAGGTGTATAAGGTTTAAATTTACGTATTGCCATGATTAAAACTCCTTAAGATTCTGGAAATAGTTGGATTTTGTCTCCTTCAGCAAGACGTACAATTGCCTTCTTGACCTGAGAACGTTTACCGGAAAATTTCCCGACTCTTCTTGTTCTCCTAGGAGGATTCATAGTGTTAACTCCTATGACTTTAACACTGAACAAGGCTTCAATAGCTGCCTTTATTTGTGGTTTAGCCGCTCTATGATCTACTTCGAAAGTATATTGGTTAAGATCTAGTGCATTTGTAGCTTTTTCAGTAATAACTGGCTTTCTTATTACATCGGCTAAACGAGAATCGAATAATTTACTCATGATGCATAAACCTCCTGAATTTTATCTATCGCTGATTGACCTATTACCAATTTATTGGCATTGAGAATATCAAATACATTTAATTGATCGGCGGCGATTAATTTTACTTTCTCAATATTATTAATGGATTTTTTTATAGTATCGGAAGGGCTATCAAGAATAACCAAAACTTTTTCAGTTTTTTGTATACCTAATCGAGCAAGGCCATTGATGATATCACTTGTTTTAGGTTGCTTTAAAGTAGATCCAAAATCTTCAACAGCCTTCATATCAGATACTCTGGACATAAGAGCTGTTCTAAGAGCTAATCTACGTTCCTTACGATTCATATCAAGATTGTAAGAACGTGGCTTCGGTCCAAAAATAATTCCTCCACCAGGTCTTAAGGGTGTCCTTATTGATCCTTGACGAGCTCTTCCTGTACCTTTTTGTTTGTATGGCTTTCTACCGCCCCCGCGCACTTCAGATCTTGTCAAAGTTGATGCTGTCCCTTGTCTTTTATTTGCTAACTGTCTAAGGACTGCTCTATGGATTAAGTCTGCCGAAGAAGTTTCTTTAGCAACTGCTAAATCAAGAGTAACTTTGCCTGATTTTTTACCATCCCACTTTAAAGTTTCAAGTGTTGTCATGATTTTTCACCTCCTTTTTTGCTTACAACATTATTTGGCTTAATGTTGACAATTGAGCCGGGCTTACCTGGAACAGAACCCTTTACTACAAGCAAATTTTTCTGATCATCAATTTTTAGAACTAACAATCCTTTGGTAGTTATCTGTTTCCCTCCATATCTTCCTGCCATTCTTTTCCCTGGATAAATTCTACCCGGAGTTGTTCCTGCTCCTGTAGATCCTGGTGCTCTATGATTTTTTGAACCATGACTCATAGGACCTCTGCTAAAACCATGTCTTTTCTGGTAACCTGCAAAACCTCTACCCATAGATTTGCCACTAATATCAACTTTTTGACCAACCTCAAAGTTTTTTACAGTTATTTGTTTTCCGATTTCATAAGATGAAGTTTCTTCAACCCTATATTCTTTCAAATGCTTTAAAAGTTCTTCACCTGATTTCAATAAGTGTCCCTTTTCAGGCTTGCTTAAATGCTTCTCTTTGGACAAGCCATAACCTATCTGAACGGCGGTATAACCATCCAAAGCAGTTGTTTTCAATTGAGTGACGCGGCACGGACCAGCCTCTATAAGAGTAACTGGTACCGAATTACCTTTATCATCGAAAAGTTGGGACATGCCCAATTTCTTTCCTAAAATTCCGATAGACATAAGACTAAATTAGGCTAGCTCGTAATAATTTTTTAATTATCTAAACCCTTCAATTATTAAGGTGAAGCTAATAAAAAAACAATTAGTAAGGTCGAGACTTATCTGAAAAAGTAGATAGTTTCTCTCGGGATAAACCCACCTGAGTTTTTTAACGAAACGCTAAAAAATGTGAAATTTGCAGAGGCTCGGCTAGCTTGCGAGCTTAAAAATTCACTGAGTTACAATTGTACATCATCAAGTACCATAAAATAAAATAAAATAGAAATAAAGGAAATTTTTATGCCATTACTTCTCTCAGGGAAAAAGTTTCATAACGATTTAAAAACTAACAAATGTCTCGCAATATTTGCTCCTCTTGAAGGTGGTTATGAAACTCGTCTTTTGAGGAGAATGAGAGCCAAAGGCTTTAAAACTTTTATAACTTCAGCAAGAGGGCTTGGAGATCCAGAAGTTTTCTTGCTCAAATTGCATGGCGTTAGACCACCTCACCTTGGTCATCAAAGTGTAGGAAGAAACGGAGCGCTTGGGGAAGTTCAACAAGTAATCCCACAAGCGTCTGAGTTATTTAATGAAAATGATAAAAATAAATTACTTTGGTTATTAGAAGGTCAAGTATTATCTCAATCTGAATTAGAGAGCTTAATAGAGATTTGCACTAACGATAATAAACTAACAATAGTTGTTGAAATGGGGGGTTCAAGAAAACTTGAATGGAAACCATTAAGTAATTATATTTTGGATGAATTTGAAAGTTAAATTGTTTGATTAAAACCAAGAATAAAAAAGATAAATGGATTAAGTTAATTTGTGGTGCCAGTAATGAAGATATTGTTGCCATAGAAGATTTATGTGCAATTTATACTGCTGCTGGTGTCGACTACATAGATGTTGCAGCAGAAGAATCTATAGTTTATGCCGCAAAAAAAGGAATCGATTGGGCAAAAAAAGTCTTTAAAAACTCCCCTGGATTAATGATAAGTATTAGTGATGGTAATGATATCCACTTTCGAAAAGCAAAATTTGATCCTTTAAAATGTCCCTCTAGTTGTCCAAGACCATGCGAAAAAGTATGCCCCACCTTTGCAATTGATAATTTCGGAATTAAAGAGAGTAAATGTTATGGATGTGGAAGATGTTTAAATAGTTGTCCTCTAAATCTAATTAGTGAATATGAATATAATTTGTCAAAAAATGATTTAGCATCAACACTTCAAAAAATAAGGCCTAATGCAGTAGAAATTCATACAGAAATCAATCGCCTAGATTCTTTTACAAAAGTTGTAAGTATCCTTAAAAGTTCTGGAATGAAATTAGACAAGGTATCTATTAGTTGTGGATTAAATCAATCTAACAAAAAAGCCAAAGAGCCCGAAGATCTTTTGAAAGCTCTTTGGGAAAGATATGAAATTCTGAATGAGCTAGATATTCCCCTTATTTGGCAACTAGATGGAAGGCCAATGTCTGGAGATCTTGCTCCTACAACAAGTAGAGATGCTGTTAAGTTGTTTGAAAAAATCGGTTCAGATCTTCCACCAGGATTAATTCAATTAGCAGGAGGAACAAATGAAAAGACTCATGAATTATTGAATTCAAACAATCTCCCAGATGGAATAGCATTTGGAAGTGCTGCAAGAAAAATTATGCAGCCCCTTATTGAATTTGCTCACAAAAATAACAAAAAACTCTATGAGTATCCTGAAATAATGGGTTTGGCGATCAAAAAAGCTCAGAAATTTCTAGAGCCATGGAAATCGAGCTCATTTAAATAATATTTTTATTTTTCAAAACTAGCGCCATGTTTATAAAAAATTTGTATTTTTTGGATAGAAAAAAATCTTTTCATGTATTAAACTGGTAATTCAATGGGCCGTCGCCAAGTGGTAAGGCATCGGGTTTTGGTCTCGACATTCCTAGGTTCGAATCCTAGCGGCCCAGTTCTAATATTCAATTAGTGTCTTCTCAAAAAATTTTTCTATTTGATTTTGATGGAGTAATAGTTGATGGAATGCAAGAATATTGGCATAGCTCCTTGCTGGCCTGTGAAAGATATTTAAATTCACCCAACATCACTATTGATCAAAAACTTTATCAAGGAGTACCAAATTCTTTCAAAGAAATTAGGCCTTGGGTTAAATATGGTTGGGAAATGATTCTAATTGTTCACGAAATTATAAAAACAGAAAATCCATTAAAAAGTGATAATAAAGATGATTTCATTAATAATTATCATCAAAATTGCCAAAAGATATTAAATGAAAATTCCTGGAAAGCAGAAGATATACAAAAAATGTTAGATAAGTCTCGCAAGTACCAAATTGATAAAGATTTTAAATCATGGGTAAATTTACATAAACCTTTTTTTGAAATTATAAATTTTATGAAAGAATTAAGCAAAAGAGGAATAAAAACTGGAGTTATAACAACTAAAGGTAAAATTTTTGCAGAAAAAATTCTTAAACAATTAAATATTTTTCCAGAATTCATTTTTGGTTATGAATCAGGAACAAAAATCAAAATAGCTGAAAAACTTACACAAACTTATAAAATCTTAGGCTTTATAGAAGATAGAAAAAAAACTCTAATAGATATTAAACAAAATTCAGAAACTTCTCACATTCCATGCTTCCTTGCTGATTGGGGATATTTGAAAGAATCAGATAAAAATAAGTTAAGTAATGAAATCAAATTATTAAAATTAGGAAACCTTAGAGAATTAGTTGCAATTTAAAGATAATCAGCTAAAGTACAAATGTACTATAGTTTGTATTTATGAAGTTTGGTTTAAATAAAAATTTCCAAATATAGAATAATTACAAGAACTTTAACCGATAAATCAAACAATGAGCCTTGAAGAAAAGAAAAAAACTGAATCAAAAGAAAAAGACAAGGCATTAAGTCTTGTCTTAGGTCAAATAGAAAGAAATTTTGGACGAGGTTCAATAATGAGGCTTGGTGATGCCTCAAGAATGAAAGTAGAAACAATATCTACTGGAGCGCTCACCTTAGATTTAGCATTAGGAGGAGGCTATCCAAAAGGAAGAGTAGTAGAAGTTTACGGACCAGAAAGTTCAGGAAAAACTACATTAACGCTTCACGCGATTGCGGAAGTCCAAAAAAATGGAGGAGTAGCTGCATTTGTAGATGCTGAGCATGCACTCGATCCAGTTTATGCGGCCTCTTTAGGTGTTGATGTTGAAAATTTGTTAGTTTCACAACCAGATACTGGTGAAATGGCTCTTGAAATAGTTGACCAACTTATAAGATCAAGTGCAGTAGATCTTGTAGTTGTTGACTCGGTCGCAGCACTAACCCCAAGAGCCGAGATAGAAGGAGAAATGGGAGATCACGTAATTGGAAGCCAAGCAAGGCTAATGAGTCAAGCAATGAGGAAAATAACAGGAAATATTGGTAAATCTGGATGTACGGTAATATTCCTGAATCAATTACGCTTAAAAATTGGCGTTACGTACGGCAATCCTGAAACAACCACAGGAGGTAATGCATTAAAATTTTACGCCTCAGTGAGACTTGATATCAGAAGAATTCAAACTCTTAAAAGAGGTACTGAAGAATATGGTATAAGAGCAAAAGTGAAAGTAGCAAAAAACAAAGTTGCACCACCATTTAGAATTGCAGAGTTTGATATTCTCTTCGGAAAAGGTATTAGTACAACAGGATGTTTATTAGATTTAGCAGAAGAAACTAATATCATAATAAGGAGAGGTGCTTGGTATAGTTATGAAGGAGAAAATATTGGACAAGGAAGAGATAATACAATTATTTGGCTTGATCAAAACTTAGAAATTAGAAATAAAGTAGAATCCATGGTTAAGGAGAAATTAACAGAAGGGACAGAAGTAAGTTCTAATTCAATGAAAGCATTAAATAGTAATCCAGCTAATACAATCGCTGTTAATGATATAAAAACAGTAGCTTAGATTTATAAAGAATCAGCTAAAGTCCACCACCCAGCAGCAGGGCCTATAAATCTCACGACAATCCATAAGATTACTAACCCTCCGATTCCAAACCAACTGGCCTTAATACTTAATTTAATTAGGTTATCTCTTTGATTGATTGTAAAAGGTAGCCATTCAAATAATCTTGGAGAATCATCAAATTTAGATTTAGTATTATTTTTTTTTGGAGGTAAACCAAGTGTTTTACGTCTTTTTGCTTCTCCCATATTTCTTTAGTTATTTACAAAATCATAACCTAATCAAAAGGTAACATATAGTTAATTTTTTTTGAGGGTTGAATATTTTGCAAAAGTAATCTTCCCCAGTTTCTTTTATTTACTCTTCCATCTAAAATTATTAACTTACCTGAATTTCTTCTTAAAGGAGAAACAGATCTTTCAAGTTTAATTCTAGCTTGAGGAAGAAAGGAGTCTCTAAACCAATCCTGAGAAAGCTTGTTTTTATGAGAAACTGTAATTGCATTAATAGGTTCTGACATATTTGGAATCGGAAGTAAAGGAACGATAATTTGTTCTGGAATTTGAATTAAAAAAGAATTCATAATCCACCAGTCAAAACTAGAACAAAGAATTTCATTTTCACCAGAGGGAATTGTCTCTAGCAATACCCTCTTCCCGTACTTAGAAGCTAATTCTGTAGCAAGGTTTGTTTTTAAATCAATATCATCAGACAAAACTAACGTTAAACCCTTTCTAAAAAGTATTAACTTTTTGCAAGTATCCAAGATTGAATTGGTAAAAAGAGGATTATTAGGAAGCAACTGTTTAGGAGGTATATATAATTTAATCTTTTTCTCTTCAAAATTACTTTTAAAATTAATAACCAAGTCAATATCAAAACTATGCTTTTTAAGATACATTTGGAAAAAATTATCTTTTCGTAATGCTGATAAAAAAACAAATTTATTATTCAAAAAAAATTTCTTAATTTGAGAAAGTTCATCTATTGGCTGCAAATACAAATTCCAATCTAAATTTATATCATTTAATTTTACCCAGCATGCCCAGCCTTGAGATAAAGCTTTATTAACGCTAAAAAATTTATCTGAGAAAAAAGAATTTTCATGAAAAAAATTTGAAAAGAAACTTATTTCATTTTCATCTAAATTGATATAACTATTTCCCAAGACCTTTCTCGAGAAAAACTTTTTCTTCAACGAATCATATACTTTTAAAAATTTTTGATTGATTAATTCAAATTCTTTAAAGTTTTTTGTCCAATCCTTTTTAAGTAAGGAAATCCTAAAGTGATTTTTTAAATCCTCTTTTATATCCTCAATTCCAGAATAAACTATTCTATGGTTTCTAAGATTATAAAAAATAGGATCATTAAGTAAATCTTGAATTGTTATCAAGCGGACATGATGATTTGGAAAAATAAATTGATCATTTTTTAAAGTAAAATTAAAGCCTAGATTTTTTAATGAATCAATCTGAAATTGGCTTATATATTGAATTTTTTCTTTAGATAAAATAAAAGTTGAATCCTCTTGCTTTAAAAATAGAGAAATCAAAATTGGAGGTAACCAATCATAGCTAGAGAAAATTTCTGAATTAATTAAATATGTAGAATCATTTTCAATACATTTAGAAATTATCCTCCCAAAAGAATATATATGTTTCCAGCTAATACTTTGATCTCTCAAAAAGATTTTCAAATATTGATGACTTAAAATTTCTAGCATTTATAATTTATTTAATTGCAAATACATGCAAAAATTTATGAACCTAATATACAAAAAATTGGTATCAATATAAGAGGGCCTTGCATAAATCAATCTATGAAAATTGGAATAGTAGGATTAGGGTTAATAGGCGGTTCTTTAGGATTAAAACTCCAAAGTCTAAACCATACAATTTATGGAATAGCAAATAATGAATTTAATGAAAAAAAAGCTCAAGATAAAAAACTTGCAAATTTTGTTAGCTGTGATCTGAGCTTATTAAAAAAATGTGAGCTAATAATTTTGGCATTACCTATCAAAGATTTGATCAGTCCCTCTCAAGGATTAGTAGCATCAATACCACAGGAGACAATACTAACTGATGTAGGCTCTGTTAAAGAACCAATTGTAAATACATGGGAAAATTTACATCCTCTATTTATTGGATCTCATCCAATGGCAGGAACAGAAAGAAAAGGAGTTGATTCAGGTTTTGAAGGTCTTTTCAAAAATTCAAAATGGATTATTACCCCAACGCAAAATAGTAATTTTAATGCAGTCAGAACCATTTCCGAGCTAATAACTTCAATGGATTGTGAAATTTGCCAAGCATCGCCAAAAGAGCATGATGAAGCAGTATCTCTAATTTCTCATTTACCTATATTTGTAGCTTCTGCCTTAATTCAAACTGCTCATACAAAAAATAATCAATCTTTATTAGATCTCACACAAAAACTGGCTGCTACAGGATTTGCTGATACTTCTAGAGTTGGCGGCGGCAATGAACAACTTGGCTTAGATTTAGCTATTACTAATCAGATTAATGTTTTAAATGCCATAAATAATTTTAAAAATAAGCTGAATATACTGGAGTCTCTTATTAAAGAAAAAAATTGGGAGTTGCTTTCTAGCAAACTTGCTGAAGCAAAAGAAATCAGACAAAATTTTATAAACTAAAATTTTTTATACCTTTAGAAGCTAAAATTTGCCTTGCAACCATTAATGCAGACTGACTAACACCTGCAGTACCCTCTCCAGGATAAATCGAATCTCCGCATAGCCATAAACCTTCAAAAGGTGTCCTACTTGATAATCCAAATAAACCAAAAATATCTGGATTTTGACCAAGCCCACCTACTATTCCATTAGGTCTATTTGTCCATTTTTCAAATCCCAATGGAGTTGCTAATTCCCTATGTAGCCATTTTTCAGGATCAATATCAAATTGACTTTCCAATTCAAGCGATAATTTTTTCATGTAATCATTTTTCTTTTTTAAATAAGTTTGTTTATCTAGATCAAACCAATTTTTAGTCTTGGTAAAGATACTGGCAATTAAAGTAACCTCACCTTTTGGCGCTCTTCCATCACCATCATCACTAATTGATACAAATACCGAAGTAAATTCTTTGGACACAAATTGATAATGATTGGAGGAAGTTTTTTTAATATGTTCTCTTTTTAATGCTGAATAGAAAACTACAGCTCCACTTGGATCAGGCAAATTATTGATTCGATTTTGATACTTCTTTTTTCTTTTTAAAGGATCTTTCAAATGCTTGAGCAAAGATTGTGGAGGCGCGGTATAGATCAAATCTTTTGCTTGGTAAATAAAAGATTTTTTTTTCGAATTAGCAGATACTTTCCAACACATATTTTCCTCATCAAAATTTATAGAATTAACTTTTTGTCCAAAAATTAGATTAGCTTCAGTTTTCCTCAATGAACTTTCTAATGCTTCACTTAAAGACTGCATAGATTTTTTAAGATGCCACAGACCATGTGGCTGTTGACACATTTGAAGAACAGTAGATCCATATAATGCGGCTGTATTATAAACATCCTCTTGAGAATAAAGTTTTAATTGAAGATTTAAGAATTTTATCAAACGCTCATTATTGGATAATCCACATATTCGCAACAAATCAAAAATAGTTGATTTTAGTAAGATACCCGTGACGAGATTTGACGGTACAAGTGCTTTAAGAAGTTGAGAAAAATCCCAAAAATTACTTGCTGGTAATACAGGATTATTGTTAGCAAATATCCAATTACTTTTATGAATGAGAGCACAAAGCTTCCAAAATTTACTACTCCCTGGAAACTGCATTTCCTGTTCAGTAATCCATTTACTTTTTTCATACCAAATAGGAATGGGCTGACCTCCATCATTTAAATCAACTATGCAAGCAGGATCTAAAATTGTGGCTTCAGGAGATGGAATATTTAAAAAATTAAAAATTCTCGAATGTATTCCTCCTTTCTCTAAACCCGCAACTTGAGTTGCACCAACATCAAAAATATAATTCTTTCTTTTAAAAGTACCTGCACATCCTCCTGATTGAGTATGAGATTCGATTAAATTAACTGATAAACCTTGTTTTGATAAAATCGCAGCAGAAGTTAGTCCTGCTATACCTGCGCCAACAACAATAACTTCGGAATTTCTCATTGAAAATGCAAAAATTATCACCCATTGAAGTTAACGAAATTTGTGATGAATTAGGTGAAACCTATCCAAAAAGTATTGAACAAGTACATGGAGGTGACATTCATAGTGCCTGGCAAATAGAATTCTCGAACAGAAAGTTATTCCTTAAAAAAAATATTAGAAACAAAACATTTCTTGAATTTGAAAAATATTGTCTTAAAAATTTGAGAAAGTATATTAATCAAGAAAACTTAGTTCTTCCAGAAGTTATTGCATATAAAAATATAGAAAATATAGAAATTCTCTTAATTGAATGGATAGATATGTATAACTTTGACCAAAAAAAGCTTGGAAAAGGTTTGGGTGAAATGCACCTAAAATCTGCTGAATCTAATCCCAAAATGTTTGGGTCTCCAGTTGAGGGTTTTATTGGAACAACAGATCAGAAAAAAGGCTGGAAAGATAATTGGATAGATTGTTTTTTAAACTTAAGAATAATACCTCAATTATTAATTCTTGAATCGACGATTTTAGATAAAGAAATTATAAATAAAGTTCAAGATAAAATTAAATCAGAATTACTCAATCATGAACCAATAAATTCTCTAGTTCATGGTGATTTATGGTCAGGGAATGTAGGAACTGAAAAAAATGGTAAGGGAGTTATCTTTGACCCTGCATCTTGGTGGGCAGATAATGAAGTAGATATAGCTATGACCAAGCTATTTGGAGGTTTTAGAAAAGAATTTTATGAAGAATATCATAGAATTTTTCCTATAAAAAAAGGATTTGAAAAAAGAATTATTATTTATAATTTTTACCACATATTGAATCATGCAAATATGTTTGGAGGAGGGTATTTAAAACAAGTTAAAGATTACGTAAAAGAAATACTAAATATGTAAATCTTTAACTAGCCCAAATATGTCTTTTTAAGATTTTGTACCTTATCTAAAACAGCTTCACGATTTTCACTGGTACGAAGATTTTGCCAGCTCCACTGACCAACAACAATTACGCCTAGTAGTTCTAGTAAACCAGGGAGAATTGGGAAAAAGTTTATCGTGTCAATGACAACTTTAATTATTATCTGAGCAATTACGACAACAGCTATTATGCCTGCCGCCTTGCCATACTTACCCATTTGAGTCCAATCAACATTACCAAGGGTTTCATTGACTTTTCCCATAACATCAGAGTACTTCTCTGAAAAGCTTTTGGTTTCTGAGCTTGTATCGGAGCCGGAGTCTTGATTTGACTCTGGAGTGTTATCACTCATGAATTCAGTAAACTTAATATATGAACCAGACAGTATCGGAAAAAACGTCTGTTGACTACCTTTTTGTTGTGTAAAATTCCGAACCGAAACATTTTGTATTTTTTTAGAGACGTTGGTATATAAAGTTTTTGAAGATATTTAAATTTAAAATTGATTTACAAAATCTTCACATTATCGTCTAGTTCTAACAAAAACATTAATAAAACATATTAATAAGAAAAATTTAAAAGACTAAAATTTTTATTTTAATTATTATGTTTTTAAAGTTTAGCTTGCAAAATTTAAATAAAGATATGTCCAAAGATATCAAATTTAACTTCTTAAGCTCTGATGAAGAAGAAAGATATCAAAAACATTTAACCCTCAAAGAAATAGGTTATGAGGGTCAACTAAATCTTAAAAACAGCTCAGTATTATGCATTGGAGCAGGTGGACTTGGGTCTTCAGTTTTGCTTTATCTTGCCGCAACAGGAATTGGGAGGATTGGAATAGTAGATAACGATCAAGTTGAAAAGTCTAATCTCCAGAGACAAATAATTCATGAAACAAATACTATTGGCAATCTGAAAATTGATTCTGCCAAGGAAAGAATTAAAAAATTTAATCCTAATTGTGAAATATTAACCTTTTCAGAGAGAATTAATTCTAAAAATGCTCTTGAATTAATAAAGGAGTTTGATGTTATTTGTGATTGCTCGGATAACTTTGGCACAAGATATGTAATAAATGATTCATGCCTGATATTAAATAAACCCCTGGTCTTTGGAAGTGTACAAGGCTTTGAAGGGCAAGTGAGTGTTTTCAATTTATATAAAAATAGTCCTAATTTAAGAGACTTACTTCCAGAATCACCTTCAAAAAATGCTGTTCCAAGTTGTGCAGAATACGGGGTTGTAGGTGTTTCAACAGGATTAATAGGAATTCTGCAGGTTAATGAAATTATCAAAATCATTTTGAAAAAAGGTGAAATTTTAGATGGGAAGATTTTAATTTTTGATCTATTGAATATGAATATGAAAAAATTACATCTAAAAAGTGATCAATTAAATAAGCACATAAAAAATCTTTCTCAGTTTGAGGTTTTCTATAATAGTGATGAATATTGTGAGAAAAATAATGAAATCAACAGTATTAACGCTAATGACTTTAATAATTTATATAAAACAAACCCCAACAAAATTCTTTTAATTGATGTAAGAGAAAATGAAGAATTTTCTACTTCTGCAATAGAGGGATCTATTTCAATTCCCTTAAGTCATTTGAACCAAAAATCTGACTTAAAATTTATTCAAAAAGAAAGTTTAAGTAAAGAGGTTTTCACTATATGTAAATCGGGAAAACGTTCTGAAAAAGCTTCAAGAATCTTGTCACAATTCAAAATTCAGTCAAGATCTATTGAAGGCGGCATTGAAAAGGTAAAAAAAATATTGTGCAATTAATCTATTAAGAATAGTTAGTAATCAACACCTCTTTTCAAATCAACTCCAACATTTGCATAATGCTTATGACAAACCATTTCAGAGTAGACATCAGCAAGACCAAAGTATGAAGGTTCATTTTTACATCTCCCAGTAATGACAACTTCTGTGTCTGCTGGTTTTTTTAAGAGTGTTTGATGTATCGATTCAACAGGTAGCAGCTCTAAATCAACGGTTGGATTCAATTCATCTAATATGATTGTTTTATACAAACCAGACAAAATAGCAGCTTTAGCAATTTCCCATGCTCTTTCAGCCTCAACATAATCAATTGGTTGTTGCTGCCCTCTCCAGACGATAGCATCTCTGCCTGAACGCAAATGATCTACTAAGTGAGGGTAACTCTCTCTCAAAGCTTCTATGGCAGCATCTTCGGTATAACCATTCCCACCTTTTAACCACTGTAGTATTAAAACTCTATGACTTTTATCTTGAGATATTCCTTTACCGATAGCTTGAAGAGCCTTACCAAGTGCACTTGTGGATTTACCCTTTCCTTCACCCGTATAAATCTCAATTCCACCACTTGAACTACTTTGTCTAGTTTGAGTTGATAAGTTTCCTGTCAAACGTGGTCTCATTTCTGAATGGAGTTGGGATATTCTTACCAAAGAGGAAGGGGCTGCCCTTCCGGTAATAATTATTTCTAATCCATCTGGACGATTTTGAAGAGAGTCAACTACTTCATTGATATCAAGCATTCCTAAATCAAGAACTGGATTTAACTCATCTAGTACAACAACAGAATAAAGAGAACTAGCAATTGCTCCTTTAGCGATATTCCAACCTCTCTCAGCCTCACCAACATCAAACTTTGTGACTTGGTCAGCAGTAAAAAATTCAGATCTTCCTGTTCTAACATGGTCAATTAAATGTGGAAAGCCTCTTTGTAAAGCCTCTATAGCCGAATCCTCGTCGTATGGCCTCTCAGGACCTTTTAAAAATCTTAGAAGTAAAACCCTTGACTGTCTTTTTTCGCATATACCTAATCCTATTGTTCTGAGAACTACTCCCAAAGCAGCCTGACTTTTTCCCTTACCTTCTCCATCATAAATATGTAATTGACCTTTTGATCTTTCCTGACTGTCACTTGCAGTGACAATTCCAATTCCTTTATTTCTACTCGTAGTCGCCAATTGAACAAAGTTAGTAAATTTAATCTAAGATATAGATAAGAATATTATTAAAGATTTAATAATAAATTCAACCTATTCATAGGTAATTTGAATTTTAAAGTAATTAGCATGTTCAATCAACTAGAAATTCTCTCTGATGAACAAAGTGAAAAGCTTTATACAATTAGAAGATACATTAAGAGTCTTGATAGTGTTTGTATTGCTTATTCCGGAGGAGTTGACAGTACACTAGTAGCATCATTAGCGTTCGAGCAATTAGGTAGCAAAGCAATTGCTATAACTGGTATTTCTCCTGCATTAGCCAATACTCTTCGTGAAGAAGCAAGAAGGCAGGCAAAATGGATTGGAGTAAAGCATTTAGAAATTAAAACATCAGAATTAGACCAATCAAGTTATAGTAAAAATCCTAAGGATAGGTGCTTTGCATGCAAAAAAGAGCTTCACAAACATACAACCCACCTCTCTAAAAAACTTAATTACAAGATTGTTTTGGATGGAGTCAATCTGGATGATCTTCAAGATTACAGACCTGGTATGCAAGCTTCAAAACAAGCAGGAGTTATCTCGCCCCTTGCAAAATTTAAAGTCTCAAAAAAAGACATTAGGGATATATCAAGAGCATTGGGTTTTCCTTGGTGGGATAAACCTGCTCAACCTTGCTTATCATCAAGATTTCCTTATGGCCATGAAATAACTAGTGAAAGGCTAAAAATGGTTGAGAAAGCAGAAGAATATCTTAAAGAATATGGATTATCGGAGGTTAGAGTTAGATGCCAAGGCTTAACTGCAAGAATAGAAATTCCCCAAGATGAATTAAAGCATTTTTTTAACAACTATAATTTAAGCGAGTTAGTTCAATATTTTTCTAATTTAGGATTTAATTGTACAAGTTTAGATCTTGAGGGACTAGTAAGCGGAAAATTAAATAGGTAAATATTGTCAAACAATCGTTCTGATCTGTTCAGAGACTGCTGAGGGTGGATTTCGCTCAATGACACGCAAATAATGTTCTTTAGCCATCAAAGATTTAATTAAATATTGACTAGCTAGTTCAGGCATCATATTTTTACCACATGTAAAAATATCGACTGCCGAATAATTAGATTCAGGCCAAGTATGTATTGAAATATGAGATTCTGCTAGTAAAGCAATTGCAGTAACCCCCTGAGGCTCAAATTTATTGCTAATCAAATTTAAAACGGCTGCATTTGCCAATTTAGCAGCTCTATTTAAAATACAGCGCAAAAAGGATTCGTCATTTAATTTTTCGCGATCGCATCTATAAAGTTCCAACAAATAGTGTTTACTTTGATGACTTAATTTTTTCTCATCACTTAACGAACTTAAAATTTGACTTTTTTTGTAGATTTCCATTTAAGAAATTAATATGAAGTTAAGATTAGCTAAAAATCATGCATTTTTTAAATTATAAATGAATCATTTGTGAGGAGCCTAAGAAAGACTGATTAAATTTATCTAAATGTGTCGCACTTATAAAACATTGACTATCTTTACCAACAGAATTTAATAACAAATTTTGTCTGGTTAAATCTAATTCAGCTAAGACATCATCCAATATCAGTATTGGAGGAATATTTAATGTTTTAGTTAATAAATCGAGTTCAGCCATCTTTAAAGCCAAGATAAAAGTCCTTTGCTGTCCTGAGGAACCATATTTTCTAACCGAAACATTATTGATTAGAAACTCAACATCATCACGATGTGGACCAAAATTACATTTACCAGTCAATGCTTCTATTGAACGCTGATTTAAGAGTTGCTCCGCTATTTTTTTACTAATAACTTCTTCTTCTTCTTCTTCTTCTTCTGGACTTATATTTTGTATCCCCGAAAGATAATTTATGTCTATTTGCTCTTGAGATTTACTTAGATGATTATGCCAATATTCAACATATGGTTTTATTTTTAATAAAGCTCTTCTTCTGCGCCTGAAAATTCTTGTACTTATTATTGACATTTGAATATCAAAGCTTTCAACAATATCTATGGATTGAGTTTTTAAGAAACTTTCCGAACGCCAAAAATGACTTCTTTGTTTTAAAAGCCTGTTAAATCTACTTATCAGGTCTAAATATACTGGTTCAAGCTGAGATACGACTTTATCAATCCATGTTCTTCGATAACTGGGTTCACTTTTAACAATATCTATATCATTAGAACAGAAACATACACTTCGGATATAATTCTTGATTTCACTTTGTTTTTTCAAGATTGATTCATTTACATAAATTCTTTTAGGGCCTTTTCGGAATAAATTTAACTTTAAATCGTCTTTAAAATTTATCTGTCCTATAACTACAGCCATATCACTATCGTTCTCTATTAAATCTTTATCGCTTAGTGCTCTATTAGATTTTAATTGACTTAAAAATTCAACGGATTCAAGTAAATTTGACTTGCCAACACCATTGCAGCCAAGAACAATTGCTCTTTGTTCTTTTAGATCAATTTCAAAACTTTTATGGTTCCGAAAATTTTTAATTTTTAATTTATTTAAAAAAATTTTTTTTGTGCATTCATTAATTAAATTAGCTAAGTTTAAATTATTTAGATTTTCTTTAAAGAAATTGAAAAATTAAAGGGCATGTAGCTCAGTTGGATAGAGCATCAGATTCCGGTTCTGAGAGTCGGGGGTTCGAATCCCTCCATGCTCGTAAAATGATTTTAAAGTTTATATCCCATTACTCTTATTCCATTGGGATCTAGTATGAATCCATTTTCCTCTAAACTTTTAAAAGAAGATACTGGAGCCTGTACAGAAATACTGCATCCGGGCATTTCTCTATTTATTTTCTCAAGAGTTACTTGTAGCAATATTGAATAATAAATTTGTTGATTATTCCCTGGTAATGCACTTAAATTCCACAAGTTAGCATTCAATCCCCTGTCGGACGTAACCCTTACAAAGCCATATAATTTATTTTTTAATTCACTCTGTATGGTAAAAAAGAAATTACTTTTCTTAATAGCCTCAGAAAGAGGCTTTATTGGAAATGTCTCACAACCACAATTCGCTAAAAGTTTGTTAACTTCTTTAGCTAATGGGATTTGAGAAGAGTTAACAAAATAACCTTCTGGAAGAACAAGTTTTTTTTTAGAAAAATATTGCAATTATCAACCTGTATTTCTCATGCCAGCTGCTATCCCATTAATAGTTAAAAGTGCCCCCCTCAATAGTTCACTTCTGCTGTAAGCTCTTCTAGATTCATCTTTATCTATAATAAATTCGCTTATTGGAGGTTGTCTTGTCTGGTCTCTTAATCTTCTTAGAAGTGAAACCTGCAAAAACCCTAATGGAATAATTGTTTTATTTCTCAAGCTTACTGATGATTTCAAGTCTCTATCAGATTCTAGGAGCTTATTTTTACCAGTAATTTCAAGTATTAAAGATTTTGTAAGATTATATTCTTTAGAAATTACTTCAAAAATATTATCAAAAGAATCTTTATTTTCTTTGCTGCCAAGAGTATCAACATAATATCTAGCAACTTCCAGATCAACCTTCGATAATGTCATTTCCACCTTAGATATAAGCATCCTAAAAAATGGCCATCTTTGATGCAAAACTCTTAATAGTTCAATTTGTTGTGGATCTGAATTTAATTCAGATGACAATGCTGTGCCTACTCCAAACCAACTTGGCAAAAGAAATCTACTTTGTGTCCAGCCAAATACCCAAGGAATGGCTCTTAAACTTGACAAATCTTTTGCACCTTTTTTTCTTCTAGCAGGCCTACTAGATATCTGTAATTTACTTATTTCTTCTATTGGAGTGACCTCTTGAAAGAAATTTAACAAATCAGGATTCTCATGCACTAATTTTCTGTAATGAGACCTTGATGTTTCTGCCAGCCTAGACATTAATTGATTCCATTCTGGAGTAGCGTCAAGTCTATTATTTACCAAACTATTTTGAATTACCGCTGTAGTTACAGTCTCAAGATTGTACAAAGCCAGTTCGGGAAGACTATATTTAGAAGCTAAAACTTCACCTTGTTCTGTTATCTTTATTCGTCCTTTTAAAGTGCCGCTTGGTTGAGCTAATATTGCCTGATAGGCTGGTCCGCCACCTCTCCCAACAGAACCTCCTCTTCCATGAAAAAGTCTTAGCAATATGTTATTTCTGCTTGAGAGATTTTGAAGAGCTATTTGGGCTCTATGAATTTCCCAATTACTAGAAACAAATCCTGAATCTTTATTACTATCAGAATATCCAAGCATTAATTCTTGCAGAGGTTTAAAAGATTCTCCTACTTTTGGCAATAATGATTTATAGAAATTTAATTTAAACAACTTTTCCATTACTTCTGGTGCTCTTTTAAGGTCTTCCACAGTTTCAAAAAGAGGAACAACTAATAATTTTGGCTTTTGAGAATTTTGATCAAGAAGTCCCATTTCTTTTGCCAGTAAGAGAACTTCAAGCAAATCAGATGCACTATGACTCATTGAAATTACATAAGAATGACAAATGCGACTTCCAAATTCTTGCTGTAATCTCTTAACCATTTTAAAAACTGAAAAGGTTTCTTCTGTAGTTTTTGTCCAGTTAACGTCAGATGGAATTAAAGGCCTTTTTGTATTTAATTCGTCTATAAGCCATTTAATTTTCTCGTCCTCAGACATTTGGTCATATTGAACAGATAAATCAAGATAATTTGTAAGCTCTTGAATAGCGTCACTATGCCTTGTACTCTCTTGACGAATATCTAAACTTGCCAAAGAAAATCCAAAAATATGAACCTGAGTAAGTAAGTTGTTTACAGACTCACAAGTTAAATCTGTACTAATTAAGCTGTTTTTAATTAGCTCTAGATCGTATGTAAATTCGTTGACTGACTTGTAATATAAATTTTCAACTTTATCTATATTTTTATTATCAACTTCTCCCTCCAAGTCAAATTTCCAACCACTATCAGCTAATAAATTATTTCTTTCTTGTGTTAACCTTAATTTCTCTAAAATATAACTTAATTTTAATCTGTAGGGTTCTGATCTATACCTTGTAGCTCTAGCTTCATATATTTCAGGGAACTTAACCCTGTCAGTTTCGAGTGATTCTAACAAGGAGGAACTTACTTGACTCCATTGCATCGACACACTTAATTGATCTCTAAGATTAGACGTCGCAACAATATATCTTTCCAACATCAACTGCCTTTGGTAGCAAGCAGTTCTCCATGTTATCTCCGGAGTTACTGATGGATTACCGTCCCTATCAGAGCCTACCCAAGAACCAAAGTTACAAAAAGATTCTGGGGGCAACTGAACATCTGGATAATTTTCGGTAAGTGCTTCAGTGATCCTGCCTCTCAATTGAGGCATCGCATTAAATAAAACTTGCTGAAAATAATGCAAGGCATAATCAACTTCATCTAAAACTGAAGGTTTAAATTGATGCAATTCATCTGTTCTCCACCAAAGTCTTACTTCCTCTTTTAATTGAGTTTTTAGAGAAATTTTTTCTTCTTTTGTCAGAAATTGCTCAATCTGTATTTTTTTTAACAAATTTGCTACTCTTGTTTGCTTATGTCTAATCGTATGTCTTACTATCTCCGTCGGATGCGCAGTAAAGACTAAACGAATATCCATTTCCTGTAATAACTCCTCTAATTTTCCTGGTGGTACATTTAATTTTCTCAGCCTGTAAAATAATTCTCTAAAAGTTACTGGAGCATTTTGCCTAGCCAATGCTGGGGCAAAAGGATCAAGATTATCAGGCGATTTTTGAACATCCTTATTGGTAAAGCTTTGAATATATCTATCTTCCTCAACTCTTTGTTCCAAAATATTCACTAGTTGAAAATATAATGAAAACGCCCTTGCTGCAGCTATGGATTCTGCTAAATCCATAGAATTTACAATATCAACTATTTCATTTTTAAAAGTTTTTGAACTATCACCATCAATTTGTTTTGAATAACTTAATTCTTTAAGCTGTATCAATCTCTCTGCTTGATCATCTGGGCATTCTTCTCTGAGCACAGATTCCCAGAGATCTTCAATTAAAAGACGATTTTTATCAAGTGGATCATTGTTACTTATCAGATCCACTTTATTTTTTATCTGTCGAAAAGATTCCATATAATCATTATGTCACAAGTAAAAATGTTCAGATCAAATGTTTATTTAAATAATCAAACATTTATGGCCTCGCTACTAATCATATCTTCGATAGAAATTTTCATTATCTGCTCAATAGAAAGACCTTTTTCATATTGATTTATCCATTTCATAGATTGATTGCCTTCTTCAAGCACTTTATAGATAGGATCTAAAAGACGTTTCATACCATAATTTTCTGCTGTGGAAGATAAATCTGATAATAAGTTTTGAATCCATTCTCTACAAATAACTCTTTTGCCGTCTTGCCAGTGAATTAACTCTGAATTCAGACTATCTTTAGCAGCATTAATTTCATTTTGATCACATATTTCTGACAACTCATCCATAGAAAAAGTACTAGCATTCATAGGATCTAAGGTATTTATATTTTCAAAAAGATTTAAAATCCTTAGTTCTATCATGGCGGTTATCCCTAGAAGCAGATTAATATCGTAAACAAAATCACAAATTCTTAATTCCAAACGGTCAAGGATTAAAGGTCTTTGGGGACCATTTGGTCGGATTGACGACCAAAAATGCCTAATATTTTGCATGTTTTTATTAGATATATTTTCCTCTATCCAATCGATATAAGAATTATGATTTACAAAAAAAGGAACTCTACTAGGTGTTTTAGGAAACTGGATCCATCTCTGAGAGTGATTATTAGTAATTTTATTATTTAAAAAAGGTGAGCTAGCACTTAATGATAGATATAAAGCAGCCTCAGATCTTATAAGTCTTATAGCTGTAAAAAGTTTCTCTAAATCATCTATTCCTATGTTTATATGGATACTAGATGTTGCAATAGATATTCCATAATTATCTTGAATAAATTGATGATAGACGTTGTGAATATCAGATCTCTGAAATTGAATATCGTGATTAAAACAAAGAGTGGATGAAGGAATGATTGTTAAATTTTTAGTATTTAGCCACTTCCTTAGCTTTTTTCTTGGAGTTAATAATTTCTCATATAAAGAACCGTAGTCTTTTTCAGGTGTTGTTATGTATTCAACGTTTCTGTTATCTGGCTCTTTTACAAAATCAGGAAATTTTTTCTCAATTTCAGCCGAAACACCAATATGAGAATTTAAAGAACCTGTGAAAAGTTCCACCTCAAAACCCTTATAAAGATTATTTTGACTCATTTATTTATCCAAACAGGCTAATGCCTTAAGTATCCCCTTTGCTTTATTAATCGTCTCTTGATATTCATTTTCAGGAGAAGAATCAGCAACTATTCCTGCTCCTGCTTGCACTGACACATCATATTTCCCATCTCTTGAGGGTTTAACTATCATGGTTCTTATCGTAATTGCTGTATTTAAGGCACCATTAATATCAATTGATCCGTATACACCAGCATAAGGTCCTCTAGCATCTTTTTCAAAATGCTTAATCAATTGCATAGCTCTTATTTTTGGCGCCCCAGTTACTGTTCCAGCGGGAAAGGATGCTTTGAGCAAATCCCATACATCAGCATTATTTTTTAAGATTCCCTCAACTTGACTGACTATATGCATAACATGTGAATATTTCTCAATAACCATTAAATCCTTGACCTTGACAGTACCAATTTCACAAACTCTTCCAAGATCATTTCTCCCAAGATCAATTAGCATTACATGCTCAGCGATCTCTTTGGGATCTTTTAATAATTCCTTTTCTAATTCCAAGTCTTGTTGATTATCAATACCTCTAGGTCTCGTGCCAGCTATTGGTCTTAAGCTTGCAACAATCTGACTATTTTTATTTTTTTCTGCTTTAACCATTACTTCAGGACTCGAACCTATCAGATACCATGAGCCGAAATCAAAAAATGACATGTATGGAGATGGATTAACCATCCTCAAACTTCTGTATAAATTAAAGGGATCATTATTGACTTGAGTTTGGAATCTCTGACTTAAAACTATTTGAAATATATCTCCCTTTCTTATGTATTCTTTTGCAGATAGAACTGCATCCTCAAAATCTTTTTTCTCCCAATTACTTTCTAGATCTAGATTCAAATTCTCATTTTCATTCCAATCTAAAAACTCATTTTCTTTTAGAGGTACTCTCATTAAATTTCTAGTTTCTTGAATTTTAGATATTGAGTTTAGATACAACTCTTCAATCGAAGACTCTTTAGAAGAAGTTGTATCGGAATAAACCACGGCAGTAATACATCTTTTTATTTGATCAAAAACAACTAATTGATCAAAAAACATCCAGGAACCATGAGGGATATTGTTTTCTGGTATTTCATTTATTGGAACGCTTGGCTCTATTCGATTTATTAATTCATAACCCCAAGAGCCATATAACTGTCCAATTGATGGTAATTCTTCAAGCATGATTGACTTATATTTCATTGTCCAACTTTTCAAAATATCAAAAGGATCACCTTTATGTGTTTCAGTTTTGCCATTATTCCAAGTTTTAACTATTTCTTCTCCATAACAAACTGCTTCCCAAAGAGGTTTAGTAGCAACAATACTCCACCTACCCAAATTCTCCCCACCTTCAACAGATTCAAGAAAAACACCATGGGAATCTTTTGAAGATAATTTTAACCAAGTCGACAATGGAGTCTCTAAATCAGCTGGCCAAGTTTCAACTATAGGTATAAAATTTTTACCTTCTTTGTAAGCCTTTAAAAAACTATCTTTCTGTGACCTGATCATGTTAGTAATGTCAGCCCAAATTATAATTATTATCTTCTTTTATATCAACTTTAAGGAAGTTAATCAAAAGTATTCTTATTTGTAAATTTCAAACCAGCTGGATTAGGGTTCTCACCTATTCTTCTAGGATTATGACCTACTTTCTCTCTGCCTTCATTTACTTTTTCAGAGAAAACACCATCCTTTGGGTGTAAAAATTCAATATCGCCACCTGGGAAAATCCGGTAGATTTTAAAATCTTCAATTCTTGGCTTGAAGGCTCTTAATTGTGTTCCTAATGCAAGACATTGTTCTTTTCTGGCAAAGTACATTAAATTATCGCCTTCATGCATAATAGCGGCTCCACCAGTGGGCAATTCAAATGCTTGTTCCTTTGAACTTTTCCAAACAATTGCATATTTTTCTTCTGTTTCTGCTGAGTTTAATAAACCACCAGTACTTCCTATATGCTTTGGAAATTGACCAACTAAAGTTTCAGTCATCCTAGATTTTGAGTTATTTCTAATAAGAAACTAGCATTCATATTTTGCAAAATTCAAAATTCATACCAAATTTTCTACATTATTTAATATATGGAAAACTTGTTTCTCATTTTATTTTGAATCTGAAATCGGAAAAAATACTGTCAAACCTGTATCACGTCTTTGTGTGACATGCCCTCCTAAACTAGCTAACAACTTTTGAGTGGCATTTTGACTAAGTTGTAAACTTCCAGTTTGAGGGTTCCAATTTAAAACAGGGCCAATATCAGAGCCGTTATCTTTTTTTAGATTTTCTTTTTGATTGTTATCTAATTTTTGTACTTTGAGTTGAAGTTTGAGTTTTTGACCAGCTGGTCTTAATTCTAAAATTAATGTACTACCTTCTTTTAATCCTCTAGTATTTTTATCAATTAATCCCCTTAACATTAATTCTAATTTTTCAGAATCACTCAAAATTTGTGGAAGTTGTTTGGGGATATCTATCTTCAAAGAAATACCACGTCGGTTTAATTGTTTATTCCATAAAGGAGCGAGCTTTTTGAAAATTTCGGCTAAGTTAATTTTCGCCAAGTTATTCAATGATGGCACTTCATTACCAACTAATTCTGCTGCATTAAAGATTAAACCAAACCTATCAATTTGTTCATTACATTCATTATCTATTTGAATTAAACGATTTCTCATTGATTCATCCATTTTGTATTTTTTTAAAGTAGAACTTATTAAGGTTCTTATTGTTGCCAAAGGAGTTCTCACTTCATGAGAAATTGCACGTAATAATTTTGCTTCAGTTATTTGCACATTTTTTTCATCATTTTCAACAGAATTCTGTATATTATGACTTGGCGTAATATTTGCTAATTTTGCAGATAATATTGGCCAAAATAATTTTTCAAATTGATTATTAATATTAAGATTACCTAAGTTATTGATTGCATTACGAAATTTTACTCCTTCCTCATAATTTTCTTGATTTAATTTTGCGTGCATTAATTCAATTGAAAGTTTAAGGCTCTCTTCATCACACTTCATTAATAGAATTTTTTTATCTTTTTCTCCTACAATTGATAATACGCATTGAAAATTTGGAGTGATTATCATCAAAAAAGGTTCATAGCCATCTTCTTGACAAAGGTTTAAGACTTTATAATAACTAACTAAATCGAAATCGTTTTTTATCTTTTCTGAATTATTGACTGGTAAAAAACCTGCATTCTCATTTTGAAAGTATGGAAACCCCTCAGGAGACCAAAGCCATCCATGTAGTTGATTTAAAAATTTTTTATCATTGAAAGCTGGCAATGGCGATGCAACCCATATCCCCCCCTGTTTATAATTCTGAGAAAGGAAATCTTTTTGAATAACTTCTAAAGAAGCCCACCACATTCTTCTGGATGTATCATCATCCACATATATGTTTTTAACTCCTTTAATCAAAAGCTCTTGAATTTTTTTTATAGTTATTTGTGATTTCATCAAATTCTTTGTGATCTAGAACGTTTTAATATAGATAAAACAAATCCAATAGATATAAAATTAGTCACCAATGACGTTCGGCCATAGCTCATGAAAGGAAGAGGAATTCCAGTAACTGGTCCTAATCCAATAGTCATAAATAAGTTAATAATTATTTGGAATAAAAAAGTTGAGGCTATTCCAATAACAATTAGAGATTCAAAGTTAGTCCTGGCAATTGTTGCAGTATTAATAAGTTTTTTAATCAAAAAAAAGAACAAAAATAAAACTACTATGCACCCCACAAAACCCAATTCTTCGCCTAAAGCACTGAATATAAAATCAGTATGTTGTTCTGGTATAAATTGCAAATTAGTCAGCTTACCATTTAGCAAACCAGTCCCAAATAATCCTCCAGAACCAATTGCAATTTGACTCTGTATCAAATGATATCCACCACCTAATGGATCTCTATTTGGATCTAAAAATAACACTAATCTATCTTTTTGATATTCTTTTAAGCCATATTGCCACAAAATTGGTGTCAATTTTGCCACTAATAAATGGAAAGAAATAGCGAAAGCAGGAAAAATAATTTTCTTTCTCGAAGTTCTATAAGCAAGATATCCTATTAATGGAATCCAGAAAACAAGAAGAGTAGGTAAGGTCAAATACAATATAGAGGTGACAAGACAAAATACTAATATCAAAATCCACTCTATAGGCATTTGCGACCAATAGAGCATCACACCTGTAAAAACGAGTAAAACTAAAGAGGTACCTAAGTCAGGCTGAAAGAAAACCAATAACCAAGGAATAACTACTACTACTAAGGGCAAGATTAAGTCCCTTATTGTGCAAATTATTTTTTTGTCGAGTACTAAAGCAAGAGTTAATACAGTACTTAGTTTAGCTACTTCTGAAGGCTGAAAAGAAAAGATGCCCAAGTTTAACCACCTTTGAGCGCCAGAAACTGATATCCCAAAAAAATATATTAGTAATAAGGATAGTAAAGTACACAAATAAAATGGTACCAAATACTTTCTTAGTCTCTCTAACGGTATATAAGAAATAAAAAATGCTAAAAAATAACCTAAAAAACCAGTAAGAATATGACTTAAATAATTCGATACTAAAAAATCACCCTGAATACTTTTTATTAATAAACCCGAAATAATAACCAAAAACAGGGGAATTATGAGTAAAGGAGAAAATAAAAAACCTCTCTTGAAGTTTTCTTTTTTTAGGAAAAATCCTCTCTTATTTAATAAAGAAATTCTCCTAAACATCAATTATCTATTAACAAATTGACTCTGAATTAATTGAGCTAAATTAGTAAAAGCAATAGAACTATCTTTATTAGGGTGGCTTATTGAGATTGGTACACCTCTATTGCTTTCATCAACGAGAGGTATTTCAATAGGAATTTGGGCTAATAATGGTAAATCATTTTCTTTAGCTAATATTTGACCTCCACCTTTACCAAAAATTTCATATTTTTTACTTGGCATATCCGGCGGAATAAATACTGACATATTTTCTACAATTCCCAGTAACGGCACTCCGAGTTGTTTAAACATTGCTAATCCCCTCCTTGCATCTTGCAAAGATACTTGTTGAGGAGTGGTGACAACAATTGCTCCAGCTATAGGAACCGATTGAGAAAGAGATATTTGAGCATCTCCAGTTCCTGGAGGCAAGTCAATAACCAGAAAATCAAGATTATTCCATTCAACTTGGTACAAAAATTGTCGAATAATACTATTAAGCATTGGTCCTCTCCATATAACTGGCTGACCTTCTTCTATGAGAAAACCCATGGACACCAATGAAATTCCATATTTATTTATTGGTATTAACCTTTGATCACTACCACTACCTTCTGTAACCTTTGGATTCTGTTCAGAAACTCCCATCATTGAGGGAGTATTAGGTCCATATATATCCGCATCCAACAAACCAGTTTTTAAGCCTAATTTAGCTAGAGAACAAGCGAGATTAACTGCAATGGTACTTTTCCCAACTCCACCTTTACCACTACTAACAGCTATTATATGCCGAATCCCATCAATCTTCTGCAACTCAGGCCCTTTACTTTGATTTTGAGATTCTGTTTGGGGATTATTATCTATCTCTATTTGAACATCATCAATATCTTCAAAATCCAGTAATACCCCTCTAACCTCTTGTACAATTCTATCTCTCTGAGAATTTGCAAACGATGGTAATGATAATGTTAAGATCACTCTCGGTATAGTTACTCTTACATTTTTAATCCAAGCTAATTCAATTACATTTTTCTGTGATCCAGCATCTAGAACTTTTTTTAAAGCAAAATTCGCATCTTCTATTGTGGTCATTAAATTTTTAAATATTTTGACAAGGTAGTCGACTGTTTAAAAGATTAAGAACTATGTCGAACTATCAAATAATAGGCAATAAGGTCCCCCTAAGAGAAATTATAAAGAGAAACTTATAATTAACCAAAAATTTTTTTTCTTCAAGATTTACTAAATACATGTTGAAAGAACCTCCTAAAAACTCGAGAGAAAAAACTAAAAATCTCTTATTAACTCTACAAGACAAAATTTGTTCAGGACTTGAAAATGTAGATGGAAAAGGAAAATTTACAGAGGAATCCTGGCTAAGAGACGAAGGTGGCGGTGGAAGATCAAGAGTATTGAAAAATGGTTCAATTTTTGAGCAAGCAGGCGTAAATTTCTCTGAAGTACAGGGAAAAGAATTACCTCAATCTATAATCTCTCAAAGGCCTGAAGCAAAAGGTCATGAATGGTTTGCTACGGGAACTTCTATGGTTTTGCATCCTATGAATCCCTATATTCCCACAGTTCATCTGAATTATCGATATTTCGAAGCTGGTCCTGTTTGGTGGTTTGGGGGAGGTGCAGACTTAACTCCTTTTTATCCTTATCTTTCTGATGTAAGAAATTTTCATAATGAGCATAAAAAAGCTTGTGAGAAAGTTGATCAAGATTTGCATAAAGTTTTCAAACCATGGTGTGATGAATATTTCTTCTTGAAACATAGAAATGAATCTAGAGGCATAGGAGGTATTTTTTATGATTATCAAGATGGTTCAGGCAATATTTATAGAGGAAATAATCAAAATGGAGAAGCATCAAAAGCTTCACAAAATATTGGAAGTTCTAATTTAAATTGGGATAATTTATTTTCTTTAGCAGAAAACTGTGGGCAGGCATTCCTCCCCTCATATTTGCCCATTATTGAAAAAAGAGCTTCTCAAACATATTCACCGAAGGAAAGAGAATTCCAGCTATATCGAAGAGGTAGATATGTCGAATTCAATTTAGTTTGGGATAGAGGGACGATTTTTGGGCTACAAACAAATGGCAGAACTGAATCTATATTAATGTCCTTACCGCCTTTAGCTAGATGGGAATATGGATATAAAGCTAAAAATGGTTCTCGAGAGGAATTTCTCACATCAATTTTTACAAAACCCCAAGATTGGTTAAATGATAAAGAGTTAGAAAAATTCTGTATAGAGAATAATATTTTTGATTAAAAATTATCGAATAAAATTTTCAAGTATCTTAAATAGGTGTTTTAAATAAAGAACCGTCACTTTTCAATTGAAGTTTTTCTCCGAGTTCATTTTCTAAAGAGATTAATTCATCCCTATGGGCTCTAAGTCTCATAAAAGTTGAATCATTTTCATTTTCGTTGATCAACCTTAATTCAAATTTCTCCTCTCTTGCTGATTTTTTAAAATAAGCAATTCCAGACAAAGGGCCACCAATTAATCCCAAAAGAATAGGCCACCAACCTAATTCAGGATATATTTGAATAATTACTAATCCCAAAGCACAAGAACCAAAACCGCCAAGGATACCTAAAAAAATTGCTAAAAATTTACTAGAAACAACTTGTCCCTTGAATATTAAAATTCTTTGTTCAAAATCTCCTCCTGTTTGCTTCCATCCCCTCAAATTAAGCCATTCACATAAACCATTTAAAACCTTAATTGGCTGCTGAGAAGATGAAATCTCAACGATGGTTGTTCTATCTTTACTGGAAGCCCTAAGAAAAAAAAATAATCCTATGGCCAAGAGAATTGTCAGCAATAATGTTGAATTTAAGGAATATGACATTAAATAATTTTTTCTAGTAACTCGAGAATAAAAATTAAAGTTACATCATATTATAATTTTTTAGATTTATTCTGTAAAATATTCCTAATTAGATAAAAATTCTTTATTAAATAAAATCTTAAGTTATATTCTAAATTTTAAATTACCTTAAATACTTATTAAAAATGACTATTGAAAATAAAAATATTGATTTTCTTTATAGCGATTTAACATTAGATTTATACAATCTTTACAAAAAATCATCGTACCTAGCTATTGACACTGAAGCAATGGGTTTGATTCATGGAAGAGATAGACTCTGTTTAGTACAAATATGCAATGAATTTAAAAGAACATCCTGTATAAAAATCGAACTTAATACATCTTCTGCACCTCATTTAAAAGCACTTCTTGAAGATGACAAAATTATTAAAATATTTCACTATGCGAGATTTGATGTAGCAGCTCTAAAATGCAATCTTGAAATTAATACAAAAAATATTTTTTGTACAAAAATTGCCAGTAAGTTGGCAAGAACTTATACTAATAAACACGGTTTAAAGGATTTAATTAATGATTTGTTAGGTATAGAACTGGACAAAAGCTCGCAAAGTAGTGATTGGGGTAGCAACGAAGATTTAACAAAAGATCAACTAGATTATGCAGCTAATGATGTTAGATATTTAATTGAAGCTATGCATAAATTAAAAGTTATCTTAAAAAGAGAGAATAGATATGAATTAGCTCAAAAATGTTTCGAAACAGTTCCTGTACATGCTGATATAGACATACTAAAATTCTCAAATATATTTGAACATTAAGAATCAATCTTCAGTTAAAAAATCATCTTCACCATCAAGAGTTTCCATAAGCTTATCAAGTATTCTTGAAGAACTTAATTGATCTCCATCATTTTTTTCACAAATTTTTAAAACATTTTGAGCAACTTGTATTTTTTCTTGAATAGTTTTCGAGCCTTCTTTTGCAATTTGAATTTCTACTTTCTTTTTGGCAGAAGATAAGCTTATACTCATAAGTTTTGCAATCTCTGCACAAATTTTTAGATATTGCCGATCATTTATTGGATACATGAAAGAATTAATAATTAGTAAGCTAGTGCCATTTACTAAGATAACAAATGAAGGTTTATGGCATCTACGATTTTCTTACTTGCTCCGAATTCCCCCATTCTTTTTTTGCCTATTTTTGCTTGTTCTAACCTATCAACTTTTCCTTTCAAGAGTAAACTTAAACGTTTTAAAAGAATTTTTTTGTTCTTGCAAACTAGTACACTACCGCCCAATAATCTAGATTGCCTTTTTGCAAATGATTTTGTGAATTGAGGTCCAGGTCCCGGTAGAGAGAGAGATGGAATTCCAAGTCCAGCAATTTGCTCTGTAGCAGTTCCTGCATTGGACAAGCCAACTTCTGCCATATTGGCCCACAAATTGAATTTACCTTTTCCAATCACTACATATTGATCTTTCTTTTTCCATACTGAATCTTCATTAATTAGAAATTTAACTTTACTCTGTTTTATAAAACCATATTTTTTTAAATAATTTTGAATTTGAATCACATTTGCATTAATACTCAAAGGCAAAAGAATAACCAAATCCTTTGATAAATGAAAATCTTGCAAACAATTAAGAAAATTATCAAGATTTTTAAGAGCTTCTGGATATCTACTTCCAACTAATAAAATAATCCTTCTAAAAGAAATAATATTTGATATTTTATCGTTTGTTGCATTAACAAAATCCATCATTGGATTACCCAAGTATTTTGCATCAATATTTTTTTTATTCAAATTATTAGCTGTAATTTTATCTCTCATAATTAAATTTTTACATCTTGGAGATTTCATTAAAAACATTTCCCATGGATCCCATTCAGAACCTTTCAACTTATGATAAAAATCGCTTAAATCCCAACCTGGCCCACTACTCCAAGTATGATCACTTTTGGGAGTTCCAATGAAACTAAATTCGCATTCTGAACTCCAAGCGTAGAATAGTGGCAAGAAATCACCTACTGCGATAATTTTGCAGTTATGTTTTGACTTCTGTTTTACAAGTAAAAAATTTCTTAAATTATCGATTAAAAATCCTGCAAATAAATCAAGCGCAAATCCCTTCAGACTTTGATTACTAAAACCTCCACTGGGCAGCTCTTTTAAAAATCCTATTTTACGAAAATTCTTTGATTTTATGGAATTAAATACATCTCCATTTCCTACTAACGGCAAAACTTCAATATTTTTATTTTTTATTTTTTTTAGTAATCTTTTTATTATCTCCGATGCGATTACATCTTCTCCATGGCCATTGCATAAAAATAATAAAGAATGAGACACCTTACTGTTAAGATCATAAAAAGACTCAATCGAATCTTTTTCGGCGGCATGGCCAAGTGGTAAGGCAGAGGATTGCAAATCCTTTATCCCCAGTTCGAATCTGGGTGCCGCCTTATTTAATTTTTTTACACATTTAATTATGAAGTTTTCTAAGAACTTCAATTTGAAATAAAAGGTATAAAGTTTCAATTACTTATTGATATGTAGAAAAATAATCTTTTCTTTATTTATTGATAAATAATACCCGATATCTATTAATAAATAAAATTTAATTATTTTATTAATTATTTTCATCAGATTATTTATATAAAAATTTGAATTATTTTAGTAATCATTATCTGCTACACACATTCCTAAACATCTAACACCATTTGATGCAGTCCTTTTGCAATGATTACATAAAATGGGATCTTTCTCTGAATTAGGGTTAATTTTTGAATTATTTTGATCTTTAAAGCCTATTAACTCTTGTGTTGAATCAAATAGAGTCATTCTTAGGATTATCACGTGAGTCGATACTAACAACAAGTGAAGCATTAGTGTTGGAAGAGGGTATATCCATAATTTTTACAGTTTCTTTAGGCTCATCAATAACTTGATTTTCTTCAGCACTCTCATCAACTGCACAAGCTTCAAGAGCCTCTCGAAGAAGTGAATCAAAAGTTGCTCCAGGCAATCTATGTCTAGCAACCTCAAGAAAAGTTCTCGGTAACGATTCAGATGCAGCATCTCGTAAAGCAGGATTATTCTTTCTATGTTCTTGTTCTTCTTCTATTGATTTAATAAACCTCAGTGTGACGTCTCTTTTAGTAGAGGCTTTTATCAGCGTATCGTTTTCCGGATTACTAACATTAGGTTCATTTTCAAGATCACTTAGTCTTTTTTCCAAACTATTCAAAACTTCATTCGCTTCTTTACTAATATGCGCTAATTGACCATCAGACAAATTAGGTAAATCCGCGACAAAAACTTTTCCATGATCCCTTAGTGTCAAGAAAGTTGGTCTTGGGCCTTGAGCCTGTCTACCATTTGATTCGGAATTATTACCTATTGGTCTTTTTGGAGGTGTAGGGCCAGCTGAACTACGTCTACGTGTAATTCTTTGATTATTTGCAAAGGGCATTGAATAAAGGTTAAATCTTAATACTTAAACTTCCGATATAATTCGGCTGTAATTTTATTATATTACACCTAACTTTTTCATTTGGGTATAAAAAATAATTTTTTAAAACTCGTTTAAAAAAGATGAACAAATTTAAGTTAAAATTTCTGGCAAAAATTTACTAATTGTTGAATTATTTTTTCGCACTATCTTTCCAATTTCCCAACTATCTATATCATAATCTTTACAGATACTTAATATCGCGTCCTTAAATTTTTTATCAATAATTAAACAAAATCCAACTCCAAGATTAAAAGTATTCCAAAAATCTTTTTCAGGAATAGATCCTTTGTCTTTAAGGAATTTAAATAAAATAGGTATTTCCCAAGAACTGGTATTGATATAAGGAATAAAATCAGAAGGAATACATCTTGGTAAATTTTCTGGAATTCCACCTCCAGTTATATGAGACATTGCTTTAATTTCTATATTTTCAGATAACAATTGGTTAATCACATTATTATAAATTTTTGTAGGTTTTAATAACTCATCATAAAAACTTAAGTGAGAAACTTTTTCAAATTCCTTTTCTATTTGATTATTGTTTTGGATAATTTTTCTTACTAAACTAAAGCCATTACTATGAACTCCATTACTTTTTAAAGCAATTATTAAGTCATTTTCAGAGACTTTTTTACCATTAATAAGCTTGTCCTCATCAACTATTCCAACACAAAATCCTGCAAGATCATATTTATTTTTTGAATAAAATCCTGGCATTTCAGCAGTTTCTCCGCCTAGTAATGAGCAGTTATTTTCTCCGCAGCCGTGTGAAATTCCCTGAACAACCCTCAATAATTGTTTCTTATCAAGCTTACCAGTAGCAATATAATCCAGAAAAAATAGAGGTTTTGCACCACTAGTAATGATATCGTTCATGCACATAGCAACTAAATCAATACCAACCTCAAAGTGAAAGTTTTTACTTTGGGCTAATTCTAATTTTGTCCCAACACCATCAGTTCCTGAAACAAGAACTGGTTTTTTAAAACTATCGATAGGAATTCTAAACAAGCCTCCGAATCCGCCAATACCCTCAATCACATTAGATGTATGAGTACCTTCAACTGCCTGTTTAATTTCGGAAACAAATTCACGTCCAGCTTCTATATCAACACCTGATGTTTTGTAATCCATGAAATAAAAATGATAGACTCTCCCTATATAGATATTCCTCCTAAGATTGCTTTTGTCCAGTAATTATTTATCAAATAGATTTATTTTTTAAAAACAAAGTGAAGAAAGTAATAATAAGTAAAACTGAAGAAATAGAAAATTGGAGGAGAAATATAAATAATGAAATTAACTTTATTCCAACAATGGGTAATCTTCATAATGGACATATAAAATTAATATCAACAGCAAAAAATGACAATTCTAATATTAATTTAGTAAGTATTTTTATTAATCCACTTCAATTCGATAACAAGTTAGATTTAGAGAATTATCCTAAAACAATTGATAATGATATAAAAATCTCCTTTGCAAATGGCGCGGATGCCATCTTTATCCCAAGTAATGAAGATATATATCCACCAAATAATCAAAATATTAAATTCCTAACAGCGCCACTAGAATTATCTTCTGCATTATGTGGATTAAATCGAATTGGACATTTTGATGGCGTTTGTACAGTTGTTTATAGATTACTTAATCTCATCAAGCCTAAAAATCTTTACTTAGGAGAAAAAGATTGGCAACAACTTTTAATTTTAAAAAATCTTGTCCTAAAAGAGAAATTAAATGTTGCTATAAAATCTATTCCTACACAAAGAGATTTTGATGGAATTCCTTTAAGTTCACGTAATGTACATTTATCAAAAGACGAAAGAAAGTTGATTAGGTTTTTTTCAAGTGAGTTATTAGAAGCAAAGAAAATATTTCAACAAGAAAAAAAGATCAATTTAAACGAAATAACAAAAAAGATATCAGAAAAAAAAATTTCAATTGAATATTTAGAACATTTACACCCTCATACACTCCAAAAAGCAAGGCTTGAGGATAATATTTCTTTACTGGCTGGTGCGATAAGATGTGGAGAGACAAGATTAATTGATCACGTTTTTCTAATGAAAAGAAGTCCCATTATTGCAATTGATGGTCCTGCAGGGTCAGGAAAAAGTACTGTAACAAAGTTAATAGCTAAGAAACTTAAATTATTATATTTAGATACTGGAGCGATGTATAGGGCATTGAGTTGGCTCCTAATCAAAGAAAATATTGATTATAAAAAAGAAAAAAAATTGAAGACCATTCTTAAAGATATATCTATTATTTTTAAGTCGAATACAAATTCAAATCAAGATGTTTATATTAATAACTACTGTGTTACTGAAGAAATTAGATCGCAAAAGATAAGTTCAATTGTTTCTAAAATTTCTTCAATAAAAGAAGTAAGAAAATTCTTAGTAGAAGAACAAAGAAAAATTGGAGAATCAGGTGGACTTGTAGCTGAGGGAAGAGATATCGGAACTACTGTTTTTCCTAATGCAGAACTTAAAATATTTTTAACTGCTAGCATCGATGAAAGAGCAAAAAGAAGAAAATCTGATAAAAATAGTAAAGACTCACAAGAAATTGACCTTCATACATTAAAAGAACTTATAAAGAAAAGAGATTTTGAAGATTCCAATAGAGAAATTTCACCTCTAATTAAAGCGAACGACGCAATAGAAATTATTTCGGATGGATATTCAATTAATGAGATAGTGGATAAAATTATTGATCTTTATAATGACAAAATTCCTAAAGAGACTGAGATCAAATAAATTCAAGAAATACTTTCCAAAAAACCGTTTACAGAGTCTTCCAGAATATCAAGTACATAATCGAAGCCCTCATCACCTCCAAAATATGGGTCAGGAACTTCTTTCTCATTAAAAACTGATCTAAAATCTTGTATTTTTTTAATTAATGCAAAATCACTTGAAGCGGATCTAACTTTAAGATCTTGAATATTTCTAAAATTTGAGTCGTCCATCGCAAGAATATAGTTAAATTCGTCAAAATCTTTGTTAGTAATTTGACGAGCCCTGCTTATGATATTTGTATCTCTTCTTTCTGCCGCAATTATCATCCTAGAGTCAGCTTTTTTTCCAATATGCCAACTCCCAGTTCCAGCAGAATCTACAATAAAGCCATCGGTTAACCCCTTCTTTTCAATTAGGCTGGTAAAGATAGCTTCTGCTGCAGGAGACCTACAAATATTTCCCAAACATACAAAAAGAACAGAAATTTTTTTCATATGGTTTTAACTTTCAATAGATTATAAGACCTTTAAGTAGTAAACAAAACTTCTTTAATTAAAGATTCAGTAAATTCTTTACCAAACAAACTCGACAACATTGGCCTTGCTGGATCATTTTCTCTTCTATATTTCAAATAATTATATTGACCATTTATTAATTCTTTTCGCAGTTCCATATTGACTTCTTTGCTTTCAAAAAGAATTTCCAAATACAAATCAAGATATTCCTTAAATGATTTATAAAGCTGATTAGCAATCAAAAAATCACTCATTTCTTCCTTTGGTAATTTTGACCATATTACTCCTGGAGAAAAAAATCTAGCTACATCTGCAGACATTTTTTCAGCTAATGGGAGTGATGAATGACAATGATTTTTGAGTTTTATTAGTTTTTCTAATAACTCATTATTGTATTGATTTCGTATTTTTAATGAAGGCTGAAAATCTAATACTAATAGATGACTATTAGGGAGAGAAACAAAATCTACTCCAAAAAATGGGACATTATAAATAGTATTAGGAATTATTAAAAAATTTAAAACAGAATAATTTGGACTATTTATACACACTGCTCTTGCGAATTGAATTCTTTTTTTATGCATTACACCCCAAGTAGAGAGATTCACATTTTTTTTTGATTTTTTTGAACCATAAGTTGAATCTTTAAAAGAATATTCCGAGGGTATTTTTTTTTCTAAACAGTTATATTTACTTAAATTATTAGTTAAATATTTTAGAAAAATATGCCATCTCCAATCTGGCCTGTAGAAAATAGTATCTTGTATTAACATTCAACGAATAATCTCATTATTTAATGTAAAAAGAAATTTATTGATAAATTTTTTTGTCCATTTTTCTCCAAAAAAAGATTTGAACAATTTATCTGCAGGATCTTTTTCAAAACTATATTTATCGTATTTAATTTGATTAATCTTGATTTCTTCTGCATTTAAAAATTGATTAGCGGGATTCGATTTATAAATGTTTAAATAGTTATTTACAAATGAATAGAATATATTATTTAAATCTCTATCAAGATTTAATTTATTCCCCCTACATATAATCACCCATGGGGAAAAATACTTTTTTGAATCATATATATTCTTCATTTTATTATTGTCAAATTCAGAATATTTTTTCTTGATACTACCTAAACTTGAACAATATTTTTCAAGATACTTGCCTTCTTGAATTAAAGGTTGATAATCAAGTATTGCTAATAACTTTTGAGAAGTTCCAAACCATAAAATATCGGCTCCTAAAATAGGCATTTCACTATCAAAATTTGGATATGCGACTGTATTAAACACTTGCAGTTTTTTGCCACCATCTAATCTTGTTATTCTCCACTTTCTATATTCGGGGGATGAAAAAAGCCAATTTTTAATAATATATTTTGAGTCTTCATTGTGATGTTCTTTGAATTCGCTAGGTATTTGTACTTCATGACCATTTAATTCATCAATATTGGTTTTTATAAAATCAACTAATGAATTAAACATAAATTACTAGGTCTCGGTGCTTCCTTTCCTTACTTTTTTTGTAATGTAATTAAATACAATCTTGCCTAAAACAGCAATCAAGTTACCTTCAAGCTCCTTAAACATTTTCATATTGTAAGTAAAAGCTTGATTAGCTTCATCAATAATTTGATCAGCAGTCTTTTGATTTATTGGAAGTTGATTCAACGTAAGGGAATATTCTTCCTTGAATTTCTTTTCATCAGCAATTAATTCAAACTCATAAAAATTTAAACCATCATTTCCCTGCAAATTTAATGCTTTTTTAGCAATCCTTTTCAAAATTTGTCCCCCAGATAAATCTCCTATATAGCGAGTGTAGTGGTGACCAACCAATAGCTCTGGTGAATTTTTTGCGACATCTCGTATTCTTTCAACATATTCTTTTGCTGAGTGAGAAATATTAATTTCATTCTTCCAGTTATCACCAAAATAAAATTTTAGATCATTTACAAGAGTTTCTTTCCTGAATAATGATTTAAAACCTATAGGTTTTATTACAGGATGTTCCTCATTGACTAGTCTTTCAATTTCTTCTTCCATAGCTTCATAAACAAAATATAAATCACTAATTAATTTTCTATAAGATTTTTTTTCAACAACTCCTTTTAAAAAACAAGCCACAAAGCCAGTATTTTCTGCCATAGTGTGGGATTTTTTTGTCCCTTCTCTTAATTGTCCCGCAAGAGCGACTGCCATATATTTTGAATTATTTTTGTAAGTGTATTTAATCTACAAGGAAAATACATAAAACAGCTAATTTTTGTTACCAGCGGATGTTGTAGAGAATAGCTTATAAAGTTCTTTACAAACCAAAAAAAGGTTATCTTTTTGTTCCTTTTGCGGTAGATGAGTGCCAGTCATTTCCCAATCACCGATGGTAGCTACTCTCCATCTCTCAGATGGAACAATCATACCTCGCATTATTATTCCCAATAATTTTGGAACTCTTTTATTATTATCATTTTCAATTCTTAATTGTAAGAGGATTGCTCTACATTCAATAAGAGGACTCCAACCAGGGAAATGAAACGCAAAATCAATAGTATCTTGCATGGATTCATTATTTGAATTATCCCAAGGACTAAAGTTTACGCTTGCATCTGGAAAATATTTCCGAAACAAAGCTGCAGTGGAAGCAATTTTATTAGCTGTTTCAACATTACTTACATTTGAACTCGCATTCATAAATAGCTGAGTATTTTTTTTGAAAATGACATAATTTGCTTTAACTTGCTTATTAACTACTTTTTCTTTTAATAAAAATGTTGAAATGCTGATCAATAAACTATTCTCTATTCACATTTGAATAATAAATTTCTAGGTTTTAAAGAAAATAACTCATCGCAAATTACAATACGAGGAACTTCAATGAGTTATCTTTTACTAATTCAATGCTATGCCAAAATTTGAAAAATTAACTTTACCTAATGAAGGCGAGATAATAACTTTTAATCAAGGCAAACCTAATGTTCCTAATAATCCAATTGTCCCATTTATTAGGGGTGATGGTACTGGAGTTGATATTTGGCCTGCGACTCAAATCGTTCTTGATTCAGCTATTAAAAAAAGCTATGGAGATGAAAGAAAAATTAATTGGTTTAAAGTCTATGCAGGAGATGAAGCTTGTGAACTTTATGGAACATATAACTACCTCCCTCAAGATACTATTGAAGCAATCAAACACTTTGGTGTGGCGATCAAAGGTCCTTTAACAACTCCGATCGGTGGAGGTATTAGATCTCTTAATGTTGCATTAAGGCAAATATTTGATTTATATAGCTGTGTAAGACCATGCAAATATTATTCAGGAACTCCAAGCCCTCATAAAAATCCCCAAAATTTAGACGTTATTGTTTATAGAGAAAATACTGAGGATATCTACATGGGAATTGAATGGGAAGCAGAAGATAATAATTGTCTTGAATTAATTAATCACTTAAATAACGTTGTCATACCAAAAAGTAAAAATTTAAAAAATAGATCTATACCCAACGGATCAGGTATTGGAATAAAACCGGTGAGTAAATCTGGTAGCCAAAGGCATATTAGAAAAGCTATTGAACATGCCAAAAAATTATCAGGAGATAAAAGGCATGTGACTCTTGTACATAAAGGGAATATTATGAAATATACAGAAGGTGCATTTAGAGATTGGGGATATGAATTAGCAGTAAATGAATTTAGAGAAGATTGCATTACAGAAAGAGAAAGCTGGATTTTAGATAATATTCAGAAAAATCCAGAAATTACAATTGAAAATAATGCTAGAAAAATTGAACCAGGTTTTGACAAGCTTACAAATAACAAAAAAGCATTCATTTGCGAAGAAATTAAAGAAGTTATTGCATCAATATCAAATTCTCACGGAGATGGAAAATGGAAAGAACTTATTCTTGTTGATGATCGGATAGCTGATAGTATATTTCAACAAATTCAAACTAGACCTCAAGAATATTCAATTCTTGCTACCTTAAATCTCAATGGAGACTATGTTTCTGATGCAGCTGCAGCAATTGTTGGTGGCCTAGGTATGGCTCCTGGTGC
Source organism: Prochlorococcus sp. AG-347-K16 (assembly GCA_003281405.1). Classification (GTDB taxonomy): domain Bacteria; phylum Cyanobacteriota; class Cyanobacteriia; order PCC-6307; family Cyanobiaceae; genus Prochlorococcus_A. The sequence continues at coordinate 72,443 of QCCD01000002.1, read as the reverse complement.
AAATATTGGAGATAATGCAGCAATTTTCGAAGCTACGCACGGTACTGCACCAAAACATGCAGGCTTAAATAAAATTAATCCAGGCTCAGTAATTCTTAGTGGTGTAATGATGCTTGAATATTTTGGTTGGAATGAGGCAGCTAACTTAATTACTAATGGTTTAAGTAAGGCAATAGAGCAAAAAAAAGTCACCTATGATCTAGCACGCTTAATGGAACCAAAAGTAGAACCTTTATCCTGCAGCAGTTTTGCTGAAGAAATTATCTCAAATTTCTAATTTTAAAAATTATTTTTATTTTCAAAAACTTTCCAAATATTAACAAGGGAATCTTTAGTGCCAATGTTTCCAGGATGAGTAACAATGGGAAGTTTTTCGCCATTTTTTAGATTATAAGTCACCACTGAAATGCCAGTTAAAATCTGTCCTTCAAGATAAACATAATCTGCATTAAGTCCTTTACTAAGAATCAAATTTGTTGTTATCCCACCTTTTGAAATCAAATATCCTATTTCATACTTCAAATCTGCGACTAATTCAGCAATAAAACAAGCAAGTAAATTATAAAAATTAAATAGTTCAGAAGCATCTAAAGACATAAATTTTCTTGAAGTAAACAAAACAGGAGTTTTTCCTTTCTCAAAAGAACATCTAATTTCTCTCAAAAATTTATTTTTAAACAAATTCCTTCGTTTCTGATTATTATCTGATGAAGTAATTTTAAAGAATTCAAAAACATCCAACTCAACTGGATTGCAATTACTTATCTGTAATAAATTATTCAATTGTGTTGTTGAAAGTTCTACATAAGATCCAACAATTATAAGTCCTGGAAGAAAACTCTTTTCTTTATTTCTTATCCTTAAATTAGAGAAAAATATTTCACTCTGGTAGACACTTTTTTTCTCAGAAATTGAACTTATAAAACTTGCTGCAGTTCGAAAAAGGAATTTTTTTTGTTTAATTAATTTTTTAATTACTAAAGAAAATTTTTTTAGTTGAGAATAATTTTCTACATCTACAACTACATGTTTATTATTCTTCAAGTTCTTTAGTTTTTTAAAAACAATATTATTTTTTTCATCATTTAGCATTTCGATATCTGACAATAAAAGATTTTGAATATCTTCAAAATTTATTTGCGATTTACTCTGCTGAAACAAAAGATTCTTGACATTACTTGTCTCGTATCCAAAAATTTTATCTGTTGCAAAAATCGTTTTACTAATAGGAGTTTTATCAACAAAATGAGATCCATTAATTGTTAATCTTTTACCCTCTATGAAAGCTGGAATATGAAAAGTAGCATCAAAAGGACCTAAGCAACTATTTAGAGCAATTGGCTCTAAAAAGTTATGTCCTCGAAGAGTAGAGTCTCCTCTACTTATAAAAATAATTTCTTCTTCATAGACTTGAGAAGTAATTACAGTCTTAAGATTTTTGCAAATTTCCTCTATTGTTAATTTCGCATCATTTTCCGATAGTGACCTTGTATTAGCCAAAATAAAAAATAAATTAGATTTAGATTCAAAACCTTTTACTAAAGTTGAGCAGTCCCACTTAAGCAGTAATAAGCAATCGTGAACAGTTTGAGAGCCTGTGGGATCATCATCTATAACGACAAATTTCATAAGTATTGCAAAATTACTTAAGAGATTTTATTTGTATTGAGGCATTTAACCTTTTACTATCATTTGAAGGAATCATAATGTTTCTAAATCCATCAACAAAAGAATTTCGGGGACTAGTCCAAGGTTCAAGACATATCATTCTTCGAGGAGGATTACTCCAAATAACGCATAAATCAAAAGGATATGGATGATTTAAAGTTACCTCTCTTTTAAAAATTTTATCTCGAAAAGAGCTTCTACCGGAAGTATACATAAGTAGATCAACTCCTAAATTAATTTTGTTTAATTCATCCAAAGTATTAGTTATTATGTTTCTTTCTTGATCCTGACAATTAAGCGGATTATCAATAAACTCTAAATTTTTGAAATCTGACACGTTAAAATAAGGATGTAAACCAAGGTTTATAGGCATAGAAAAGTCTGTTTTGTTATGGATTGTAATTGCAAATTCTAAACAGTTAATCTTCAGGGTAACTTCTATTCTTAGTTCGAATTCGAAAGGATAATATTTTTTTGTTTTTTTTGATGCATTTAAGAATAAGCATAAAAATTTTTCATTTTCATTGAATAAGTATTGCCATTGCAAATCCCTAGCGAAACCATGTTGTGGTAATTGCAAATAATCATATCCAAATACTGAACTAGAGGTATTGAGATTTCCACATATTGGAAACAAAATTGGAATACCTCCCCTAATACTTTTTGTCTTGTCCATAAATCTTTTTTCATCGAAATAAAGTATTTCATTACCATCAGAAACCCAATTTGTAATAACGCCTCCTCTTTCAGGGCAAAATTTAATGTAGTTATTTTTATCTAATTGAAAGACAAAAATTCCTTGGTCTTTATTAGATAATTCAAGGTTCACAATTATTAATTAAAGAGAATCAACCCAATCTAAAATATGCTGATTAACTAATTCAGGTATCTCATCATGAGGACAATGTCCTGCATCAAGAATAATTTCTTTTGTATTCTTTGGTGTAAATTTTTTGTATAGATTTCTTTTTTTTGGAGTGTTCATCCATGGATCTTTCCCTCCCCAAAGAAGTAATAATGGTGCATTTAGTTTTGCAAATAACTTATCCAACGGCAATCCCTGAGGACCTGATGGGTTAAATACACTTCTAAAAACATTAAAAGCTCCGAAATCTAGGGAAGGCTTCCTTATTGACTCAACTAAAAAATCATCAACATTTTTTTTATTAACATAAACTTGATTCAAAGTTTTTTTAATATTTTTTGGATTTCTCATATTCTCAAAAATCAAACGTTGAAGAATAATATTTTTCAAAAATATGCCGGCAACAGTTTCAATTGAAGTTTGCAACATATTCTTTTTGATAGTTTTTTCTTCACTAAAATATCCAGCAGCATTAAGTAATATCACTCCTGCGTTTAGCTCATTTAATTCTGCGCCAGCTGCTAATGCTGCATAACCACCTAATGAATTTCCAACAACAATTGTAGGTTTTTTTATTTTCTCTTTTACATAAGCGACAATCTGATCTTTCCATAAAGATCCTGAATATTCAACGTCTTGAGGCTTAGGACTTTTTCCAAAACCAAGTAAATCCACAGCATGAACTTCGTATTTTGTACTCAAAACAGGAATATTAAATCTCCAATGATCCGTAGAAGCACCGAAACCATGAATTAATAAAATTGCGTATTCTTTTGATGTTTTATCAGGCTTAGCTGAAACAGTATATATTGGGTAATTTAAAAAATTCCAGTCATAATTTACATCATTATCAATCAGAGCTGATTTTTCCATTTAACAAAAATACTATATTGATTAATACTAATAAAATTATTTCCTAAAGAAGACCTACAGGATCAGCTGCAACATCATCTGAAATTTTATTTCCATCATTTGGTGGCTTATCTTTTAAGACAATTCTCAAGAGAACAGGTGCAAGAAATGTAGTTCCTATAACCATTAATAAAATAGCTGCTTCAAGAGAAGGAGTTAACAACTTAGCGCTTGTTCCAAGTCCAAGGAAAATTAAACCAACCTCTCCTCTAGGCATCATTCCTAAACCTATAACTAATCTATTTGTAGGTTTATCACTCGAAAATACCCATCCAGCAGCAATTTTTCCAATAATTGCTACAACTAATAAAAATCCTGCAACTACAAGAGCAGATCTACTTGTTGGATCAAATGGATTGATAACTGATAAATCCATTCCAGCTCCCACTAATACGAAGAAAATAGTTGCGAATAAGGATACTAAAGGTAAAACGGATTGTTGAATTGCGTGATTATTTTTAGAACTACTAAGAATTAGTCCGGCGGCAAAAGCACCTAAAGCTGCTTCCAATCCAATAGCTGTTGCGACAAAACAACACAGCACAAGTATCACAAAGGAAGCTACCACTACGGCTCCAGGAGCCTTTAATCTATCCAATAACCAATCAAAACCTGGGGCTGCTGTTCTACTTAATGCGATAGCAGCAATAACAAATACCACAGCTGCAGCAACTAATTTAACAATAGGAGCAATTTCTAAAGTACCTCCCGCAGCAAGAGCCACAACAACAGCCAGAATAACAATTCCCAAAATATCGTCTAGCACTGCTGCACCTATGACAATCTGTCCTTCTCTAGTTTTTAAGTATCCCAACTCACCAAAAACACTGGCAGTAATTCCTATACTTGTTGCTGTCATAGATGCTCCAGCAAAAACTGCTGGAATTAGATCTACTTGGAAAATAAACATTAATCCAAGAGTTCCAAAGGCAAAAGGTAAAATTACACCAGCCATAGCAACTGTAAAAGCCTGAGCTCCGACAGCTACTAATTCCTCTAACTCACTTTCTAATCCTGTTAAAAACAAAAGAGCATATAAGCCGAGAGTTGCTACTGCTTGGAGGGATGGAAAACTTTCGAAATAAACATCAGGTACTGCTTCTGGGGGGATTGACGCCAACGAGCTAATAACATTTACAAGTCCTTCATTTAATTCTGTTCCAGCCGAGGGCGGTATCAATAAATGGAATCCTGATGCTCCTATTACAACCCCTGCAAGAAGCTCGCCTACTATGGTTGGTAAACTTAGTCTTACTAATACTTCTGCTAAAGCTCTTGCAGCTAAAAATATCAATAGAAACCTTATAACTCCTATCAACGTTTCAGCAACTTCTAAATCATGTGCACTTAATTCAGCAAGTAAACAATACATATGAAATGAGAGAAAAAATAAACTACCTAATTGGAAGATAGTTTATTGAGGGCCCACTTTAAGGAATATGTAAGAAAAAAGCAAAAATACTCAACAAGTGTGGATCTGAAGGTACAACAAAGAAATTTTCAAAAAAATGGCTATTGTCTGTTATATGGCTAATCCAATGAATTCCAACGAACCCTTCGATTTACGTTTGCCTACTCCGGGCTGCTACTTAGATCCTGAGAAAGCTGGCATGGATTCTGATGCTGTTTTTCAAGGAATGACAGCCCATCTATTTTATACTCTTGGAAAGTTAGCTACTTCTGCAAGTCCTCACGACTTGTACATGGCTTTAAGTTATGCAGTTAAAGATAGGCTAATGACGAGATATTTAGCCAGCCAAGAAGTCATAAGAAAAAAACCACAAAAAACAGTCGCCTACTTATCAGCAGAATTTTTAATAGGCCCTCAATTAAGTAATAATCTTCTAAATCTTGGAATAACTCAAGAGGCTGAAGATGCTTTAAAAAGATTTGGAATTGAATCATTGTCAACAATTCTTGAAGTTGAAGAAGAGCCTGGATTAGGAAATGGTGGACTTGGGAGACTTGCAGCTTGTTATATGGAATCATTAGCATCTTTACAAGTTCCAGCAGTTGGTTATGGTATTAGATACGAATTTGGAATATTCAATCAGCTAATTAGAGATGGTTGGCAAGTTGAAGTTACTGACAAATGGTTAAAAGGTGGATGGCCATGGGAACTTCCACAGCCAGACGAATCATGTTTCGTTGGTTTTGGAGGCAGAACTGAAAGTTATAGAGATGATAAAGGAAACTACAGATCAAGATGGATTCCCTCTGAACATGCTATTGGAGTACCTCATGATGTTCCAGTTTTAGGATACAGAGTAAATACATGTGACAGATTAAGATTATGGAGAGCTGATGCAACTGAAAGTTTTGACTTTTATGCATTCAATATTGGTGATTATTATGGTGCAGTAGAAGAAAAAGTTGCATCTGAAACTCTTTCAAAAGTTCTTTATCCGAATGATGGAACTGACGAAGGTAGAAGATTAAGACTCAAACAACAACACTTTTTTGTAAGTTGTTCTCTTCAAGATATGTTGAGAAGCCTTGAAAAAAGATCAATATCAATCACAGAATTCCCCAAGCATTGGACAGTTCAATTAAATGATACTCACCCTGCTATTGCAGTTGCAGAATTAATGCGACTTCTTATTGACCAATATCAAATCGGCTGGGATAAAGCCTGGAATATAACAACCTCCTCAGTTGCTTATACCAACCATACATTACTACCAGAAGCTTTAGAGAAATGGGATTTAGGTTTATTTAACGATCTTCTTCCTCGTCATCTAGAAATTATTTATGAAATTAATTGGAGATTTCTACAGCAATTAAGACTACGTTATCCTGGAGATGATAAGATTCTTCAAAAACTATCAATAATTGATGAAGAAGGCTCGAAATCAGTTCGGATGGCCCACTTGGCCACAATTGGAGCTCATCATATAAACGGTGTTGCAGCACTTCATTCAGATCTAATAAAAAGACAACTTCTGCCTGAATTTGCAGCATTATGGCCTGAGAAATTTACAAATGTAACTAATGGTGTTACTCCAAGAAGATGGGTTGCCTTATCTAACCCATCATTATCTAAGCTTCTAGAAGAAGAAGTTGGTCCAAATTGGATAACAAATATGGAACTTCTAAAGAAGTTAGAAGAAAAAAAAGATGACAACAATTTTTTAAAAAAATTTGAGGAAACTAAACTAAATGGGAAAAGAAAATTAGCTAGTTTTATCCATTCAAAAACTGGAATACTTGTAGACCCATCAAGTTTATTTGATGTTCAAGTAAAAAGAATACATCAATATAAAAGACAACATCTAAACGCTCTCCAGATTATTGCTCAATACTTAAGAATCAAAAATGGTACAAACAAATATGAAGTCCCAAGAACAATAATATTTGGAGGTAAAGCTGCACCAGGCTACTTTATGGCAAAGCTGATGATTCGATTCATAAATGGTATTGCTGATGTAGTCAATTCCGATCCAGATATGGATGGTCTATTAAGAGTTGTTTTTTTACCAGACTATAACGTTAAACTTGGTGAAATAGTTTATCCTGCAACGGATCTTTCAGAACAAATTTCTACTGCTGGTAAAGAAGCATCTGGGACTGGAAATATGAAATTTGCAATGAATGGAGCTTTAACTATTGGAACCTTAGATGGAGCTAATGTTGAATTAAGAGATCTTGTGAGAAAAGAGAATTTTTTCCTTTTTGGTAAAACTGAAAGCAAAATTATGGATTTAAAAAACAATAATTATTCCCCAAAAACTTTTATAGATCAATGTCCAGAACTTAAAGAGGTTATACGTCTCATTGAAATAGGCCACTTTAGCAATGGTGATAAAGAACTATTTAAACCTTTATTAAATAGCTTGACGGGACATGATCCATTCTTTGTTATGGCTGACTTTGAAGACTACCTAAACAAACAGGATGTAGTAAGTGAATGCTGGAATAATAAAAAAGCTTGGAATAAAATGGCATTATTAAATACTGCTAGATCAGGATATTTTTCTTCTGATCGATCTATTAGAGAGTACTGCAAATCTATTTGGAAAGTATCTCCAATGCCAGTTGAAATTACTTGCGATGTCGAAGAGTTAACTAATTAATATTTTTCTTATCAGGTGAGTCTGGAGTTTGATGAAATAATCTATTCAAAATTAACCGATCCATATTTAATGGGTCTGGGGCTAATTCATTTGCGATTTCTTTAAATTTAGATTCAATATTGTTAGAAATTTTTGTATCAAATATTCTTTCCATTAATGCTTCAATTGAATATAAATAAGCATTAACACTCTCAAGTTCATCTAAAGCTTCAGTAATTTCTGTATTAGAAATATGTTTTTCTTCTGGACTGATATCTTCATTTGATTCTCTTTCGGATAATTCTCTCTGCAACTCATCATTAATTTTTGTACAAAGAGTTCTGAAAGATTGAATAGATGCCCAATTCAATTCTTGTTGCTGCTTAAAAGTAGGAAATTCTCTAATCAGACGATCATGCTCTTTATAAAATCTCTGACAATCAGAGCATTGACATGGTTCTTCAGCCAAAAGAAAATATAACTCTTTTTATATCATCTCACTATTTGGGCAAAATTGTAGGACCATCCAATAATTCGTCATTTTCATCGAGTGAATCTGGACTATCTGGTAACGGTATCTCAATACTAGTAACCAAATTAATAACATCTCTTAATCTCATAGAATCGGCAAACCACCCCATTGCTTGCTCAGCATCGCCTCTTTTTTCAGCATCATTTGCTTGATCTTCGTGAGCTTCCGCCAATAGAGCGAGCCAGCACAGACACCTGGCTTGAACTATTGAAAGATCTAAATCATTAGGTTGGGATTTAGAAATACGCTCATGCTCTTGTTGAATTAAAAGCTTTAAACGCATATCATGCAACTTAGCCATAGGAGATTTATTACTAACTATACGCTAGCTAGAGAGTAGCAAGTTTGCACACATACTACATATAGTTTTTTATTTTCACGGGACTGGCGGGAGTCGAACCCACGACCTACGGTTTAGGAAACCGTTGCTCTATCCTGCTGAGCTACAGCCCCAATAGATGATTTTTGGAGTAATAAGGACTATGCTAAATGAAAGCAGGAGAGGCAATCGCAAGAAAGTTTTATTATGGAAACAAAATAAAACTTTCTTGAGGAAAGTCCGGGCTCCCAAATGGTCAGGCTTGCTGGGTAATTCCCAGTGCGGGCAACCGTGAGGATAGTGCCACAGAAACATACCGCCGAATACGTTATGTATGGCAAGGGTGCAAGGGTGTGGTAAGAGCGCACCAGCAACATTGAGAAGTGTTGGCTAGGTAAACCCCGGCTGGGAGCAAGGCTTAGTAGATTTATGACCATTACAAAATCTACTTTGAAGCGCCGCTTGAGACTGTGAAGTAATTCCAGTCCTAGATAGATGATTGCCCATCTTAATTAAGATGAACAGAACCCGGCTTATGACCTGCTTTCTTATTGTTTTGATTATTCAAATCAAATGACAAATATAATTAACGCAAAGAGAATTAATCAAATAACTACTTTTTTAAAGTCTTTAAATATTAAATCAAAAAGATTTTCTGAAATAATTGAAACTCAAAACCTTTCAGTTATTCAAGATTTTAACCAAGCATTTATCCATTCCTCAGAGGACAAAATAATAAATTATGAAAAACTAGAATTTTTCGGAGATGCAGTACTTAGATTAGCTGCTTCTAATTTTATTGAAAAAAAATATCCTCAATTGAGTGTAGGAGAAAGATCAGAGCTAAGATCACAAATTGTAAGTGATGAATGGCTAACTAAATTAGGGGAGAAAATTGAAATAGATAAATTAATAATTAAGGGACATAAAGCTCTTGGTGATAAAAATTCAAAAAATACTATTATTGGCGAGGCCACAGAAGCTTTAATCGGTGCTGTTTACAAGTGCTTTAATTCAATTCAGGAAGTAAACATTTGGTTAGATGATATTTGGGAGGAAGATTCAGAACAATTTTTAAAAGCTCCATATAAGTTCAAATCTAAGACAGTATTGCAAGAGTGGTGTCAAAGTAAAGGTTTTGATTTGCCAGTCTATAAAATAATAGAAGTCTCAAAAAAAAATGGAGACCTTAAAAGATTTTCTTGCGATATATTTATTGAGGGATTAAAAGAATCATCTGCATTCGGCAAGTCTCATAAACAAGCAGAAACAAATGCAGCTAGATTATTGATAGAAAAATTTATAACTATAGGTAAAATTTAATTTTTAAACTATTTCTAAATTGGTTAATTGAAAAGTTATGAGTTTATCCCAATTACCTCCTTCAAACAATACTGCTGCTCTTTTTTTAGTAACTCTTTGTACAAACCCTTTATATCCTCTGTATATAGAGTTAGTATCTTTTACAACAACAAAAGAACCGGGGAGTATGGGTTTAGTAGATAATTCCATAAAACACTCTTTTTAATACAATATATGATAAATAAAAATGAATGGTTAACTGTTGGATTGATAACATCATGTCATGGAATTAATGGACAGGTAAAGGTTAAATCTTTAAGTGATTTTGAAGAAAGATTTTTAAAACCTGGAATGAGATGGTTGCAAAAAGAGAATGAACCTCCTTCAAAAATAGAACTAATAGCTGGTTTCAAACAGCCTGGTAAAGAAACCTACATAGTGAAGTTACAAGGAATAAATACAAGAAATCATGCAGAGCAACTGAAAAAATTTAAAATTCTTGTAAAAACCGACAACCTACCCAAATTAAAAAAAGAAGAATTCCACTTGTTAGAACTTATAAATCTCGAGGTCAAGACTTTAGAAAATGATGAATTAAAAACAATTGGGAAAGTTATCAATTTAGAAAATGAGAAAAATAATTTACTTATTATTGAACTATTTAAAAATCACAAAAAAGTTCTCATACCATTTGTAAAAGAAATAGTACCATTAGTAGATATAAAAAATAATTATCTAATGATTAATCCTCCAAATGGACTTTTGGAGCTATAAATTAAAATAACAAAATTTATAAGAAATTAATCATTCCACAGTTACACTTTTAGCTAAATTTCTTGGTTGATCCACGTCAAGTCCCCTGTGAGCTGCGATATGGTAACTCAATAATTGTAAAGGCAATATGTTAAGTAGAGGTGAAATCAATTCATTAGAGGAAGGAACTTTCATTAAATAATCAAAGATTTCAGTTCCATTACATTCAGGAGCAACGCCAATCAAATATGAATCTCTAGCTTTTGCTTCTTGAGCATTACTGATAACTTTATCAAAAACCTCACCAGGGGAGGCAATAGAAATTACAGGTACTTTTTTATCTATTAGAGCTATTGGACCATGTTTCATTTCCCCAGCAGGATATCCAGCTGCATGAATGTAACTAATTTCTTTAAGTTTTAAAGCACCTTCAAGAGCAATTGGATAATTTATTCCTCTTCCTAAAAAAATAACATCTTTTATATTAAAAAAGTCATGCGCTAGCTTTTCTAACGATTTATTGTGTTTGTCTAAGAGATCTTCCAGTAATGGCGGAAGTTTTATAAGTTCATTTATTAATTTACCAATTTCGTCAGGACTTTGATTACCTTTTATTTGAGCAAATTTTATAGCTAAGCCATAAAAAGAAAGTAATTGAGCAAAAAAAGTTTTTGTTGCTGCAACTCCAACTTCTATTCCTGCACAGATATCAATTATATTTGAAACCTGCCTTCCTATGGAACTTTCTTTTCTATTTGTTATTGCAATAAGATTGGGTTTGAATTTTTTATCTTCAATTGAAGAACGTCTTTTAATTTCCATATCTATAGCCGCAATTGTATCAGCAGTTTCTCCAGATTGAGTGACTCCAATAGTTAATGTATTTGGCAATAATGGAGGGGGTGAATATCGAAATTCGCTTGCATAAAAAACATTTGTAGGGATACCTGAGAATTGTTCTAATAAAAAACTGCCCACCATTGCAGCATGTTTACTTGTACCACAAGCAATAATTTCAATTCTTTCTATTGATTCAAAAAACTCCGTATCAAATGGATAGTTGATTTGATATTGGCCATTATCTAAGTCCTTAATTAAATAATTTTCCAACCAGTTTTTTGCAGTCTGTGGCTGATCATATATCTCTTTTAACATATAGTGTTTGAAATTCATCTTATCCATTATTTGCTCTGAGACCTTTAAAGAAACTGGATTTCGATATTGCCTCTCGTTGCTTGAGTCATATACTTCAATTCCAAGCGGAGTCAACAAAGCTATTTCTTCATCCTCCATAGGCAAAATAATATTCGTAAAGTTCGCAATGGCAGGAGTATCACTAGCACAAATAAATTCTCCTTCGCCCAAGCCAATAATCAAAGGGGCTTGTTTTCTTGCAACTACCAAAGAGGTTGGAGCACCAGACCATAAAACTGCTAAAGCATAAGATCCTTCTAAATCAGATATTACATTTCTCACCGCTACTAATAATGTTGAACCATTATTCTCAAGATTAAGTTTACTTAGTGTATTTAACTCTCTTTGGATTAGATGAGGAATTACCTCAGTATCTGTATCAGAATTAAAAATAATGCCCTCTTTCTCTAATTTATTTTTTAAATCTTGAAAATTTTCAATAATACCATTTTGAACAACTGCTATATTTCCTGAACTATCTGTATGAGGATGTGCATTTTTAACCTCTGGCTTTCCATGAGTTGCCCATCTGGTATGACCTATTCCCACAGTTCCAGGAATATCATGGTCATTCAGATTACTTATTAAATTCTTGAGTTTTCCTTTTGCTTTATTACAAGAAATAAAATTTGTTTCGGAATTAATTATTGCAATACCTGCAGAATCATAGCCTCTGTATTCAAGTTTTTCTAAACCATTTATTAATAATGGTAAAGCTTTTTTATATCCAGTTACAGCAACTATTCCGCACATACCAATTTTTTTTTCAATTATATTGAAATAAAATGCGTATTTACTAAAAAATGGACTCTCTTAAAACTGCACTATAAAAAAATCAATATGCTAAACCCATACTCCTAGAAGTTTCATCTCCTAAATAAACACGAATACTTAAGAAATCTGTTGGGCATGCCGTTTCACATCTTTTGCAACCAACACAATCTTCTGTTCTAGGAGAAGAAGCTATTTGGCCAGCTTTACAGCCGTCCCAAGGAACCATCTCTAAAACATCAAGTGGGCAAGCCCTTACACATTGGGTACAACCAATGCAAGTGTCATAAATTTTAACTGCGTGTGACATGTAAAAATTGTCTTTTGAACCTCGTTTTATAATACTATTGTCTTACAAAGAAATTAAAAAAATTAAGATATGCTTCACTCTTGTTAACTCTAGGGCATAAAATCATATAGATAATTAGTAATTTCCATAAACTATGTCACAAGAAATCCTCGAAAAAGTCTGTTCTATTGTTTCAGAACAATTAAGTGTTGAAGCAGGAGAAGTGAAGTCAGATTCAAATTTCCAAAATGATTTAGGAGCAGATTCTCTAGATACTGTTGAACTCGTGATGGCTTTAGAAGAAGCCTTTGATATTGAAATTCCAGATGAAGCAGCTGAAGGAATCGCAACTGTTGGCGATGCAGTAAAATTTATCGAAGAAAAAAAAGGTTAATAAAGAATGCCAAATTTCCATCGAGTAGTTATTACTGGTATCGGAGCAGTAACTCCAATTGGCAATAACATTGATGAATATTTAGTCGGTCTTCAAAAAGGTACCAATGGGGTCTCAGAAATTACTCTCTTTGATCCTGAACAACATCCCTGCAAATTTGCTGCAGAAGTAAAAAATCTTCATTCTGAAAATTTTATTGAAGCTAAAGAATCCAAAAGATGGGATCGTTTTTCCCAGTTTGGAGTTATTGCGGCAAAGCAGGCCTTTAACGATTCTGGACTTGAAATCACTGAAGCTAATGCATCAAGAATTGGAGTGATTATTGGTTCTGGTGTTGGAGGCTTGCTAACTATGGAAAGTCAAGCTCAAATATTGAGTCATAAAGGGCCTAAAAGAGTAAGTCCATTTACTGTCCCAATGATGATTCCAAACATGGCCACTGGATTGGCTGCAATCGCTTTGGGGGCAAAAGGACCAAGTTCCTCTGTTTCCACAGCTTGCGCTGCTGGTTCAAATGCAATTGGTGATTCTTTTAGATTACTACAACTTGGAAAAGCAGATGCAATGATCTGTGGGGGAGCTGAAGCAAGTATTACGCCTCTCGGAGTAGCTGGTTTTGCCAGTGCCAAAGCTCTTTCCTCCAGAAATGAAAGCCCTCAAACTGCTAGCAGACCTTTTGATGCAGAAAGAGATGGATTTGTTATTGGAGAGGGATCTGGAATTCTTGTTTTAGAAACTTTAGAAAATGCACAAAAAAGGAATGCTAGAATTTATGCAGAAATAGTTGGATATGGAACAACATGTGATGCTCATCATATTACTGCTCCATCTCCAGGCGGGGTTGGAGGCGCCGCAGCTATCAAATTAGCAATAGAAGACGCTTCTCTTAACCTTGAAAATGTTGATTACATAAATGCTCATGGAACAAGTACATCAGCTAACGATAAAAATGAAACTTCTGCAATTAAATCTATTTTTAAAGACAAATCTTACCTCATTCCTGTAAGCTCTACTAAGTCGATGACTGGTCATCTCTTAGGAGGCTCTGGAGGTATAGAAGCTGTAGCTTGTATACTTTCTTTGACACATAATTTTATCCCTCCTACAATTAACTACGTCAATCCAGATCCTGAATGTGATCTTGATTATGTACCAAATAATGCAAGAGAAGCTCAAGTAAGAGTTACTCTTTCTAATTCTTTCGGCTTTGGTGGTCACAATGTTTGCCTTGCTTTTAGCAAAATGAATTGAAGACAACCAATCCTGTATTTCCAACTTAACTTATTTTAAAACAATGGTCGCTGCATCTGTTTCATTAGAATCACTTTGTGTAAATAGTATAAGAATGCTTGCTGTAGATGCAGTAAATAAATCTAATAGTGGACATCCTGGATTGCCAATGGGATGTGCTCCAATGGGTTATGCATTATGGCAAAACATACTTAATCACAACCCTAATAACCCAAAATGGTTTAATAGAGACCGTTTTGTATTATCAGCTGGTCATGGCTGTATGCTGTTATATTCCTTACTTCATTTAACAGGATATAAATCAGTTTCCATAGAAGATATTAAAGAATTTAGGCAATGGGGATCAAAGACACCTGGACATCCAGAAACATTCGAAACTGAAGGTGTTGAGGTTACAGCAGGTCCTCTTGGAGCTGGAATTTCAAATGCTGTAGGTTTAGCAATAGCTGAAACTCACTTGGCAGCTAAATTTAATAAGCCTGATTGCAATATCGTTGATCACTATACTTACGTAATAATGGGTGACGGCTGCAATCAAGAAGGTATCGCATCAGAGGCCTGCTCACTAGCTGGTCACCTTAAGCTTGGAAAATTAATTGCACTCTATGACGATAATCAAATTACAATTGATGGGCGAACCGATGTTTCTTTTACTGAAGATGTATTAAAAAGATACGAAGCTTATGGATGGCATGTACAACATGTCGAAGACGGGAATCATGATGTTAAAGGAATAACTGAAGCTATCGAAAAAGCAAAATTAATCACAGACAAACCTTCGATTATAAAAATTTCTACAACAATAGGTTATGGTTCGCCTAACAAATCAGATACTGCTGGAATTCATGGAGCAGCTGTTGGAGAAGAAGAAGCTGCGTTAACTAGAGAGTTTCTAAATTGGGAATATCGTCCATTTGAAATACCAGATGAAGTATATGCACATTTTAGAAAATCAATAGACAAAGGCAAAACCCTTGAGAAAGAATGGGATTCTAAATTTGAAGAATATCAAAGCAAATATCCTTCTGAAGGCGTCGAGTTGAACAGAATGTTAAAAGGAGAATTACCTGAGAATTGGGACTCAGATCTCCCTTCTTATACAACAGCAGATAAAGGTTTAGCGACCAGAAAGCATTCGCAAATATGTCTGGGTGCTCTAGGTCCTAATCTACCCGAATTAATTGGTGGTTCAGCAGATTTAACTCACTCTAACTATACAGATATCAAAGGAGAATCCGGATCATTCCAGCCTCATAGTCCTGAAAAAAGATATTTACACTTTGGTGTGCGAGAGCATGCAATGGCAGCTGTACTTAATGGAATTGCCTATCACAATAGTGGTCTTATTCCTTATGGTGGAACCTTCCTTGTTTTCGCTGATTATATGAGAGGTTCAATGAGACTTTCTGCACTAAGCGAACTAGGAGTGATCTATGTATTAACCCATGATTCAATTGGTGTAGGAGAAGACGGCCCAACACATCAACCTATTGAAACTATCCCTTCTCTTCGTGCTATGCCTAACATGCTAGTTTTCAGACCAGGAGATGGAAATGAGACAAGTGGTGCTTATAAGCTTGCTATTCAAAATCGAAAAAGACCTTCTGCCCTTTGTTTAAGTAGACAAGGAATGCCTAATCAAGCAAATACCTCGATAGACAAAGTTGCCCTTGGAGGATACGTAATTTCTGATTGCGAAGGAACACCAGATCTAATATTTATTGGTACTGGAAGCGAACTGAATCTTTGTATTGAAGCAAGTAAGGAAATTTCAAGCTTAGGTAAAAAAGTTAGAGTTGTTTCTATGCCATGTGTAGAACTTTTCGAAGAGCAAGAAGAATCTTACAAAGAAAGTGTGTTACCAAGTAGTGTGAAAAAGAGAGTTGTGGTAGAAGCTGCCCATTCATTTGGTTGGCATAAATATACAGGTTTTGATGGAATTTGTATTACTATGGATAGGTTTGGTGCATCAGCACCAGGTGGAGAATGTATGAAAAATTTTGGATTTACAGTCGAAAACGTAGTTAACAAGACGAAGGAAATTCTATAACTAGTAATAATTGATAACTACGCTGAAGTACTACATTCTTCAAGTTTATCTTTTAACTGATCAAGAGATTCATCTGAAATCTTTGAATTCATTGGACAATGTTTTGGGCCACACATCGAACAAAACTCAGCCTTTTTAAAGATTTCTTCAGGTAGTGTTTCATCATGGTACTGCTTTGCCCTTTCTGGATCTAAAGAAAGTTCGAATTGTTTATTCCAGTCAAAGTTATACCTTGCATGACTAAGTTCATCATCTCGATCACGAGCACCAGCTCTATGTCTTGCTATATCGGCAGCGTGAGCAGCTATTTTATAAGCAATTAATCCTTCGCGTACATCTTCTGCATTTGGGAGGCCTAGATGTTCTTTTGGGGTTACGTAACATAACATAGACGTGCCATACCATCCTGCCATAGCCGCCCCAATAGCACTCGAAATATGATCATAACCAGGAGAAATATCTGTAACTAATGGACCAAGTACATAGAAAGGAGCTTCTGAACATTCTTCCATTTGTTTTCTCACATTAAACTCAATTTGGTCCATAGGTACATGACCAGGACCTTCAACCATTACTTGAACATTATGTTCCCATGCTCTTCGAGTAAGCTCACCTAAGGTCTTCAATTCAGCTAGTTGAGCATCATCAGAAGCATCATGCAAACATCCAGGCCTTAGTGAATCTCCTAGAGAAAAAGTACAATCATATTTCTTAAAAATCTCACAAATATCATCAAACCTTGTATAAAGGGGATTTTGCTTAAAATGATGTAGCATCCATTGAGCTAAAATACCTCCTCCTCTACTCACAATTCCAGTGATTCTTCCTTTAACTTTTGGTAAATGTTCTATTAATAGACCAGCATGAATAGTTTGATAATCTACTCCCTGCTGGCAATGTTTTTCAATTATATGTAGAAAATCGTCTTCTGTTAGTTTATCAATTGAACCATGTACACTTTCTAAAGCTTGATAAACAGGAACAGTTCCTATGGGAACAGGAGATTCTTGAATAATTGCTTGCCGCACTTCATCTAAATTCACTCCTCCCGTAGAAAGATCCATAACCGTATCCGCACCATATTTTACTGCTAGTTTGAGCTTTTCTACTTCTTCATTAATATCACTTGCATTGGGAGAAGCACCAATATTGGCATTAACTTTGCATCGAGAAGCAACGCCTATAGACATTGGCTCAAGATTCAAATGATTAATATTAGCTGGAATAATTAATCTTCCTCTAGCCACTTCCTCCATTATTAAAGAAGGAGGTAGATTCTCTTTTTTAGCAACAAAATCCATTTCTTCGGTGATATATCCGTTTCTCGCAAAGTTCATCTGAGTTACATTGTCTTTCCCAAGGCGAGGCTTAATCCAAGAACTTCTCATAATTTCCTAATTTTAAAAAGTGTTATTACTAAAGTTTGATCAAATCTCCACTTCCCTGCATCAAATTAATGATTCAGGTTCAAAGGGTATGATCTCAGCTAAGTTAAATTTTTAGCACCCCTAGTATTAATATTATTAATAGCTCTTTTCTAAAAAATAGTCATCTCATATTGCGGGAAAATAAATAAAATAGTTCATTTAACTTTTTTTATAAGACTTTATCTTGTTTAAAATATCTTTTCTATCCAATTGTCTGGTAATAACCCGCTCCAAAATAATTACGATCCCCATTAAGCCAATAGGCAAATAAAAAATCTTTCTAGAATTATCCCTAAATATCATTCCCATAGAAGATATAAGGATCATGAAAGGAGCCACAAAAGATAAGATAAATCTTTTATTAGTTTTCATGTACCAATAGTATTAATTTTTTCATTGTTTAATTTTACTATGGATTCTGTTATGACTTTAATTCCGACAGCAATCGCTCTTTCATCCGGATCAAATTTAGAACTATGAAGAGGAGCACATCCATTTGAATTAGAAACGCCAAGCCTAAACATAGCTCCTGGAATATTATTTAAGAATTCAGCAAAATCCTCCGCCCCTAATGATGGTTTTTGTAATTCGATAACATTTTCTTGACCCAAAACCTTAATTCCCGAATCTCTTAGGACTCTATTAATTTCAGAATTATTATTAACTGCCGGAGTGATTTCTCTAAATCTTACTTTTGCTTCAGCTCCGCAACCATTAGCTAAAGAAGTGATATTTTCATTTAGCCAATTACCAATATTCATAAATACTTTACGATTAGTGCATCTAACTGTACCAAATAAATTAACCTTTTCTGCAAGAACATTGAATGCATTACCACCATTTATTTTCCCAAAAGTTATTACTACAGGATCTAAAGGGTCTAACTTCCTGGTTATTGATTCTTGAATTCCCGATACAACTTTAGAGGCTACCCAAATAGCATCAACTCCTTCATGAGGACGAGCACCATGACCTGATTTTCCTTTAATCTCAACATTAAGTTCACCAGCAGCTGCAGTTAGACTTCCCTCTTTAATGCCAATAGTCCCAACAGATAAATCTGGGTAGACATGAACTCCCAAAATACTGGTTAAACCATTAGTTGCACCATCCTTAATCATCCATCTAGCTCCACTTGCAATTTCTTCAGCAGGCTGAAAAATTATCCGAGTCCCAAAATTTAGTTTTAAATCCTTAATAATTTTTGCCACACCCAATCCAATCGAGATGTGCAAATCGTGACCACAGGCATGCATAACACCATCTACTTTTGAAGAAAAACTTAGTTTAGTTTCCTCAAATATTGGCAAAGCATCCATATCCACTCTTAAGCCTATAATACCGTTTTCTACGGGCCCAAAATCAGCTATAACTCCAGTCCTGCCTATAGATTCTCTAACATTCCAACCAATATTTTTTAAAAAACCACTTATCAAAATTGCTGTTTGATTTTCAAGTCCACTTAATTCCGGATGTGCATGAATATGTCTTCTTAAATGAATTAATTCATCATTAAACGAATCAATTTTTTTATGAAACTGATCTCTATTCATTACTTATTTTAAATCGATAAAGTTCATTAAATCTTTAATTGGTTGTGGAGGCCATCTTCTTATTGTTTTTAGCCATTCTTCATCACCATATCTAGGATCTAATTCAGTTACCGCTATCCAATTACTCTCTGCTTTCCCAGATTCACCCTTAGACCAATTCAAGGCTGTTAAAGCTGCCCTAGCATCTGCAAAAGTTGGATAACGTCTTATTAATTTTTTTAATTCTTTTTCAGATTCATTAATATTCCCCAACTGAAAATCTGCTAACGCCACACTTGACCTAGCCATGGCAAATCCAGGATTATATAAAGCAGCTTTTGAAAATAAATCTCTTGCTTTATCCCAATGTGAAGTAGATCCTTCAACATTAGCTAAATTATATAATGCAGAGAAGTTCTCACTATCTTGAGAAATAACGAACATGTAATCTTTTTTCGCTTGAGACCATAAACCCAATGCTTCCTCTGCGATCCCCCTGTTGATGTAAGGATCTATTTCACTAGGATTCAAACTTATTGCCTTATTTTGGTCATCTATTGATCCCCTAACATCTCCCATAACAAGTCTTACGTTACCTCTATTGCTAAAACCTGCAGCATCATCAGGATAAGAATCGAGATATTGATTCCATTCTTGTAAAGCGAGATTAAATTTTCCGCCTGAACTAAGATCTAATGCATTTTTAAACAAATCACCTCTTAAAGATAATGAAAAGCATGGTGAAATATAAAAAATATTCAAAAAAATAAAAATTAATAAAAACCAAACCTTAGCTTTTCTAAAAGTTATCATTTTTTGAATCAATATACTTTTTTCCTAAAGCAGTAAGCAATCTTCCTCTAGGAGTTCTAGTGAGGAAACCAATTTTGATGAGATATGGCTCAACTACAAATTCTAACATTGAAGAATCATCGCCCAATCCTGCTGCAATTGAATCAAGGCCAGTTGGAATATTGTTGTTTTGGTTAATAAAAGATAAATAGTGTCTATCTAGAGAGTCCAATCCTTTTTCGTCTATTTGGTAAGAATTTAAGGCTTTTTTTATTAAATTCACGGAGATAGTATTAGTTTTCATAACAACTTGAGCATAATCTCTCACTCGTCTTAATAACCTTAAAGCAATTCTTGGAGTCCCTCGAGATATTTTTGCTAAATCATAAGATGCTTCATCATCTAAATTGAGGTTTATTAATCGGGAGAAATTAACAATAATTAGTTTTAATTCATCATAAGTATAAAATTCAATTTTCTGAGATATCCCAAATCTATTTCTTAGAGGAGCACTTATTGAGGCTAATTTAGTTGTCGCGCCAATCAGAGTAAACCTAGGAAGATTAATTGTTCTGCAACGGGTTCCTCTATTAGCTCCCATAGTTAAGTCGAGTCTAAAATCTTCCATTGCAGAATACAACAGCTCTTCAGTTAACCTATTTAAGCGATGTATCTCATCGATAAATAAAACTTCACCTTCTTTTAATCCAAGAAGTAAACCAACAATATCTCTTGGTCTTTCAATTGCTGGTGCAGTCGCTATCTTACATTTTGTATTCAATTCATGGGCTATCAAAAAAGCAAGAGTTGTCTTACCTAGACCAGGCTGTCCATATAAAAGAGTATGTTCCAAAGGTTCTTTTCTAAATATTGAAGCATCTATAGCTATCCTTAAAGAAGATTTAAGTTGTTCTTGGCCAATAAATTCTTTTAAAGTAAGAGGTCGGGCTAAGTTCAGATTATTATTTCCTTTTTCTTCCGGAATGATTTTTGAATCAACTAACCTAAGCTCTTTTTTACGAAGAGAAAAGTCATTATCGCCTACATTAGAAGATATTATTGCCATAATGTAAGGTTAATTGCAATTGTTCTGAGTAGAAAGATTTTTTACAACAAAAATGGCAAAAAATTCCAAAAAAGTTAAAAGAAATACTAATAATGCAAATAATTTTAAACTTCTAGCTGAGAATAGATATGCAAAATTTCAATATGCAATATCTGAGACAATCGAAGCTGGAATTGAGCTTTTAGGGACTGAAGTAAAGTCCATTAGAAACGGAAAAGCAAATTTAAGAGACGGATACTGTTCATTCAGAGATGGCGAGATCTTATTATTAAATGTTCACATTTCACCACATACAAATGTAGGGTCCTTCTTTAATCATGATCCATTAAGAAATAGAAAGTTGCTATTACATAAAAAAGAAATAATAAAAATGAAATCTATTACTGAAAAAAAAGGAATGACTATTATTCCATTATCTCTTTATTTAAAAGGTTCATGGATAAAACTAACTTTAGGAGTCGGAAAAGGGAAAAAATTACATGACAAACGACAAGACGAAAAACAAAAAAGTATAAAAAAAGAAATCAACTTTGCACTAAAAAGATAGAAATATTATGCATAATTCTTAAGAATATTAATCTAAACTGACTGAACTCGGAGGTGGGGAAGGATCTGGATCTGCAATCAACATATGCTGTAATACAGTTTCAGGCCTCTCACTATCTCTCCAGCGAATTTTGTATGCAGGCATTTTTGTGCCCCTACTTGTAGTTTGCTCTACTGGTTCAATAACCCATCCTCTTCTTGATCGGCCTTGAGGATTTCTTTTAACTACTGCATCCGCGTGTTTGAAACGGAAACCAACACGTTCACCACTCATTTAAAAAATTTCGTATTGGATTAATTTACTTATTTTACTTCATTCAAGGGTGATTTTTCACTTTTTTTGGAAGATATTTCTGGTTTTAACAATGGGAAAGGGATTACATCTCTAATGGATGCGCTGTTAGTAATTAACATAATTAACCTATCAATACCTATGCCTAATCCTCCAGTAGGAGGCATACCAATCTCTAAAGCATTCAAAAAATCTTCATCTATACAGTGAGCCTCCAGATCTCCTTTATCTCTAAGAGATTGCTGTAATTGCATTCTTTCTCTTTGATCTACTGGATCTATCAACTCACTAAACGCATTTGCCAGCTCTCGACCAACAATGAATAGTTCAAATCTCTGAACTATTTCTTTATTATCAAAATGAGGCCTAGCTAAAGGAGAAATTTCAACAGGATAATCGATAACAAAAGTGGGTTCTATAAGTTTTGATTCAACTTTTTGCTCGAAGACCTCATTTAAAAGTCTTCCAATAGTATTTACTTTATTAGAGAAATCAACATTTATATTTTTAACGGCTTTTTTTGCTGCAAGAAAGTCTCCGCTGAAAGAATCAAAATCAATTCCTGTATATTTTTTGACAATATCTTTCATGGATATTCTTAACCAAGGTTTAGAAAAATCAATTTCTTTATTTTGATAATTTATAATCAAAGACCCACATGCATCAGCTAAAGTATCTTTTATCAATTCTTCAGTTAAATTCATCATATCGACATAATCAGAATAAGCCTCATAAATTTCAACTGAGGTGAATTCAGGATTATGCCTTGTACTTATCCCCTCATTACGGAAGATTCTTCCCAATTCATATACTTTCTCAAATCCTCCAACAACCATTCTTTTTAAATGTAATTCTGTCGCTATTCTTAGATAAAGCGGAATATCTAATGTATTGTGATGAGTTATAAATGGTCTTGCTTCAGCACCACCAGCTTCAGATTGCAGAATTGGAGTCTCTATCTCTAAAAAATTTCTATTATCTAACCATTTTCTTATAAAACTTATACATTTTGCTCTTGTTTTAAATACATTTTTAGAGTGAGGATTAACTATTAAATCTAGATAACGTTGTCTATATCTTTTTTCAATATCAGTCAATCCATGCCATTTATCTGGCAAAGGTTGTAATGATTTGGATAACATTTCCCATTTTTCTACTTTAATTGAAAGCTCACCTTTATTAGTTTTTTTAATAGTTCCGTGTACGCCTATCCAATCACCAATGTCTACTATTTCCTTGATATCTTCAAAAGAAAGTAATTTTTGTTTTTCTAAATTTAAATTAATAATCCTTTTATCTAGATAAAGCTGAATCTGACCTTCTTGATCGTTTATTGTAAAAAAAGCTATTTTACCCATTACCCTTTTTGCCATCACCCTACCAGCAAGAGAAATCCTAAAGTCTTCCTCTTGACCATTTTCTAAATAATGAAATTCTTGAATAAGAAAACTGGTAGTATGTGATACTCTAAAACTCTGCGCGTAAGAAGCAAATCCTTTACTAACGAGTGAACTAGCTTTTTGTAAGCGTGCTTCTTTTATTTCAGACAAAATTTATTTAATATGATTGTTTTATTTAATAAAATTATCAAACTATGGCTCAACTTGCCAAAGATGTTGCTGTTTCACCAACTCTCTGAGATGCGTAACCAATCCCTCTAACAGTTAATATTAATTCTGGATTTCTTGGATCTGGTTCCAACTTACCTCTTAATCTCGCAACGTATACATCTACAACTCTTAAATCTGCAGCTCTACGAGGAGGATAACCCCATAGTTGTTCTAATATTTCTGCTCGCGGTACAACTTTACCAGGCTCGTCAAATAATAATTCTAGGAGACTAAATTCAGTATAAGTTAAACTAATTCTATCTCCAGCTCTAGAAACTTGTCTGCGATTAGTATCAACAACTAAACTTCCAAATTTCATAACTCCTTTACCTGAAGGGGCTTCTTTGGTTTCAGTAACCGATATACTTGGGCCCATTCTTCTCAAAATAGTAGCTATTCTAGCCTCTAACTCTTTTGGGCTAAATGGTTTAGATAAGTAATCATCAGCCCCTAAATCCAATCCTGCGACTCTCTCTGAAATAGCCTCTAGAGCGGTTAAGAATATTATTGGTACTACTGATTCAGCTCTAATTCTTCTACAAACAGCAAATCCATCCATTTTTGGAAGCATAACATCAAGAACTATTAAATCTGGGGAATCCCTGTGGAAAGATTCAAGAGCTTCTTCGCCATTAGTGGCTGAATACACTTGATATCCAGCTAGTTGAAGCCTCGTAACTAATACCTTCAAAACTGCTGGTTCATCATCAACAACTAAAATTCTTGCTTTTGACATAGTTAAAAAAGATTTCTCGATATTTCAAAGCAAAGAACTATTGCATTGAATTTTCATTCTAACAATTAAAAATATAACATTACGAACCCTCAAAGAGATATTCCGAAGGTTTAAAAAAATTTATTAATGCAATTTTATTCTTGACACTTTAAACATTCTTAAAAGTTGAGAGCAAATAAAGGGAGCAAACAAACCTGTTAAAAAAACTTCAGCTAAGATGTTTTTAATTCCTGAAATAAAAATTAAAGAACTACTATCTGAAAAATTTTTAAACAAAATTTGTGAAAGATGAAGAGTCCCGCATAAAAAACTTCCAAAAGAACAAATCAAACCATGCCTAAAATGGCCTGCCAAAATATCAGTATTTAATTTAATTCTCCCAAACAAAAATCCACAAAACATTAAGCCTGGTATTTGAGTAAGATTATTATCTAAAGTTAAAGAATCTAAAATTAGACCCAAAAACAAACCAAATACTAATCCATTAACCGATCCATTAATCATAGACCAGGGCAATAACCAAAATAACGGCCAATATGGCTGAACTCCTAAAAATCCAAGCCAATTAGGGTGCCACAAAAAAATAATTGGAATAAAAATGAAGCTTATTATAGATAATTTGTTTGTAAAAAATTTATTCATTAAATATTTCCTCTCAAAATTTGTACCCAATCAATTACATTAGGTTTTGCTAAAAGCGAAATTTTTGCCGTTTTTTTTGATTGCAATGTGTTATCTATAGATTGGATAATCCCAATGGGAATATTTGGAGGTAATAAAGAACTAGCAGGAGAGGATGATACAAAATCTCCGACTTTTATATCAGCATCTTTTGAGTACAATATTAGGCTAGGATGATCATCGCCTGAACCAACCATTACTCCATTAATTTGGCTTCTATCAACCCATACTCCCAATTTACTCTCTGGAGAAGTTAATAATGTTACTGAAGAAGTAAATAGAGAAGTATTTTTTACTCTTCCTAATAATCCACCTGGGCCAGTAACAATATTACCAATTTCCACTCCATCTTTTGAACCTTTGTTTAAAATTATTTGTCTCCACCAACCTCCTGTTTTTCTCGAAATAACTGCTGCTGAAATTTTATTATTATTAGATGATTCTTGAAGAGATAAAATTTTACGCAATCTAATATTATCCTTTTTAATGAGATTTAATTTTATTAAAGATTCTTGGTCTATGCTTTTAACAATAACTTCTTTTTGAAATTGACCAGGCCAAAAAGGCTTTGAAATAAAGTAAAAAAAATCTTTATATAAAGATCCTTTTGAAATCCTTACAAAGACTAAAAATAAAAAAATTCCACAAAATATCCAACTTTTCTTTTTATGCCACCAACGACTAGAAGAAATTCGTCGGATATCGAACATATTATTAATCTCTTATCGCGTTCCTTATAAAGTCTGGAGTATCAACAACTCTTTTAAGTTTTTTAAAATCATCCAGAACCTCCCCACATCCATTAACTACACAAAGCAGTGGATTTTCTGCTATGTGAGTAAAAATTCCCGTTTCATCGCTCAATAAATCATTAATACCTCTAACTAAAGCTCCACCTCCTGCAAGCATAATACCCCTATCAACAATATCTGCAGCAAGTTCAGGTGGAGTTCTCTCTAAAGTTCTTTTTACAGCTTCAACTATCTTGCTCAGTGTTTCAGCCATAGCTTCTCTGATTTCTCCTGATGTTAAAGTGACTGATCTAGGTAGACCAGATAAAAGATGTAAACCTCTAACTTCCAAGGTAGTTTTATCAAAATCATCATCTGGGAATGCAGATCCAATTTTAATTTTGATATCTTCTGCAGTTCTCTCTCCAACAACTAAATTGTGAACTTTTTTAAGATATAGCGCAATTGACTCATTTATTTCATCTCCAGCTATTCGAACAGATTCACTCAATACAGTTCCACCTAAACTTAATACTGCAACCTCAGTAGTACCTCCACCAATATCGACAATCATAGTTCCAATTGGCTCAGTTACTGGTAGTGATGCTCCTATTGCTGCTGCGACAGGTTCATCAATTAAGTGAACCTCTCTAGCTCCAGCTAATCCAGCTTCTCTTACTGCTCTTCGCTCTACACTAGTAACTCCGCTTGGAATACCAATCACTATTCTTGGAGCTACAATCCCCTTACCTTCATTACATTTTTGAATAAATGTTTTTATCATTTGTTCTGCAGCATCAAAATCTGCAATAACCCCATCCCTCAGTGGTCTTACTGCTCTAATATTGCCAGGGGTTCTTCCAAGCATTAACTTCGCTTCTTTACCAACAGCTAATGGAATCCCTTCCTCTAAATCCATAGCTACTACAGAAGGCTCTTGTAAAACGACGCCCTTTCCTGATACATGTATTAGAGTATTGGCAGTTCCCAAATCTATGCCAATATCTCTAGAAAATTTAAATCTGTTAAAAATCACAATAAGAATTCTTTTATAAATAATATATCTATTTTTTGGTAAGCTCTCATAAATCTAGCGTTTAGTTATGAATAGCACGTAAAACTTTGAGCAGAATCTGGAAATATGAGTAGTATAAAAAAAAAAAATTATGGAAATTAACACTATTAATCTAGTTGGCAGAGCAGGAAGAGAACCAGATGTCAGATATTTTGAATCTGGTAGTATCGTAGCTAATTTCACACTTGCAGTTAACAGGAGAAGTAGAGATGAAGAACCAGACTGGTTTAATTTAGAAATATGGGGTAAGCAAGCACAAATTGCCGCAGATTACGTTAAAAAAGGTTCTTTAATTGGAATTACAGGAAGCTTTAAAATTGACAGTTGGAAAGATAAAAATACTGGTGAAGATAGATATAAACCTGTTGTCAGGGTAGATAGCTTAAACTTACTTGGCTCCAGAAAAGAATCTGAAAGTAATCAATACTCTAACAATAGTAGTAGTTCAAGTGAAATCCCTTTCTAAGCCCTATTTTGCTTTATTAATCTATTAATTATTTTGATCAAAAAATATAAAAAAAGTAAAATTAATATTGGCTTTACAAAAAACTTGATTTGATCTAAATAAGTTTTAATAATTGGATAATTTTCACCGAATAAAAAGCCTGCATAAGTAAGAAGTACTACCCATATAAAACTACCAAATGTAGTCCAAATCAAAAATTTCCTTAGCGGCATAAGTTCTATGCCAGCTGGAACTGAAATTAACGTT
This sequence comes from Prochlorococcus sp. AG-347-K16, assembly GCA_003281405.1. Lineage (GTDB taxonomy): Bacteria > Cyanobacteriota > Cyanobacteriia > PCC-6307 > Cyanobiaceae > Prochlorococcus_A. The sequence continues at coordinate 44,891 of QCCD01000002.1, read as the reverse complement.
CTTATACCTGGTACTAATCGTCCCCAAAACACCAAAGAAACTCCATATTTTTCAAACCACATCTTACTTTTAATTAAATCTTTAGAAGAAATTCCCAAGTACTTCCCTTTTTTATCAAGAAAATTTGAAAGCCTTTTTTCATTTACTAATCTGCCTAAGTAATACCAAGGCAATGATCCTAGTATTGTTCCCAATAAACCCCAGAAAATTAAAATATAGAAGTTTAATTTTTGTTGATAAACGAAAAAACCACCCAAGGGCATTATTATTTCTGATGGGATGGGGGGAATTATATTCTCCAAAAACATAGCCAAACATATAGTAAGGTATGCAACAGCTGAATTATTCTCGACAGCTAAACTTATATAATCAGGAATCGAGGTAAGAAAATTTGCAAAAATTAAAATCAAACTTAGTATCTATAAAGTTCTGATTTATATGGTCCCTCAACGGAAACATTAATATAATCAGCTTGCTCTTTGGTTAAAGTTGTTAATTTTGCACCTATTTTATCTAGATGCAATCTAGCTACCATTTCATCGAGATGTTTTGGTAGCACATAAACTTCTTTAGCATATTGCTCTGACTTATTGAAAAGTTCAATTTGAGCTAATACTTGGTTAGTAAACGAATTACTCATAACAAAACTTGGATGTCCAGTAGCACAGCCTAAGTTAACTAATCTGCCTTCTGCTAAAAGAATAATTTTGTTTCCACTAGGTAAAGTAATGTGATCAACCTGTGGCTTAATATTTTCCCATTGATAATTTTTTAAAGAGGCAACATCAATCTCATTATCAAAATGGCCAATATTGCAAACTATAGCTTCATCTTTCATTTTTAATAGATTTTCATGGGTTATAACCTGATAGTTACCAGTGGCCGTAACAAATATATCTATATCTTTAACAACATCTTCTAACCTAACGACGCTATAACCTTCCATAGCTGCTTGAAGCGCACAAATTGGATCGACTTCTGCAACTTTTACAATAGCTCCAAGACCTCTTAATGACTGTGCTGAACCTTTACCTACATCTCCAAAACCCATTACTAATGCAACTTTGCCAGCAATCATTACATCGGTGGCACGCTTGATGCTATCAACTAAAGATTCTCTGCAGCCATATAAATTATCAAATTTGCTTTTTGTTACTGAATCATTAACGTTAATAGCTGGAAAAGGTAAAGCATTTTGCTTTTGAAGTTGATAAAGTCTTGCAACTCCCGTTGTAGTTTCTTCAGTGACACCAATGATATTACTCTTAATTCTAGAATAGAATTCACTATCTTTTTCCAACTTAGACTTAATAGAATTGAACAAAGCAATTTCCTCTTCGTTTCCGGGATTATCTAAAACAGATAAATCTTTTTCTGCCTTACTACCGAGTATCAATAGACCAGTTGCATCTCCCCCATCATCAAGAATCATATTTGGTGATTCTGAACCCCAATCAAGGATATAGTGGGTATATTGCCAATATTCATCAAGAGTTTCCCCTTTTTTTGCATATACAGAAATTCCTTGGTCTGCGATAGCTGCAGCTGCATGATCTTGAGTTGAAAAAATATTGCATGAAGCCCATTTCACTTCTGCACCAAGATCAACAAGAGTTTCTATTAAGACTGCTGTCTGAATAGTCATATGAAGACTTCCAGCTATTCTTGCACCTTTAAGTGGTTTTTCATGTTGATATTTATCTCTAAGTGCCATTAATCCTGGCATTTCAGTTTCGGCAATTTTAATTTCTTTACGACCAAAATCTGATAGTGAAATATCCGAAATGACGAATTTAGGTGTTGATGTTTTAACTGAATTTGCAATAACCATTTCTAACGGGTTCTATACTTATTAAACTATAAGTGATTTTTGTGTACTTTTGTGTTTGTTGAGAATTTAAAAGAGACTTTAAATTTAGGAATAAAACTCTCACACAATCTAAATTCCAAATCAATTGTTTTATTACAGGGACCAATTGGGGCAGGGAAAACTTCATTTGTGCAGGGGATTGCTAAAGGTTTATCAATCTCTGAGGATATTACAAGCCCTACATTTGCTTTATCGCATCACTACAACTCAGGAAAAATTCCGCTAATTCACCTTGATTTATACAGGTTAGAAAATATTGCTTTAGCAAAAGAAGTTTTTTTCTCTGAAGAAGAAGAGGCAATACAAAAACAAGCTATTTTAGTTATTGAATGGCCGGAATTAATAGAACCAGTTATCCAAAATTTCTGGAAAATAGAAATTAGTTATGCAAAAAATTACGGAAGACACTATGAAATAAGAGATCCTAAAAATTTATTAACATTCTCATGATATGGCTGTTGCTCGATGGCGCCTTCACCAAGACAAGTTAATAATCCACAAGCACCTGCAAACTTAATGCAATCTTCTATCTCTACTTCTTTTGAAGGATAACCAGAAGAAATTAATTTTGAAATCAAGCCAGCTAAAAAAGCATCACCTGCACCAGTTGTATCAACAATTTTTTGCGAAGAATGAGTTTCTGTAATTCCCTGCAAACCATTTATGTACCATACAACAGGATTTTTTCCATCAGTTATTATTACATCTGGTCTATTAGACAATTGTTGAGATATTCGTAAGGGATTGTCATCCTCAAAAAACAAAGTTGCTTCCTCCTTTGCAAGTTTTAGAACATTTGCATGATTTAAAAATTTCTTGATTAAGTTAACTCTAGCGGCTTGACTAATTTCTGATGAAAAACTTGAATGATCCCAAAAGACCTCTCTCCAATTCAAATCAATAACTATTTTGACATCAAATTTTTTAGCTCCTTCAAGAAGAAAAAAAATAGTCTCTGATGATATTGGAGATGATAATAAGATCGTTCCTGTAACCAAATATTTTGTTTCTAAAAAAGATTTCTCCAAATTTAAAATTTGTTTTTCGATTAATTTCTTACTAAGAACTTCGTCTGCAAAACATGAATAAGAAATTTCCTCAAAGCCTGAAAAAAAACGTTCTCCAAATAGATCTCTATCTACATTAACCACGCGAGTAGATAAATCATTATCTAATTGCAAGAAATCTAAATTAACGTCCAATTCATTAAATTGCGTAATAAATTTTTTCCCATAATCATCACTACCCAAACGTCCTATAAATATTGAATCTATTTTTAATTTTCTTAATGCACAAGCAACATTAGCCGGCGCACCACCCAAAAAATCTGTAAATCCTTGATTTGACTTATTTCTGATTCTGTCAATTAAAGCCTCTCCAATACATATGACCTTTTTCTTTTTCATCAATAAACGTTTATTCTTAACTAAGAATAATTTATTAAAAACGAATAATTTTTTTTTGAATTAAAGTTTAATCAACAGCATATTAATAGTGTCTTTGAATAAATCTGAAACTTGGAAATGGAAAAATTGGGAAATTTCTTGGTCTTTATCAAAAAATAGTACTTCTGAAAAAAATATTAAAATTTTATTAGTTCATGGATTCGGGGCATCAAAAAAACATTGGAGACATAATCAAGATTGTCTTGGTAAATTTTCTAACTGCTACGCAATTGACTTATTAGGATTTGGACAAAGCAGCCAGCCTAGTGCTTTATTAAATTACGAACCTAATAAAAAAAACTCAATTAAATATTCATTTGACTTATGGGGTAATCAAATATCAACATTTTGTACAAAGGTAATAAAATCTCCTGTTTACTTGGTAGGAAATTCAATTGGTGGTGTTATTGCATTGAAAGCTGCTGAAATCCTCAAAGATAATTGCAAAGGTGTCATTCTGATTGATTGCGCACAAAGAACTATGGATGATAAACGATTAAAACAAAGCGATATCTTAATGAATCTACTTAGACCCCTCCTTAAAACGATAGTCAGACAAAGAGTAATTAGTAATACTCTCTTTACAAGGGCTGCTAATCCAAAAGTTATAAAGAAAATACTTGAACAAGCTTACCCTTCAGGAAAAAATATCGATGAAGAATTAATTGAAATACTTTATAAACCCTCTCAAAGAAAAAACTCTAAAGAAGCATTTCGTGGTTTTATTAACTTATTTGATGACTATCTTGCCACTGACCTTTTCGATAAGGTGGGTGCTCCTATCCAATTGATTTGGGGAGAAAAAGATCCTTGGGAATCGTTAAATGAAGCAAGAGAGTGGAAGCAACAATTCAGGAATATTAAAAGATTAGATATTATTCATGGGGCTGGTCATTGTCCTCATGATGAAGAACCTGAAAAAACCAATAAGTTAATAAATGAATTTATTCAAGAAACAAAATAAGCTTCTACATTATCACTAAGTCTTCTCAAGCCTCTTAAACCATCACGTTCTAGGTTTCTTACTCGATCTCTACTTATTCCTAAGACCCTTCCTATACCTGTAAGAGACATTGGCTCATCACCATCCATTCCGTATCTCATCCTTAAAACTCTACATTGCAGATCAGGCAATTGGTGTAAAAGAGAATGCAGATCACCCCTCATACAATCCATCTCTATTTGTTCGTCTGGCAAATCCTCTCCCCCTGCAAGTAAATCTAGTAAAACAGTATCTTCACCATCACCTACTTTGGTTTCAAGACTAACTGGCTGCCCAGCTTTGCACATTAAATCTTTAACGTCATCTTCTGGAAGCTCTACATATTTCGCAAGTTCACTTACAGTTGGAGTTCTAGACATTTCTTGACTAAGCTCTCTTTGACCCTTTTTTAACTTATTCAACATTTCGGTGATATGGATAGGCAACCTTATTGCCCGACTCTTTTCAGCTATTGCTCTTGTAATACCTTGCCTGATCCACCAATATGCATATGTTGAAAATTTGTAACCCCTCGCTGGATCAAATTTTTCCACTCCTCTAACAAGTCCTATAGTTCCCTCTTGAATTAAGTCTAAAAGTTCCATATTTCTTTTTGTATATTTTTTGGCAACGCTTACTACCAATCTTAAGTTTGCTGCAACCATTCTTTCTTTAGCTCTCTGTCCAGCTCTCAATCTTTTTTTTATTACGGAAGTAGACAAGTTTAATTTGGTCGATAATTCATCAATACTGGGTTTATCTCCTGTTAATTCATTAATTTCTAATTCTGCTCTTTCAACTTCCATGTACTCTTGAACTTGTCGACCTAGAGTAATTTCTTGCTCATGCGATAGTAATGGAACTCTTCCTATATCCCTCAAGTATGATCGAACAAGATCTACATCATTACTTGCTTTTAAACTTGCGATTGAGGTTATTTTACTGTCGCTTATTGTTTCAGAAGACATGAAGGTTAAATGATGTTTTGTAAACAATACCATTAAGAAATGTAAAGTTAAACATAAAAATCCACATTTTTACAAAAATGAGAATAAATACCTAGTCAATTTAGGCTAATGATGAGTTTAATAGCCATTTTGCTGTACTGAGATAAATAAATACACCAGCAATATCAGTTACGGTTGTAATGAAAGGGGAGGACATTAAGGCTGGATCCAATTTCATTTTGTCAAACATCAAAGGGAGAATCGCTCCAGTTGTAGCAGCTAAAGTTGTTATGGATATCAAACTTATTCCTACTGCAGAGGCAATTAAAGGCCCTTCTCCTTGCCACCAAGCAAAGGGAAATACTACAAGCATCATAAACACTCCTAATAGAGCACCTGTTATTGACTCCTTAACTACTGCCTTGATAGCACCAAGAGACTTCAATTTTTGAGTACTTAAACCTCTAATGACAACAGTTGAACTTTGAGCACCAACATTTCCTCCAGTACCTATAAGTAGAGGAATAAATGCAGCCAATAAAACTATTTCTTTTAATATTTGATCATTCATGGCTATTACTTTTGTCGTTAAACCATTTGCTAAAACCAAAATTAATAACCATAAAATTCTTCTTCGGGCAATCGTAAACAAACTACTTTGGAAATAATCATCTTCATCCCCAGGTTGTACTGCCCCGGCTGCATAAATATCTCTTGTTGCTTCTTGTTCTATGACATCAATTAAATCATCAACAGTGACTATTCCAACCAGCCTTTTTTCTTTATCAACGACCGGCAGAGCTAAAAAATCATATCTTTGTATTGCTCTCGCAACCTCTTCTTGATTCGTATTAGTAGAGATATTAACTACATCTCTTGTCATAACGTCACCTATTGGCTTAGAAGGATCAGCAGTTACAAGGTCTCTTAAAGAGAGGATACCAGTTAAATGTCTTTCTTTATCTGTAACATATAAGCTATAGATAGTTTCAGTAAATGGGGCTCTTTTTCTAACTAGAGAAAGGGCCTCAGCTGCTGTTTGCATCTCTTTAAGGTCTATAAATTCAGTTGTCATTAATCTTCCGGCAGTTTCAGGCTCATATCCAAGTAATTCAGCTGTTACTTTCCTTTCTCCAGGACTAAGAGCAGACAAAAATTTTCGTACAACTTTTGCGGGTAATTCATCAAAGAGTTGAACTCTATCATCAGGAGACATTTTTTCAACGATTTCTAAAACCTCTCCTGAGCGAAGTCTTTCTAATAAAGTTTGCTGAACTACTGGATCTAAATATTCGTAAACCTCAATTGCCTCATTTTTCTTTAATAATCGAAATGCTAATGCCTGCAATATTAGAGGAAGGCTTCCAATAGCATCTGCAATATCAACAGGTTGAGAAGGCTCTAAAAGTAACTTTGCCTCATCATAATTTCCCGCGATGAGCAAATCCTCAAGTTGAATAGTAATATTTTCTCTTGTACTTAAATCTGAAGATAACGATGTAACTGTTTCAAGATTATTCTCTTTCATAAATATAATCCCTTATCAAAGTAACAACACCATTATATGAAATTTAAGTAATTTTTCTACTTATCCAGAACCCTAAAAGCATTGTGAATAAATTTACGATAATGATTATATTTAAAAAAATTATAAATTTTATCCAATCCCCTTGATTTAAAATTTTGTACAAAAAATATATAAATCCGCTAAAGGATGTAAAGCAAGAAAAAAAACCACTCAATAAAATTTTTTCAGTTGAATAACTTAATTTTTTACTGACAAAAAAACCCACTAAAAATGATCCAATTATTGAAATAAAAAAATTATTATTTATAGTTAATCTTAAAAAAGTAGCTAAGTAAGCAGCTAAAACAATATAAATAAAATTATTTTTTTTCACTTTAAAAAAACTGAATAAAAAAATAACCCACATAAAAGAAAAGGAATGAAAAAATTATCACTTCACTGTAGTGAAAAAATAATCTTAGGAATTTTCTCTTTTTAAATAAGATAAATAGTTGATATATAAAAGAAGAAAATGTACTAAAACATCCTAAAAAACCGCTATAAAATAAAACTAAAATTTCATTATTCATAAAATTTAAAGCTACTAAAATTCCTAAGAAAAAAGATGATAAAAAATTTACTATTGAAGTATTCTGAATATCAAAACCAATACTTTTTTTAAAATTATTTTGTATAAATACTCTAAGTATTAAACCAAAAGTACTGCCTATTAGAATTATAATTATTGAAATAAAATCCAAAAATTACATTTTTATCCAGCCTTTTAAAATTCTATTAGGATCATCTAAAACTTTATTAGAAGCTAATTCAACCCTAACCCAAGTTTCACTTTTACTGACTTTCCAATTACGTAATACTGATAAAGTTGTACCCATATCGAGAACTAATAGTTCCTTGGCATAAACTTCTGGACAAGAATAAAGAGAAGTTTTGGAACTTAGTATAATTTCATTTGTGTTTTTGGGAAACTTATTTTGATTTAAACTTTTTTGAATCCCACCAGCAGGTAATGTAATTGGAGCAATTAATGCAAAAGTAATTAAACAAAAATTCTTGAGAACATGATTAATCATATGTCTAAAGTTGCCATATCTAAGTTACTACTATGAGTTTCAATAAATTCTCTTCTTGGTGCAACTTTATCTCCCATTAATATATTGAATATTCTGTCAGCTTCAAGTGCATCTTCGATTTCAACCCTTTTCATCATCCTCGTTTGAGGATTCATAGTTGTATCCCATAATTGTTTTGGCATCATCTCACCTAATCCCTTAAATCTTTGGATATTATAGTTTGCATTTTCTCCAAAACCTTGAATTGTATCCTTTAATTGATTCTCGTTATAACAGTAATTATGATTCTTTCCTCTTTCGACTTTATAAAGAGGGGGACAAGCAATATATATAAAACCTTTCTCAACAAGTTCTCTTTGATATCTGTAAAAAAATGTCAGCAATAAAGTTCTTATATGAGCACCGTCAACATCAGCATCGGTCATAATTACAACTCTATGATATCTCAAAGAGCTTTCGTCGAACTCCTCTCCTTTTATTCCTAATCCTAAAGCCGTTATTAATGACTGTATTTCTGTGTTTTTATATATTTTAGTATCATCAGTTTTTTCAATATTAAGTATTTTACCCCTGAGAGGCAAAATAGCCTGAAAATTTCTATCTCGACCTTGTTTTGCAGAGCCACCAGCTGAATCTCCTTCAACTATATAAATTTCTGATTCTGATGGATCCCTAGAACTACAATCTGCTAATTTTCCAGGTAATGTAGAACTTTCGAGAACACTTTTTCTTCTTACTAATTCTCTAGCCCTTCTCGCAGCTTCTGCTGCGTTAAATGATTGAATTGCTTTTTCAAGAATCAAGTCCAAAATTCCAGGATTGAATTCCATGTATTTTGTGAGAGTCTCCCCAATGAGAGAATCCACAATTCCTCGTACTTCAGTATTTCCTAATTTTGTTTTTGTTTGTCCTTCAAATTCGGGATCTGGAACTTTTACTGATAAAACAACAGTCAAACCCTCTCTAATATTTTCGCCAGCTAAATTTTTTTCAATATCTTTTCTTTTACCTCTCTTTTTTGCAAGATTATTGAAAGTTCTTGTCAGAACTGTTTTTAGTCCTTCAATATGAGTTCCTCCATCAATAGTTCTGATATTATTTGCAAATCCTAAAATATTATCTGAATATACATCTGAACACCATTGCAAAGCTGCTTCTACATATACATTTTCTTTCTGTGAATCAACATAAATTATTTCAGGATGAATAGATTCTTTTTCAGCATTCATGTATTCAACATATTCTTTAATACCTCCTTGATACAAGTAAATTTCTTCTTTAAAAGAACCATCTGATAATTGATTTCTTTCATCTCTAAAAACAATTTTTACTCCGCCATTAAGGTAAGCTAGTTCCCTTAATCTCGACGAAAGAAGAGCATATTCAAATTCAATTCCTCCAGAAAAAATTGTTTTGTCGGGTTTAAAGCAAATAGTTGTTCCTTTCTTAGATGGTTTGCCAGTCTGCTTTTTAGTTTCCAGTTCACCCTTTGATATACCTTTTTCAAATCTTTGATTAAATTCGCTTCCATCCCTATAAACAGTTACATTAACCCATTCGCTTAGAGCATTTACTACAGATATTCCTACTCCATGCAAACCCCCTGAAACTTTATAACCACCACTTCCAAATTTACCTCCTGCATGAAGAACGGTTAGAACAGTTTCTAGGGCACTTTTCCCTGTTCTAGGATGAATATCTGTTGGAATACCTCGTCCATTATCAGAAATCAAAGCAGAACCATCTGCTCGAAGAACTATTTCTATATGATCACAATGTCCTGCAAGTGCCTCATCAACCGAGTTGTCAACTACCTCATATACTAGATGGTGCAATCCCCTAGGTCCTGTTGAACCTATGTACATTCCAGGGCGTTTACGAACTGGTTCTAAACCCTCTAAAACCTGAATCTGTTCCGCCCCATAATCATTAGAGATTTTATTAGATCTTTTGTCCTCACTCATTTAATATAAAAAAAATACTAAACTTTTAAAATGTTACTTTTAAAAGGTCTTTCATTAAACTTACCACCGCGATAAGGTAAAGGCTCGAAGTCAATGAAAAATTTAATCACTTTAAGTATATAACTAATATTTTTTTCTTCAGAAATTCATATGTCTTCACATCCACCTCATGTAATAATTTTAATTGGGCCTACTGCAAGTGGCAAAACAGAATTAGCTATTGAAATTGCAGAAAATTTTAAAACTAATATACACAATATCGATTCAAGACAAATATATAAGTCTATGGATATTGGAACAGCCAAGCCATCTAAAATCCAACAAAAAAAAATAAAGCATTTTTTAATAGATATTGAAGAACCAATCAATCCAATTAATGTAAAACAATTTCAAGAAATTGCTCAAAAATCTATTAAAGGAGAAATTAAACAAGATAAATTACCTTTTCTAGTTGGAGGAAGTGGGTTGTATATGAACTCAATAACAAAAGGTTTTTTTGTACCAGATGTCCCTCCTCAAAATAATTTAAGAAAACAATTAGAAGAACTTGGTCAGGAAAAATGTTGGGACCTGTTAAAAACTTGTGATCCATTGTCAACAAAAAAAATCAATATTGCTGACCATATTCGAACAATAAGAGCTTTAGAAGTCTTCTACGTAACAGGTAAGCCTTTATCAACTCTGAAAGTTCAGAAACCACCTAACTGGAAAATCTTAGAGCTTGGTTTAGATAGATATAACTTAAAAGAAAGAATTTTTCAAAGAACAAAAAATATGTTTTTATCTGGAATTATTGAAGAGACGAACCACCTTATCTCTAAATACGGATTTGATTTGCCAATATTAGAAACAATTGGTTATCGAGAAGCTAGGGATGTTTTAAATAACCGTTCAACAATTGAAAAAGCGATTGAGTTAACTGCGACAAAAACAATCCAATTTGCCAAAAGACAAAAAACTTGGTTTCGTAATAAAAATAATCCTCTTTGGCTTAATAACAAAAACCCGCTAAAAGATGCAATAATTAAAATAGAGTCTTTTTTAAGCTAACTTTAAAAAAATAGATTTTGTTCATCATCCAATCAATTTATTTAATTAACTGAATGCCCCCACGCCCACGCTTTGACAGACGAGCTCCAGTTAGAGAGCTACCAAATATAAATGAAAGAATAAAATACCCGCAATTGAGAGTCGTTGATTCAGATGGAAAACAATTAGGCATCATTGATAGATTAAAAGCATTAGAAATAGCATCACAAAGAGAACTTGATTTAGTTTTGGTGAGCGAAAAAGCAAATCCTCCTGTTTGTAGAATCATGGACTATGGAAAATATAAATTTGAACAAGAAAAGAAAGCTAAAGAGGCAAGGAAAAAATCTCATCAAACAGAAGTTAAAGAAGTTAAAATGAGGTACAAAATTGACAAACATGATTACGATGTGCGAATTGGTCAAGCAACTAAATTCCTTAAATCGGGAGACAAGGTAAAATGCACTGTAATTTTTAGGGGAAGAGAAATCCAACATTCAAATTTAGCTGAGACTCTTCTTTTAAGGATGGCTAATGATTTAGAAGAGCAATCAGAAGTTCAACAAAAACCAAAAAGAGAAGGGAGAAACATGATTATGTTTTTAAGCCCCCGTAAAACTCCTCTTATTAAAAAAGATGATGGGTGATAAATTTTTATCAAAAAATATGACGAATGTTAAAGTGTCACTATATCCAAAAATAAATTAGTCAGGATTTTTCTAAAGTGAGATTCCATATTCAACAAGAAAGTGATATCCCAGCATCGACACAACTATACAATCAAATCTGTTTTGCAATTGCTGCAAGACAATATCCTCCAGGTCACAGACTTCCTAGTACAAGGCAACTTGCAATGCAGACTGGACTTCATCGAAATACAATAAGCAAAGTATACAGACAACTTGAAATAGATGGGGTTGTTGAAGCAATAGCTGGATCAGGTATCTATGTGAGAGATAATCTTACTAAAAGAGAATTTAAAAAATCTTTTTACTCAAAAGATAAAATAAGTAAACCACCCGATCAAGAAGCAAAAAAGGTTATTGACAGCTTGATAAATCTAGGCTGCAGTTTACAAGAAACGAGAGATATATTGACCAATGAAATTGATTGGCGTATTAAGTGCGGATCAAGAATCATAGTCAGCACTCCTAGAGAAGATATTGGAGCTTCTATGTTAATAGCAGAAGACCTCTCTACAACAATAAATGTACCAGTAGAAGTTGTTCCTATGGAAGAATTAGAAAAAGTTTTGAGTAATTCAAATACTGGTACTATTGTCACAAGCAGATATTTTTTACAGCCTCTAGAAAAAGTTGCTAAACAACATGGGGTTAGAGCTCTTGCAGTTGACTTGAGTGATTTTCAAAAGGAATTGAAAATTCTAAAAGAATTAAATGCTGGGAGTTGCGTAGGTATTGTTAGTATAAGTCCTGGTTTATTGAGGGCAGCAGAAATTATAATACACAGTATGAGAGGTAATGAATTAATTCTTATGACTGCAATCTCAGACAATAAGGGTAGATTACTATCACTTTTAAAGGCTTCTAACCATATAGTTTGTGATGGACCTAGTTTATCAGTTGTAGAAAACGCATTATTAAAAAATCGTTCTCAGCTAATGAGATTACCTCAAATAATATGTGCTAGAAATTATTTAAGTATCGAAACAATAAATCAATTAAAAAAAGAAATAGGAGTTATTAATTAGACTAAGATGCTAAAAACTTTTAAATCAGATATAGAAATTATTAGAGAGAGAGATCCTGCCGCTAGAGGAATAATAGAAATATTTCTTTGCTACCCAGGCTTTCAATCAATAGTTATTCATAGGTTTACGCATAAACTATGGCAATTAAAGATTCCTTTAGTACCCCGCTTAATGAGTCATCTTAATAGGTTAACAACAGGTATTGAAATCCATCCTGGCGCAAAAATTGGTAAACGGGTTTTCATAGATCATGGAATGGGAGTTGTAATTGGAGAAACAGCTGAGATTGGAAATAATTGTCTTCTATATCAGGGAGTTACATTAGGAGGTACTGGTAAAAGCCATGGCAAAAGACATCCAACCTTAATGGAAAATGTTGTAGTTGGGGCAGGAGCAAAAATTCTTGGATCCATCACAGTAGGATCCAATACTCGTATCGGCGCGGGTTCAGTAGTTGTTCGAAATGTAGAGGGGAACAGTACTGTTGTTGGAGTTCCTGGTAGGGTAGTACATCAAAGTGGTGTCAAAGTAAATCCATTAGCTCATTCTGCCTTACCAGATGCAGAAGCTAATGTGATAAAAAATTTAATGGATAGGATAGACTCTCTTGAAAATGAAATTCTTAAATTACAAGAAACCCTACAATGTTTAGCAAACTCGGAATCAATTGATATTTCTAAACTCGGTGATTCTCAAAATCTTAAAGACAAAGAAATTTTTGAATTTCTTGGAGATGATTAAATATTGATTTAATTTTTTTCATTAGCATCAATTTTAGGTTGAAACATAAACATTGAATAAATAACATTTCTCCTCATGTTAGTCATCATTTCAAGAAACATGTCATATCCTTCATTTTTATATTCGATTAATGGATCCTTTTGACCATAACCTCTCAATCCGACTGATTCCCTTAAGGAATCCATAGATTGAAGATGTTCTCTCCATAAGTTATCAATTTGCTGCAAAATGAAAAATCTTTCAGCTTCTCTCATTAATCCTGGACGAATCTTTTCTATTTGTGATTCCTTTAAATCGTAAGCTATTCTCAACTGCTCTTGAAGATAGTTTTTTAATTCTTCTATTGAAAGTAAATGAATATCATCAGATTTAAGATCATCTAATAAATATATAAATTCTTTGACTTTAGAAATTAATTGATCGATATTCCATTCTTCAGGAGGAAGATCAGGATTAATATAAGCATCTACAATTTCACTCATGGTTCTTTCTCCATAGCCTATTACTTGTCTCTTTAAATCAATACCTTTCAGTACTCTTAGTCTTTCGCCATAAACTGCTTTTCTTTGATTGTTCATTACCTCGTCGTATTCAAATACTTGTTTTCTAATATCGTAATAGTAAGTCTCAACTTTCTTTTGAGCACTTTCTAGAGACCTAGTAAGCATCCCTGACTCAATGGGCATATCTTCATCAACCCTAAACGCATTCATTAGATTTGCCACTCTATCACCTCCAAAAATCCTTAATAGATTATCTTCTAAAGATAAAAAGAATCTTGTACTACCAAGATCCCCTTGTCTTCCTGCTCTACCTCTAAGTTGATTATCCACTCTTCTTGATTCATGTCTTTCGGTACCAATAACATGCAAGCCGCCAGCCTCTCTTACTTTTTCTTCTTCATGAATTAAAACTTTTTCATATTCTTTTTTTACATTAGATAAAGAATCTCTCAAAAGCTTTATCAAGTTATCATCAGTTGGTGCTTTTTCTGCAGCTGTAGCAATCCTGTCATCAAGTTCCAAGACAGAGAGTTGTCTATCACCCCAATTTTTAACAAGTTCATCTGACAAAAGAGAGAGTTTCTTTTCAATTTCTTCATCAAGCTTGCAAGGGAAAAGACTAGTGGAAGGTGTTGAAATGTTCTTTTTCAAATTTGAACCATCTTTTGTAGAAAAACCGCCCTTAGATTTTGTAATTCTTTGTTTAGGAATTGGTGGCTTATGCTCGTTATCAGGCTTAACTAGCAAAGGAATCAAAATTTCTTTTAATTTAAGCCTTGCCATATAGTCACTATTACCACCAAGAATTATGTCTGTTCCCCTTCCCGCCATGTTAGTCGCAATAGTAACAGCACTTGCTCTTCCTGCCTGCGCAACAATTTCTGCCTCACGTTCAACGTTCTCTGGCTTAGCGTTTAACAAATTATGGGGGATTTTTTCTTCAGTTAAAAGTGAACTTAGTAATTCACTTTTTTCAACACTTGTTGTACCAACTAAAACAGGTCTGCCATCTCTATGAACTTGTGCAGTTTCTTTTGCAACGGCTCTCCATTTACCAATCTCTGTCTTGAACACTTGATCAGGCCAATCTTGTCTCTTTCTTATTTGATTTGTCGGTATAACAGTTGATTCTAATTTATAAGTTTTTTCAAATTCAACCTCTTCAGTTTTTGCTGTTCCCGTCATTCCTGCCAAACCAGGATATAAAAGGAAAAAATTCTGATATGTTATAGATGCTAATGTTTGAGTCTCAGGTTGAATTTTAAGACTCTCTTTTGCTTCAATTGCCTGATGTTGACCATCACTCCAACGCCTTCCTGGCATAACCCTACCAGTAAATTCATCCACTATCACAGCCTCATCGTTCTTAATGATGTAGTTTACATCTTTAATAAATAATTCCTTAGCTTTTAAAGCATTAGTTATGTAATGCGCCCAAGGATCTTGAGGATTATATAAATCATTAACTCCCAAATACTCTTCACATTTTGCAAAACCTTGATCAGTTAATATGCAACTTCTCTGCTTTTCATCAACTTCATAATCCCCTTCTGGATCAATACCATCTTTACTTAATTCTTTTGCTTTGACTAATGAAAGAGATAATTCAGCAGCTTTTTGATATTTTTCTTGCGGTCTTTCAACTTGGCCAGAGATGATAAGAGGAGTTCTTGCTTCATCAATTAATATTGAATCAACCTCGTCAATTACGCAGTAATTAAATTTTCTTTGAACTACCTCATTAACATCGGCAGCCATATTATCTCTCAAATAATCAAATCCTAATTCGGAATTTGTGGCATAAGTTATATCACAATCATAATTTTTCTTTCTCTCAACTGGGTTCATATCTTGCTGAATTAAACCAACGGATAAACCCAAAAAACGATGAACTTGTCCCATCCACTCTGCATCTCTTCTAGCTAAATAATCATTTACAGTAACAACATGAACACCTTTCCCAGTAAGAGCATTTAAATAACACGGTAATGTTGCGACAAGAGTTTTTCCCTCTCCAGTCTTCATCTCAGCAATTTGACACTCATTTAAAACCATCCCGCCTATCAACTGAACATCAAAATGTCTCATATCAAGAACACGTTTACTTGCTTCTCTTACGATTGCAAAGGCTTTTGGAAGAAATTCTTCTAAAAGTTCTTTTTGTTTTTTTAAATCTAATTCTGATGAAATCTTTGACTTAAGATTTTGAGTTTCTTTTCTTAGCTCTTCATCAGTCAATCGAGAAATTTCTTCTTCTAAAAAATTTATCTCTTCCACTATTGGTTGATAGCGCTTTAACTTTCGTGTATTCGGATCTCCCAACAAAAGTTTTAGCATAAGTTAAAGTCCTTAAAAATTTATCCTATTACAAACATTATAAATTAGTGCGTTACAACAGAATGAAGAAAACTATTATCTCTTTAATTTTATAGAAACGATCAATTAAGGTATTTAGATTGAATCCCAAAAATTACCTAACTGAAATCACTTTTCAAAAATCTTTTAATAAATGAAAGAAATATCTATAATCAAACATGCCAAAGGAGCTTTGGGGTTAAGGGTTTTTGGGTTAGGTCCTAATCTTAAACCAACCAATGGATTAATTAAGCTACAAAAATTACTAGATACCAATGCTTTCTGGGCAAAAAATAGAACAATTAATGATCTAAAAAAATGTCTTGCTAACAGTGATGTAGTAATAAGTCTTTGGGTTGGTAAGGAAATAGTTGGTTTTGGTAGAGCTTTAACCGATGGGATTTACCGCGGAGTACTTTGGGATATTGTTATAGATCAAAATCACCAAGGCAAAGGTTTTGGCACATTAATTGTAAAAAATCTTTTATCTTCTAAAAAAATTAAAAACACAAAAAAAATATATTTAATGACAACAAATAAAAAATTGTTTTATTCTCAATTTGACTTTAAAGAAGTTACTTCTCAAAATTTATTAATTCGTGAAATATAAAACACTTTGTTTCTAGAGAAACAAAATCAAGATACAAATTTACTATAAAGCCATCTGATAAAAGGTCCTAAAATAGGAACTGGTCCAAAAGTTGGTCCGCAAAAATCAAAGTAATCTCTGTGCTCTTTGATTAATCCATTTTCACCAAATAATAAACGAGTAGTTCCAGGATAAATAAATTCTTTACCCATAATTTTTAAACCCATTGTCCATTCAACAAATCCACAATCCCCAGTTATGGAAATTGCATGAGTTTCTAAAAAAACATCATCACATCTTTTAACTAGCTTTTCTTGAGCTTTAACATAAGAATCTAATCCCTCTGTTTCCTGAGTTGGGTCTGTGAAAATAACATTCTCATTATAAAATTCAGCCCATTTTTGTTTTGTTGGTGCATCCATACCATAAGGTTTAGTAAATAATCCCTTTAAATCCTCAATAGAAATTACTCTTGTCATTACGAAATTTTTATTAAGAATATCTTAAAAGATACAAACATTAAAAGCGGATGAAGAGATTCGAACTCTCGACATTCTCCTTGGCAAGGAGATGCTCTACCACTGAGCTACATCCGCATAACTTTTCTATTTTATCTTAAAGAAGGGATCAATGATAAAAATAATTAAATTTTTTCAATTAATTTAAATTTTTAATTAAAGATCCCATTTCAATTGCTTGTAAAGCATAATTCCAACCAAGATTATTTTTAATCCCTGCTCTTTCTAAAGCCTGCTGCATTGTATCAGTAGTCAAAACTCCAAAAATAATTGGAACATTATTATCATTTGAAACTTGCGAAATACCTTTGCTCGCCTCAGATATAACTACATCATAGTGAGAAGTTTCACCACGGATCACAGCCCCAAGAGCAATTACAACGTCATAACTCTTTTTTTTCATGAGAGTTTTAGCTGCGATTGGTAATTCGAATGAACCAGGAACCCAAACTATATCTACTTGATTGCTTAATTCAGAAGTATCTAAACCATGTCTTTTTAAACAATCAAGACATCCAGATAGAATTTTATTTGTAATTAAATCATTAAATCTTGCTATTACAATCCCAACTTTTAAAGTAGAGGCATTAGTAAAAGAGCCCTCAAAAATAGCCATTAAATTTTACTTAGATGTATTAATAGATTCTCACGAAAAGGTATTAAGTTCAAACTAATGAAGAAACTATCCCTGTCACAAAAACCAAAACAACCCAAACAGCAGCAATAGAATAAATTTTTCTCCTACTTTCTCGCTGTCCTTCCTCAGTAGAAGGTTGAGTCACATATAAAACGGGTACTCCAACTACAGCAATTAAAGAAGCAAATAAAAGAGCATTTACGAAGAAAAAGTTAACAGCCTGCATAATTCAGTCTTAAGTTTCAAATATTATAAATACTATAATCTCATGAAAATGATAATTTTTAGAGAAAATTTACATACTTTAGCCACTTTAAATGCAAAAAAAAAAATTCTACCTAGTATCTATTTAGGAATTAAAAAAGTATGCAAGAAGATACGATAATTCAAAAGAATTTATTTGCGATTGGTAATGATAATAATGAGCAAAAAGAAATCACAAAAATTCCAGAAGATTTATCTTTGGAAGATTTAAAAAAAGAATCGCAAAAAAGACCCAGACAAAGAAAAAATTCAACTAATTTAATAAATAAATTCAAGAGTGATTTAATTTCAAATAATAAAAATGTTTACATCAATGAAGAATCTTATAGCTATAAAACAGTTTCAAAACTGAAATTAACTCCTGTAATGAAGCATTATGTAACCTTAAAAGAAGAAAATAAAGATAGGTTATTACTTTATAGATTAGGAGATTTTTTTGAATGTTTTTTTGAGGACGCTGTATTAATATCTAACCTTTTAGAAATAACGCTTACCAGTAAAGATGCTGGTAAAGAGATTGGAAAGATCCCTATGGCAGGGGTTCCCCATCATGCAATGGAGAGATACTGTGCTGATTTAATTAAAAAGAATTATTCTGTGGTTATATGTGATCAATTAGAAAAAAGTTCTGGGAATTATGGGACTCCAATTAAAAGAGGAATAACAAGAATAATTACTCCTGGAACCGTAATTGAAGAGGGGATGTTGATAGCGAAGAAAAATAATTGGATTACTGCTATTTACTTATCCGAAAAAAACTCAGATGAATCTTATGAATGGGGTATATCAAAAGCTGATGTAAGCACAGGAGAATTAATAACTTTAGAAGGCCAATCTCTGTCAAAACTATTTGATGAAATTATTAAATTAGATTCTTCAGAAATCATTGTAGGAAGCAATGCAGTAAGAGATTTATTAATTAAAGGAAATAGTCAAATTACATATACTGTTTCTCAAGAGACTAATTTTGGAATTAATGAAGCAAATTATCTAATAAAAAATTATTTCCAAATTGCAAACCTAGAGGGAATAGGACTTAAAAATTTAAACAATGCAACTAGATCACTTGGAGGTTTATTAAATTATTTAGAAAAAATTAATCCTTCAAATTTAGATAAAGATTCTTCTTTAAAAATCTCATTAGACTTTCCACAAATCCAATATGGTCACAACAAATTAATTATTGATTATCAAACTCAAAAAAACTTAGAAATCAAAAATACGCAACGAGAAAACAATTATGTAGGTTCGCTACTATGGAGTATTGATAGGACTTATACCTGCATGGGCGCAAGGTGTTTAAGAAGGTGGATAGATTCACCACTATTAAACGTTAATGAAATTTATAAAAGACAAAATATAATTACAAACTTTCTTGAATCTAAAAAATTACGTACAGATACCCAAAATTTACTTAGAGCAATGGGGGATTTAGAAAGACTTGCAGGTAGAGCTTGTGCTGGTCATGCAAGTCCCAGAGACTTAATTGCAATAGCTGAAGGTTTAAAAAAATTGCCTAGACTAAAATCCATAATTGAATTATTTAAATATGATCTCCCAGATTGGACTGATCAATTAGAAAATATTGATGAAGGACTCTTAGAATTAGCTGATACTATAAGTTTTAAATTAGTAGAAAATCCTCCTCTAAATATTAGTGAAGGAGGCATGATCCACGATGGTGTTGACAATATATTAGATGGTTTACGAAATTTAATGGATGATTACTCTGAGTGGCTAAATAAAGAGGAATCAAAGGAAAGAAAAATTAGCAAAATTTCAAACCTAAAAATTCAATTTCATAAAAATTTTGGTTATTACATTTCTATTAATAAGTCAAAAGTTAATTTAGCTCCACAACATTGGATCAAAAGGCAAACACTTACTAATGAAGAAAGGTATATCACTTCTGAAATTAAAAATAAAGAAAATAAGATTTTCCAAATAAAAAGTAGAGCTTCATCAAAAGAATATGAAATTTTCTGCGAATTAAGAAATATAGTTGCTGAAAAAACAAAACAAATAAGATCAATCGCAAAATCCATAGCATCTCTTGATGCACTACTTGGTTTATCAATTACTTCATTAGAAAACAATTTTATAAAACCTTCATTAATACCAATAAATGATTCAATAACAAAAAATAGTACAAAAATTATCGCCGGTAGAAATCCAATTGTAGAGCAATTGTTAAGTGATAAAAAGTTTGTAGCAAACGATATCTCTTTTGAGGACAATCAAAAATTAATTATATTAACCGGTCCAAATGCAAGCGGAAAAAGTTGCTTTATAAGACAACTTGGTTTAATACAAATTCTCACACAAATTGGTAGCTTTGTTCCTGCTAATAATGCTGAAATCAAGATTGCAGATAGGATTTTCACAAGAATTGGGGCTGTTGATGATCAATCATCTGGACAATCAACATTTATGGTAGAAATGTCTGAAACTGCATCAATTCTAAATCAGGCAACTTCTAGCTCACTAGTTTTACTTGATGAGATTGGCAGAGGGACATCTACTTTTGATGGACTTTCAATAGCTTGGTCAGTAAGTGAATATCTTGCAAAAAAAATTCAATGTAATACTGTTTTTGCTACGCACTATCATGAGCTTAATTATTTAAAAAATTCAAATAAGAATATACAAAATTTTCAAGTTTTAGTAGAACAAAATAATGATCAGCTCATTTTTAGCCACAGGATTGTTAAAGGGGGCTCAAACAAAAGCTATGGCATAGAAGCAGCTAAATTAGCAGGAGTCCCAAAAGAAGTGATAGAAAAAGCAAAATCAGTTTTAAATTCTTTAGAAGAAAATAACAAATTAAATTATGATATTAAATAGATTTTTAACATTTTTATAAAATAAATACTCTTTAAATAGTTTCCCTCAATAAGGCGTTAACCGCAGCAGCTGCCATGGCAGCACCTCCTCTAGTTGAATTCAAAACAATTCTAGGAAGATCGGTGGAAATCAGTTTATTTTTGCTATTCTCTACTCCAATAAATCCAACAGGCATTCCGATAATTAAACTAGGTAAATCTTTTGCATTTTCTAAAATATCAATTAAATAAGTTAACGCTGTAGGCGAACTGCCAATAACTACAATAGGAGATTTGCTTCCAGAATTTATAGCGGATAACTCCTTCCAACCTTCACTTAAGCCATATGCAGTTTTAGTTAAGTTTGTATGATTATTTTTTCCAAACCACATTCTAGCGGTGAATACTTTATTCCTAGTTGTATTTTCTGCCATAGATTTTATTGCTGCTGCTGCCATATCGGTATCAGTTAAAATCGGAGCACCATTTTTAAGTGCCTGAAGACCCTTTTCACAAGCACCTTCACTAAAATTTACAAGATTTTGAACCGTAAAATCTCCTGAAGTATGGACTAATCTCTCTAATACTTTTTTTTCCAAATAATTTAGATCATTGGCTGCTAAACGAGATCTTATGAATCTGATGCTTTCCAAAAAAATTGGATGATCTATTACCATTAAATTTAATTTGTGTTAGAAGTAATCATAGTTAATATATGGTTTTTATTGAGCTATTATGCCAATACAAATATTATGGGGTAATGATCTAAATGCTCAAAATACATTTATTCAAAAATTAATTGATAAGGAAGTATCCAAAGAATGGAAAGAAATAAACGTAACTAATTTAAATGGAGATGATGATGAACAAGTCAATAAAGCTTTTGATGAAGTTCTTACACCTCCTTTTGGAGATGGATACAGAATAGTTACATTGAAAAATAATCCCATTTTTACTGCCAAAAATGAAGATCTAAGAACTAAATTTGAAAAAATTCATGACAATATACCTCAAAATACTTATTTCATTTTGCAAAATACAAAAAAACCAGACTCAAGACTAAAGAGTACTAAATTTTTACAAAAACTTATTAAAAATAATTTAGCCAAAGAAAAATCATTTTCTTTACCAGAAATCTGGGACTATGAGGGCCAAAAAAGATTTTTAGAAGATGCAGCAAATGAAATGAATATCAAAATTGATAAAAATGCAGCTGAATTAATAATTGATTCAGTTGGTAATGACAGCTTTAAACTAATAAATGAATTAGCCAAAGCTAAAACATACCTCTCTGCAATATCAAGTGATTCGAATTCACAACTTTTTCTTAAAAGTATTGATGTAAAAAAAATATTTAGTGATCATCAATCCAATATTTTCAAAATCATTGATCTTCTCTTACAAAAAAATATTAATGAAAGCCTTATTGAAATAAATTATTCTTTACAGAAAGGAGAACCTGCTTTAAGACTAAATGCAGGTTTAATTAGTCAAATAAGAATTCATACCATTATAAAACTAGCAGTTAATTCAGGTAACGATAATGCAGAAAAGATTTGTAATCTTGCAGGCATTTCTAATCCAAAACGAATTTTTTTTATTCGAAAAAAAGTCAAAAATGTATCTCAAGAATATTTAATTAATTTAATGAGTAACTTACTAGATATTGAATCATTACTAAAACAAGGTAATAATCCTATAAATGTTTTTACAGAGAAATTAATTAATTTAAGTTAACCAAATTATAAGTTTAAGAATTTACATTATCATTTAAATATGGCTTTACTAGTAAAAAAATTTGGCGGTACTTCTGTCGGTGATATAAAAAAAATTAAAAATATTGCAAGTAGCATTTGTCAAAGTAAAGAAGCAGGGAATGAAATTGTCGTAGTTGTCTCTGCGATGGGGCAAACTACAGATGATTTAAATTGTTTAGCGGAATCAATTAGTAAAAATCCTAATCGAAGAGAATTGGATATGCTTCTCTCAACTGGAGAGCAAGTAACCATAGCTCTTCTATCAATGGCATTAAACGAATACGGAATACCTGCAATTTCAATGACTGGAAGCCAGGTTGGAATTATTACTGAATCAATTCATGGGAAAGCGAGAATTCTGGATGTTAAAACAGAAAGGATCCAAAATTATTTAAATCAGGGTTTTGTAGTTGTCGTAGCTGGATTTCAAGGAACAACATTAAGCCATACGGGTTCAATGGAAATTACAACTTTGGGTAGAGGTGGTTCAGATACTTCCGCGGTAGCTTTATCAACAGCTTTAGGAGCTGAGACTTGCGAAATTTATACAGACGTTCCAGGGGTTCTTACTACTGATCCAAGGATTGTTCCTAATGCAAAACTCTTAGATGCAATTAGCTGCGAGGAAATGCTTGAACTTGCAAGCGTCGGTGCTTCAGTTCTCCATCCAAGAGCAGTAGAAATTGCTCGCAATTATGGAATTAAATTGTGTGTCAAATCAAGCCAAAGTGACTCCAGTGGGACTCTCTTAGAAAGTCAAATCCAACCTCTCCCGCTAAAAAGAGGAAGCTTAGAATTAACAAAAACAGTCAATAGTCTTGAAGTATTAGAAAACCAAGCAGTATTCAGTCTCTCAAATATTCCTGATAGGCCTGGGATTGCTGCGCAAATATTTGAAAAACTTTCAGAAGCAAGTATTAACGTAGATTTAATAATACAAGCGACAAATGATGGAAATAAAAACGATATTACATTTACTGTTGGTGAATTAGAAGTAAAAAAGACTGCAGAACAATGTGAACTTATAACTAGTCAATTAGGGGGAGAATATAATCTAAAAACAAACATGACAAAATTAAGTATTCAAGGAGCAGGCATTATGGGCAGACCTAGTGTTTCAGCTGATTTATTTGATACTTTATCTCAAGCGAATATAAATGTTAGGTTAATAGCTACTAGTGAAATTAAAGTCAGCTGTGTAATTGAAATTAATAATATACCAAAAGCTATTAGATTTGTTGCTGAGAAATTTAAGTTATCCGATACACAAATATTTGTTAATCCAATCAATGAAAAACAAGATCAACCTGAAGTAAGAGGAATTGCATTAGATAAAAACCAAGTTCAGGTAAGCTTTCGAAAACTGCCTGATCGTCCAGGTGTAGCAGCATCGATATGTTTAGCATTAGCTGAAAATAATTTACTTATCGATACTATTGTTCAGTCTGAAAGAATTTCCACTTTAAAAACTAAAGATATTAGTCTTACAATGAATAAACAAGATAGAGAAAAAGCTAACTTAGTTTTTGAGGCCTTAACAAAAAAATTACCCGGATCATACATTGAAGATGGCCCTGCTATAGCAAAAGTAAGTACTGTAGGAGCGGGAATGGCATTTAAGGTTGGGACGGCTGGAAAAATATTTAGAGCATTGGCTGACCAAAATATCAATATTGAAATGATTGCCACTAGTGAAATTAGGACTTCATGTATTGTCTTAGAAAAAGATTGTGACAAAGCAGTTAATGCGATTCATAATCATTTCGAATTAGAAAAATAAGTTCTTTTTAATTATTTCTTGCCAATTTTTGTCTTAATTTTTTGATTCTATCCCTCAAATTTGCTGCTTCTTCAAAATTTAACTCTTTTGCAGCGTCTTTCATTTTAATTTCTAACTTTTCTATTAAGTCAGGCAATTCTTCGAGCAAACATTGATTATCACTGGAACTGAGAATTGCGTCAGTTTTGTTATTAACTATATTTATTAAATCTTTAGATAAACCACCAGCATCAAGTTTTCTGGAAAGTTCTAGAAAAGATAATATTGAATTTTCTATTTTTTTGCCTGCAGGTTTTGGAGTAATACCATTGACTTGGTTATATTTTTTTTGAATAGTTCTTCTTCTATCAGTTTCAGATATTGCTCTTTTCATTGAATCTGTGAAGTTATCTGCATAAAGCAAAGCCACACCTTCAACATGTCTGGCAGCTCTTCCTATTGTTTGAATCAATGACCTTTCTGCCCTCAGAAAACCTTCTTTATCAGCATCTAAAATGGCGACTAAGGATACTTCTGGAAGATCTAGTCCCTCTCTTAATAAATTAACTCCTACCAAAACATCATATTCGCCCATTCTAAGGTCTTGAATAATTTCAATTCTTTCAATTGAATGGATTTCGGAATGCAAATATCTAACTCTTACTTTATTTTCAGATAAAAAATCAGTTAGATCTTCAGCCATTCTCTTAGTAAGTGTTGTCACAAGCACTCTTTGATTCTTTTCAGCTCGAATTCTTATTTCAGATAACAGATCTTCTATTTGGCCTTCACTAGGTCTTACATCAATTACCGGGTCTAATACCCCAGTTGGTCTTATAACTTGCTCAATAAATTCACCATCACATTGATCTAATTCCCATTGACCGGGGGTTGCACTTATAAATAATGTCTGTTTTGATTTTTCCCAAAACTCTTCACATTTTAAAGGTCTATTATCTGCAGCACTTGGCAATCTAAAACCATGATCTATTAAAACTTTTTTTCTTGATTGATCACCGTTGTACATCGCATGAAGTTGAGGACATGTTACATGACTCTCATCAACTACCAACAACCAATCTTTGGGAAAGTAATCTATTAAACATTCTGGCGGTGAACCTTCCTCCCTACCTGATAAATGACGAGCATAATTCTCAACTCCATTACAATAACCAACCTCTTTAAGCATTTCTAAATCATATTTTGTACGTTGTTCTAGACGTTGAGCCTCTAATAATTTTCCTTCGTAAGTAAATTTATCTAGTTGAGTTTTTAATTCACTTCTAATTGCACTTATTGCACTCTCAAGTCTTTCTTTTGGAGTTACAAAATGCTTCGCTGGGTAAACGCTAACTTGTTCCAAACTTTCAAGTATTTCTCCTGTAGTAGGGTCAACATATCTAATAGCCTCGACTTCATCACCAAATAACTCAATTCTTATTAATCTATCTTCATAAGCTGGACCGATTTCTAAAACATCACCTTTAATTCTGAATCTACCTCTAGTAATTTCAATATCATTTCTAGTATATTGATTTTCAACCAGAGACCTCAAAGAAGAACGTAAATTTATTGATTTTCCCACTTCAAATTTAACTGCAGCTTTTAAATACTCACTCGGTATACCAAGACCATAAATACAACTTATTGAGGCTACAACAATTACATCTTTTCTTTCAAATAATGAGCGTGTTGCAGAATGCCTAAGCATATCTATTTCTTCATTAATTGAAGCAGTTTTGGCTATGTAAGTATCACTTACAGGTACATAAGCTTCAGGTTGATAATAATCGTAGTAAGAAATGAAGTACTCAACAGCATTTTTTGGAAAAAATTCCCTTAATTCATTACATAGTTGTGCAGCCAACGTTTTGTTATGGGCTAAAACAAGTGCTGGCCTTCCTGTTTGTTGAATTACATTGGCAATGGTAAATGTTTTTCCAGTTCCAGTAGCTCCTAAAAGAGTCTGAAACTGTTTACCATTATTTACGCCTTTAACTAATTTTTTAATAGCTTCTGGTTGATCTCCATTTGGTTCGTAAGGAGCTTGAAGCTTATAGTTGTTCATCAAGCTAGTAGCTAAAGGATGTTGCTATACTAGGAAATTTTTTCTCCAATTATTGAATTTTTCAAAGATTCTTTTAAGCCCCTAACAACCGCAATCATTGATATTAAATCATCTAATTTATTAACCACCGATCCAACGCCAACTGCTGAGGCTCCAGAGGATATTGCTAGTGGACAAGTTACTTGGCTTAATCCAGAGGCACTCATGATTGGTATATTCAGAGATTGTTTCTTAAATTCTTGATGAATAGCATAGGTAGATGCAAGAGTTGGTACTGATTTTTCAAAAAAACCTTGAATTCCTGGAGAGTAAGGAGTAGAACTGGTACCCCCTTCTGTTTGAATAATATCAACGCCTTCTTCCACTAGCTTTACAGCAAGATCAACTTGTTTATCAATAGGCATAGTATGAGGAACAGTTACTGATAAAGGAAAATTAGGCAATAAATCCCTCGTCTCTTTTGTAATGTTTAAAACTTTTTTATCTGAAAAATGAATGCCTTTTTCATAAAAAGTATCGTAATTTCCTATCTCAATTAATGATGCTCCTGCTTTTACACAATCTTGAAAAGATCGAGGCACTACTGAACTAACACAAACTGGTAGTGTTGAATTCTTAAGTGCTAAATCAACGAGTTCAGGTTTACAAGCAATATCGACAAGATCTGCACCTCCTAATGAAGCAGCCTCAACAATTATTTTCACAGACTGAACATCGAAATTATTCAATCCTGAAATAACTTTGAGTAAGGATTTGCTTCTTAACTCTTCTTTGATTTTTTGTGGCAAAAGATTAATCAGACTCATTGACTTAATGAATTTATTACCCGATTGTGACATTGTTTTAGTAAAACAGTGCATTTTTTAAAAAATATTATCTGAGCAACACAAAATGACTGATAAAAAATTAAGTCAGAAAAATTGGTCATCATGGCATCATAAGCTTCATAAGGAGATTCTTGCCAAAAAAATATTAATTCCCAAAGGATCCAATATTTTAATAAGTGTTTCGGGGGGTCAAGACTCAATGGCCTTATTAACCCTAATTAATGACCTAAAAAAACTACATAATTGGTCTATTAGTGTTTGGCATGGTGATCATCAGTGGCACGAAAAATCATCACTATATGCTCTTGAATTAAAAAATTATTGCGAAGATAAAAATATTTCATTCTCTTTTGATCAAGCAAATAAAGAAGGTATTTCTTCAGAAGAAAAAGCACGAGAATGGAGATATAAAAAATTATGTGAAAGAGCCAAAACTTTATTAAATAAAAACCAGGAAAAACATAATATTTATTTGCTAACTGGTCACACGAGTAGTGATAATGCAGAAACATTTATCCTCAATTTATCTAGAGGAAGCAATTTTGCAGGTCTGAGTAATATTGAGAGTAAAAGATTAATAGAAAATCAAATTTATTTAATAAGACCAATATTAATTTTCAGTAGGGAAGATACAAAACAATTTTGCAATGAAATGAAGATTCCAGTCTGGGAAGACCCTACAAATTCAGATCTTAAATTAAAAAGAAATTTAGTAAGAAAAAAAATTATTCCTAACTTAGAAGTCATCTATCCTGGTTGTTCTGAAAGGATAAATAATTTTTCCCAAAAAATGAGCAAATACAATAATGAACGTAATGATCTAAGTGAACTAGCGTATTTTTATTGTAAAGATGTTAAAGGTATCGATAGGAATCTCTTAAATGGTATGTGTATTGAAGCAAGGTGCACAATTTTAAATAGATTTTTAAAAGAAATATCTCCAAAGCAATGTAGTTCTAAAAATCTGACAAAATTAGCAACTTCAATTTATGAAAAAAATAAAGGTCAAATTAATCTGCAAGAGTTTTTAAAAATTGTTTGGGATAAAAACTATATAAATTTTGAAAAAAGTTAAGATGTTACAGCAGATCTTCTTCTTCTTGTTCTACCTTCAAATGAATCTTCTGTAGCAGTCTCAGCTGATGGATTCTGTGATACTTTTGGACTTTTTTGGGTATTTTGTGGGTTATTTGAACTATTAGGATGATTATTATTGTTTGATTTCTTATGGAAATTATTATTATTTCTATTTCTATTGGAGAAATTTTGGTCTTCGGTAATCTTTGGAATATAAGCACGAGTTCCACTTGGAGCAGGTTGAACTAAACACAAAATAAGTGGTTCAACTTGTAATTCTCTTCTCATTCTTCTCGATAAACCATTTTCAATTTCTCTTTGTACACCAATCCAATCTACCTCAAAATTATTAGGCCCAGTTTGTCTGGATAATTGTTTCCATCTATTTTCTAAGACCCAGCTTATTTCTCGTTCTGTCCACATAGACATTTTTCTTGGCTCTGCAGTAGTAACAACTCCTCTCAAATTAACTCTAGGAGGTGCAACCATCTTCCCATCTGTACTAATAGGAGCTAAAACAGTTACTACACCATCCCCAGCTAATTGCTGCCTTTCCTTTAATACTCGAGCATCTACTATCCCATTTCGTGAGTTATCAAGCAGTTCAACACCAGCTTTTACAGGATCACCCTTTTGAATAGAATTAGGTGTTAACTCAACTACATCTCCATTTTCAATAATTAAGATATTGTCCTTTGGAACCCCCATAGTTTGTGCACTCTTCCCATGACAAACAAGCATTCTATGTTCTCCATGAACAGGAACAAAAAACTTAGGTTTTGCGAGTGCCAACATTAACTTTTGATCTTCTTGAAAACCATGACCAGAAACATGAATATTCTCACCCTTTCCATAAACAACCTTTGCTCCGAGTTTCATTAATCTATCTATTGTATTAACAACAGAAATAGTATTACCAGGAATTGGGCTAGCTGAAAATATTACAGTATCAGTAGTCTTAAGCCGAACATGCTGATGTTCACCACGAGAGATTCTACTTAACGCTGCTAGGGGTTCTCCTTGACTACCCGTCATTAATAATAAGGTCTCCCTATCTGGTAAATCTCTAATTTGCTTAATAGGAACAAACAAATCATCTGGACATTTCATATAACCAATATCTCTTGCCTTAGCAATAACATTTATCATCGATCTACCTAACAAACCAACCTTTCTTCCATGTTTCATGGCCAATTCTAAGATCATTGTCACTCTATGCACAGAACTAGCAAAAGTGGTAAGGATAACTCTTTCTTTTGCCTCTGCAATATGTTTTTCTAAAGAGGGATAGATAGTCTTCTCAGAAGGACAAAAACCTGGAACTTCGGCATTAGTAGAATCACTGAACATGCATAAAACACCCTTCTCTCCGTAATGCACCATTCTTTCAATATCAAATTGCTCTCCATCTACTGGCATATGATCAAACTTAAAATCTCCCGTGAAAATAATTGTTCCAACAGGTGTTGTAACTGCTAAAGAAAAGCTATCGCAAATAGAATGGGTATTTCGAATAAATTCAACAGAAAAATGTTGTCCTACTTTTACAACATCTCTAGGATTTACTGTCTGTATAGTTGTTCTATCAGATACCCCTGCTTCCTCCATTTTTCCTCTAAGCATTGACATTGCCAGTCTTGGGCCATAAATAATGGGAATATTAAAATGCTTTAGATGATGAGAAATACCTCCAATGTGATCTTCATGCCCGTGAGTGACAATCATTCCTTTTATTCTTCTTTGATTTTCTTTTAAAAAAGTTGTATCAGGCATAACAACGTTTACGCCATGCATACCATCAGATGGGAAAGCTAGGCCAGCATCAACAAGCATTAATTCATCACCATATTCAAAAACGCAAGTGTTTTTTCCTATTTCATGTAATCCTCCAAGAGGTATTACCCGTAGAGCTGGAGTATTACTTTTAGATCTAGATGAATCATGAGTAGATCTATTTACAGTTGAATTTGTACTTGATTGCATAATTTGAAATTTATGAAGGCCTGCTTGTAATCAAATAAGGTTTATTTAAATTTAATTATCAAGTTAAATATAATCCCTATTATAGGGAATTCAGGATAAAAGATAGTTGCTTTTTCATGTCATTGTTTAAAGGTGACAAAGGACTTCTAGGATTACCTACTTCCCATCCCGATAGCTCCAAAGCAGCTTTAATTGGGATTGGATTAGTAGTCATAAAGAGTGCTTTGAAAAGAGGCTGAAGTTTTTCATGAATAGCAAGAGCATTGGAAACCTTTCCACTTTGAAAAGAATGAATCATCTCTTTTAATTGCAATCCAACTAAATGACTTGCAACACTTACTACTCCTACAGCACCTACCGATAACATTGGAAGCAACAATGAATCGTCGCCACTATATACAGAGAGTTGGGAGCCACAAATAGCCCTTAATTCTGTTACTTCCTCTATTCTACCGCTTGCAGCTTTAATACTGAGAATATTTGAGAAATCCATAAGTTTCTTCACAGTATCAGGTAATAAATTGCATCCAGTCCTGCCAGGAATGTTGTAGAGCATAAGAGGCAAATCCTTTGCAGATTTAGCAATAGAACTGAAATGTTTATAAAGACCTTCTTGAGGCGGCTTGTTGTAATAAGGAACAACGACCAAAGCACCGTCGGCACCAGAGTCGTAAGCTTTTTTTGTAGCTTCCACAGCTTCGCTTGTACAATTGCTACCAGTGCCAACTATTACTTTACAGCTTGCATCCAAAGATCCTTTTACCGCAATAAATAAATCATGCTGTTCCGCCCATGAAAGAGTGGGAGATTCTCCAGTAGTACCGCACAACACAATTCCATCGGAACCGTTCTCAAAAAGATAATTTGAAAGTTTTATAGCTAGTTCATAATCTACATCTCCATTCTCAGTGAATGGAGTAACCATTGCAGTTAATATTCTTCCAAATAGTGGATTATTACACTCAGTTTTGTCTGTAATCATTTTTTTGGAATTAATAACTCAGCTATTTGAACAGCATTCAGAGCTGCTCCTTTTCTTATTTGATCTCCACATAACCATAATTCTAATCCATGAGGATGACTTATATCAGTTCTTAGCCTGCCAACAGCAACATTGTCCCTTCCCATAACGTCATTTGGCATAGGAAATCTATTATTTTTGTAATCCTCAATAATTTCAATTCCAGGAGATTTTTTTAATTCTTCAAGAGCATCTTTAGGCTCAACTACATCAGCAAATTCAATATTGATCGATTCAGAATGTGCTCTCAGAACTGGGACTCGAACACATGTAGCAGAGAGCTTTAAATCAGCAATATTTAATATTTTCCTTGTCTCATTAACCATTTTCATCTCTTCTTCGCAGTAATTATTTGAAAGCATAGGGGAATTATGTAAAAACAAATTAAAAGCAAGGGAGTAAGGCAAAACTTCACTTTTTTGAGGATTTCCTTGAAGATATTGTTCAGTTAAAAGTTTTAGTTCCTCCATCGCCAGTTGGCCAGCACCACTGACAGATTGATATGTTGAGACAATAACTCTTTGAATAGTCGAAAGTTTGTTTAATGGAGCTAAAACTAATGTCAACAAAATGGTAGTGCAGTTTGGATTCGCTATTACCCCATCATGATTAAGTACCTCACTAGCATTAACTTCAGGGACTATAAGAGGAACGTTCTTATCTAATCTGAAAGCACTTGAATTATCTATAAGTAAAGCATTTTGATCAATAATGGTAGATAACCACTTTTTTGAAATACTTCCGCCAGCTGAAGCCAAAACTAAATCAAGATTCTTAAATTCTTCCTTAGTTGTTTTTTTTGTAACTAATTCTTCATCTTTCCAAATAATTTTTTTTCCTTCTGACCGCTCTGATGAAAGCAAGACCAATTCTGATATTGGGAAATCACGTTGTTCAAGAATTTTTAGTAATTCAGATCCCACAGCACCTGAAGAACCTAAAACAGCAACTTTTAATGGCCTATTAGGCAAATACGGAGATTGTCTCACACTTTAAAATGATTTTTATAAATAGATTGACTATTTTTTTTACTTTATCAAAAAATTAACTTTCAAGGAAATCACATAATGTGAAATAATTAAGATTCGGTTCATAGTAATAACTTAGAAAAACATGGCTAAAGATGCACTAATAGTCAAAACAACTCCTCTGCCTCAAAGTAGAATTTCATTCGAATTAGAAATACCATCTGAGACATGCAAAACGTGTGTAAATGAAACAATCAGCTCTATCAGTCGTTCGGCTAAAATTCCGGGATTTAGACTTGGTAAGATTCCTAAACAAGTCTTAATCCAAAGAATTGGCATCACACAATTACATGCTTCTGCTCTGGAAAAAATTATTGATAAATCATGGCAAGAAGCATTAAAAATCAAATCTATAGAGCCACTAAGTGAGCCAGAATTGGTAGATGGATTTGAATCATTACTTGCAAAGTTTAGTCCTGAAAAATCACTTAAGGTTACTCTTCAAACTGATGTTGCCCCAGAATTAAAACTTAAAAAATCCAAAGGACTAAGTGTTGAAATATCAAAGACAAAGTTTGATCCTAAGTCAATAGATGAAGCGCTAGAAAAATCTAGAAATCAGTTTGCAAACATTATTCCAGTTACCAATAGAGCAGCAAAATTAGGAGATATTGCTGTAGTTAGTTTCAAAGGAAAATATAAAGATTCTGGTAAAGAGATTGATGGTGGAACAAGTGAATCAATGGATCTTGAGTTAGAAAAGAACAAAATGATTCCTGGCTTCGTTGAGGGAATCGTAAAAATGAAAATTGGTGATACTAAAACACTTAACCTTAAATTCCCTGAAGATTATTCTCATGAAGATTCAAGAGGCAAAGAAGCAATCTTTGAAGTAAATCTCAAGGATCTTAAAGAAAAAGAATTACCTGAGCTTAATGACGATTTTGCAAAACAATCTGGTAATAAGGAATCTTTAAAAGAGTTAAAGAAAGATATTGAAAAACAACTTAGAGACAATTTTGAAAAAACTCAAAAAGATATCAAAATTGAAGCTTTACTAGATGCCTTAACAAACGAATTGGTTACTGAAATTCCAAAATCTATGATTGATATAGAAGTGAGAAATAATATTGAACAAACCGCTCAAAGATTTGCTCAACAAGGTCTTGATGTTAAATCTACTTTCACTCCTGAATTAGTTAAGTCATTAGCAGAGTCCACAAGACCTCAGGCTGAAAAAAATGTTCAAAGAAATTTAGCTTTAAAAGCATTAGCTGAAACAGAAAACGTAAAAGTTGAGAAAGATGAAATTGATTTAAAAATGAAAGAATATGAAGATGCAATCTCTCAATCTTCAAAACAAATTGATATTAAAAAATTAACAGAAGTAGTAACTAACGATTTACTCAAAGAAAAATTAATAATTTGGCTTGAAGAAAATTCTGAAGTAAAAGAAAAAACTACAAAATCTTCTAAAGCTACCAAAACCTCCAAAACAACAAAAGCCACGAAAACTGCGACAAAAACTACAAAAACTACAAAAACTACAAAAACTCAAAATAAAAAAGAAAAAAAATAATTTATAAAATTTCTTACTAATTAAACAAAAACCCCTTAAATTATCTATAAGATGAAAACTAATTTGTGAACTCAGAAAAAAAACATTTAATCCAAAGCTCAATAAGTTCTCACGAAAGTAATAATAAAACTATTGCTGCTGTTCCTACTGTTATAGAACAATCAGGTAGAGGAGAAAGAGCTTTTGATATTTATTCAAGACTGCTGAGGGAGAGAATAATTTTTTTAGGTACTGGAATTAATGATCAAGTATCTGATTCACTTGTTGCACAATTATTATTTCTTGAAGCGGAAGATCCCGAAAAAGACATACAAATATATATTAATTCTCCTGGAGGCTCAGTAACTGCAGGAATGGCCATATACGATACTATGCAACAAATATCCCCTGATGTAGTGACAATATGCTTTGGAGTAGCTGCAAGTATGGGGGCATTTCTACTTTCTGGAGGAGCAAAGGGGAAAAGATTGGCTTTACCTAATTCTAGGATTATGATTCATCAACCTCTCGGAGGTGCACAAGGTCAAGCAGTAGAGATTGAAATACAAGCTAAAGAAATACTTTTTCTCAAGAAAACATTAAATTCACTTTTAGCTGAACATACTGGTCAACCTTTAGAAAAAATTAATGAAGATACAGAAAGAGATTACTTTTTATCCCCCTCAGAAGCAGTCGAATATGGATTAATTGATAAAGTTATCAAAAAGTGACAAGGGGTTCTGATTTTTTAAGAATATGATGACGAATCGATATTTATGAGCAATCCTAGTGAATAGGGAATATTTAACACCTTTCACTTTAAAAACTTATAATCGATGGCTAAATTCGACGCCCATCTTAAATGTTCATTTTGCGGGAAGTCACAAGACCAAGTAAGAAAGCTCATAGCTGGTCCTGGGGTTTATATCTGTGATGAGTGCATAGACCTTTGTAATGAGATTCTCGATGAAGAACTACTTGATAATCAAGCTAACACAAACAACTCTCCACAAGTAAAAAAGAAATTACCAACTGATAATCCCAAAAAATCTGTTCCTTTAGAATTAACCTCAATTCCTAAGCCATTAGAAATAAAAAGTTTTCTAGATAATCAAGTTGTTGGACAAGAATCTGCAAAAAAAATATTATCAGTAGCCGTATACAATCACTACAAGCGATTAGCATGGCAAGTTAAAGAAGACAGTAAAAATAGCAATTCAACTGATTCACAAGCAACTAAATTACAAAAATCAAATATTTTACTCATCGGCCCTACTGGAAGTGGAAAAACATTATTGGCGCAAACTTTAGCAGAGTTTTTAGATGTTCCTTTTGCAGTAGCTGATGCAACGACTTTGACAGAAGCTGGATATGTTGGGGAGGATGTTGAAAACATACTTTTGAGACTTCTACAGAAATCCGAAATGAATGTAGAACTAGCTCAAAAAGGAATTATTTATATTGATGAAATAGATAAAATTGCAAGAAAAAGCGAGAATCCTTCAATTACTAGAGATGTCTCTGGTGAAGGAGTACAGCAAGCTTTATTAAAAATGCTTGAAGGAACAATTGCTAATGTGCCACCTCAAGGCGGAAGAAAACATCCATATCATGACTGCATCCAAATTGATACAAGTCAAATATTATTTATTTGCGGGGGAGCTTTTATAGGTTTAGAGGATATCGTTCAAAAGCGTATGGGTAAACACTCTATAGGATTTACCACCAATTCAGATCAAAACAAAGTTGATACAAAAAAAATAGTAGACCCAAGAGATTCCTTGAAAAATTTAGAATTAGATGACTTAGTGAAGTATGGCCTTATTCCAGAATTTATTGGAAGAATTCCAGTTTGCGCTGTATTAGATCGTCTTACTAAAGAAACTTTAGAATCTATTTTGACTCAACCAAGAGATGCATTAGTAAAGCAATTCAAAACTTTGCTAAGCATGGATAATGTTGAATTATCATTTGAGCCTGATTCTGTTGAAGCGATAGCAAATGAAGCATATGAAAGAAAAACAGGTGCAAGAGCATTAAGATCAATAATTGAAGAGCTAATGCTAGACATAATGTACACTTTGCCTTCTGAAGAAAATGTAAAAGAATTCACAATTACG
This sequence comes from Prochlorococcus sp. AG-347-K16, assembly GCA_003281405.1. Taxonomy (GTDB): domain Bacteria; phylum Cyanobacteriota; class Cyanobacteriia; order PCC-6307; family Cyanobiaceae; genus Prochlorococcus_A. The sequence continues at coordinate 8,775 of QCCD01000002.1, read as the reverse complement.
AAAAAAATGGTAGATAATTTGTTCTCATCTAAAATTGTTAAACTACCTTCAGGATCAAAAAGAATCATTAAAGAGTCTGCATAAAATTACAGCTTAATTTTTTAATTGAATCTCGAATTTTTCTAATTAATGAAAAATAAATGCCAAATATACATAAGCCTTTTCATCAAAAATATCGACCAAACAACTTAGACGAACTGGTTGGACAAAAATTTATATCCATTACACTCAAACAAGCACTATTAACAAAAAAAATTGCTCCTGCATATCTTTTTAATGGTCCTAGAGGGACTGGAAAAACATCAAGTGCAAGAATATTTGCAAAATCTTTAAATTGCCAGGCATTCGACCAACCTACGATAACTCCTTGTTGTAAATGTGACTTATGTAGACAAATTACAGATGGGAGCGCACTAGATATTATTGAAATTGATGCAGCATCAAATACAGGAGTAGAAAATATAAGAGAAATTATAGAGCGAGCGAGATTTGCACCTACTCAAGCGAGATGGAAAGTATATGTTATTGATGAATGTCATATGCTTTCAACGGCAGCTTCAAATGCTTTACTAAAAACTATTGAAGAACCGCCCTCAAGAGTTGTATTTATCCTTGCGACGACAAATCCTGAGAGAGTATTAAATACAATAAAAAGTAGATGCCAAAAGTTTGATTTTAAAAGAATAAGCCCAAGTGATATTTTTCAACATTTATCAGAAATTGCCGAAAAAGAATCCATTGAGTATGAAGTGCAGGCCTTAAAAATGATTGCAAAAAGATCTAATGGAGGGATGAGAGATGCACAAAGCCTCCTTGAACAATTGAATCTTTTACCAGAAGGAATAACAATTAATAATATACAAAATCTACTAGGTGAAGTATCTGAAAGTGAATTAACAAATCTGATTAAATCATTAGTTGAGAATAATCCAGAGTCATTAATTATTACCTGCAACAAATTATATGATGCAGGCAACGAACCTCTTCAAATAATTATTGGTTTATTAAACATAACAAGAGATCTACTATTACACACTACAAATAATAAATATTCAGATCTTTATTATACCTCTGATGAATTTCAAGATGAACTGGATAAAATCTCAAGAACAATAAATAAATCAACAATAATTAACTGGCATAATAATCTGAGAAATATTGAATATCAAATCAAATCAAGTGATAATCCAAGGCTTTGGTTTGAAATACATTTAACTGGGCTTCTAGGTAATCAAGAGATAAATAGTCTTAAAAATACGCAAGAAAGTAAAAATAATACGACTGAGGAAAATCATGAAAGTAGACAAAACATTGCAATTTTTAATAAAGAAAATATTTCTAATGAAAGTCAAAAACCAATTATCAAAAAAGAGATAGGTAGCGATGAATTGATCGAAAAAAAAGACGAAAAATTAGAAAAATTTGCAGTTCTTGAAAAAGAAAGTATTGAAAATATTTCTGACAATAACCAAAATAATCCTGGATCAAATAATTTAAAAGATAAATGGGAATTAATTCTTTCTAAAGTAGAGTTGCCATCAACAAGAATGTTACTTTCACAACAAGCCGAACTTGAAAGTTTTGATTCGGAGAAAATAACAATTGCATTATCTCCGAACTGGGAAAATATGATTAAAAGCAGAAAAGTAATAATTGAAAATACTGTAAGAAAGATATTTGGAGATCAAATAATACTTAATTTTTCAACCAAAAATTTAAATAAAAATAACCCAACAAATACTCCAAAAATGACCCAAAATGAAGTAAAAAATTTTCGACCATTAAATAAAATAGAACCAAAAACTAATTCATCAACAAAAATATCTAAAGAGGAGACTTATGATGATAGCTCAAAAAACTTAGCAGATTTTTTTAATGGAGAAATTATAGACCTTGATGAATAAATTAAACTCCAGTATGAATAGTTTTTCGCCAAAGTATCTTTTTAGGAAAAATAGACATCTTTATTGTTACCCAAGGGATTACTAAAAACCAATGTGATAAATAAAAAACCGAGACAAATACCATCAAAAAATTGCTTTTTTGCAATACTGGTACTTCGCTTTTACAAGAAGAACCGTACCAAAACGCAATTCCAGATAACATAAAAGCTGTAAATGAAATAGGCCAGTAAATTGGTGAATCTAACAAAGCAAGACTGAACACTAAATCAAAAATAGAAATTATTGGTAGTGCATATTGCAAGATAAAGAAGTAAGTTAAATCAAATTTTTGCAAATAATCAATTTTATTGGTAAATAATTGATCTCCATAATCAAAGAATCTTTGCAAACCCCCCTCTGCCCATCTTTGCCTTTGCGCTAATAAAGCATTTAAATTCTCAACTGCTTCCTCCATAACTGGAGGATCCCACAAGATTCCAATTCTAAATTTTGATAATAATAATCTTAAACTCAAATCAAGATCATCTGTAACTGTATCTTCATTAAAAGAACCACATGCCAATAATGTTTCTTTCTTAATTAATTGGCCATTACCCCTTAATTCAGAAACTCCAGCAACTGATAATCTTCCATATTGAAAGATGGCGTCCATAGCCATTTCCATTGACTGACAGGAAGTTAAAAAATTCTTACTTACATTTGTTACTGATTTTCTTAGTTGAACTGCAGACCAATCACCCTCTTCTACAAAACTAAATAACCTTATCAAAGAATCTTGTTTTAATTCAGCATCAGCATCCAAAACTAATAACCATTCACCATGAGTAAACTTCAAGGCATAATTCAAAGCTCCTGACTTTCCCCCTCCTGCATTTGGAGAACGACTTATGACTTTTAGCTTGTCATATTGTCTAGCTAATCGATCTAAAATTAAAGGCGTCTTATCAGTGCTACCATCATCGATTATGTAAATATTTAATTTATTTGCTGGATAATCTAAACTAAATAATCTTTCAACTAATCTTGCTATGACATTCTCTTCATCTCTAGCTGCGACTAAAATATCAAGCACAGGTAACTCTATATTGCTAATTCTTCTGCCTACAGTATTGAAAACGTTGTTCCTTTTGAAATTTCTAGAAATAATTATTAAACCGTAAAAAACAATCACAAAAGAAAGAGTCAATATAATGTAAAAGAAATTTTCGATATTGTAAGCATGAGGAATAAAAGCTACTAAAAAACAAGCACTAAGAAATATAAACGACTTCAATCTTCGATTTTTATAAAAGCCCTTACTCATAAAAGTAAATTTTTAATTACTTAACTTTCATTGAGACAATATCTCAAATTTTTTCAGTTTTGCATCTTTATAGTAATGATTCAATATTTGTTCATAAGAGAATCCTAATTTAGCCATTTCAATTGCTCCTGACTGAGATAAACCTACACCATGACCGAAGCCTCCTCCTCTCAAAAGCCATAAATCATCATTTAATTTATTAATAGTAAACAAATTACTGGGTATAAAATTTAATACCCGTCGAATATCATCTTTAATAAGAACAATTGATTTATTACCTTTGTCCGTTTGTATTTCCAATTTTTTCACTCTGCCACTAGACCCACGTTCAATAGAATTTAAATTCAAAACATCTTCATTAATACTTATAAGTTTGTTTTTGAGTAATTTTTCTTTAATTTCAAGACTAGAAATTTTCTTATTCCATCGAAAAAGAGAATGATTACTCCCATAAAACTGTTCTTTATCAAAATCTAAAAAATTATTTAAATCAGATTCATTTGTAATTGGAACTTTAAAAATTTTATTTAATGATTTAGAACCATCAATGATTGATTTAAAATAAGAAAAATCTTGAATTTGCCAAGACTCTCCTGCAGTAGCAGATACGCCTCCATTAGAACCATGGTAAAAAGCATTTATTGGTTTATTTCCATAAGTTAGGATTAAATCTGAAGTTGCTTCTATAGCTTGTAGTACTTTTTTATTTGTAATTTTAGGAGGCTTATAAACTTGACATTGAGTGGTGATACATAAATGATATTTATCCATATTAAATCTATCAGAATTAAAAATTCCCCAAGTTCTTGCTATAACTGCTTGTGCCTTGAGAGCTTCTAAAGGAGAATTCGGTCCAATTTCGTATGGCAAAACACCTGCCAAATAATCGTCAAACTCAATTTTTTGAACTAACGTCCAAGTCCCATATAAATCTTTTAATAAATAAAAACTTTTACCAAAATTGACACCATTTATTTTTATTTCCTCTTGAGCATAAATATATATAGGTCCTTCGAGTTTCATAACACTGTATTCACTTCTAAGAACAGGCGTAATTTGAAAATTTTTTATTTTTCTAAAAATTTTATTTTTCAATTGAAACTCTGGAAGATCATCTTCAAATGGAATCCATACTTCCCAATTTTTAGGATAAGCAACAGTCGTCTCAAATCCTTTATCTTTAAGTTTCTCTGCTTGTTTTTTTGCTGACTCATAGCTAGCAAAAGGACCAAAAACAATTCTTTCGATTGTTTTTGGATTTTTGATGGGTATATCCACCCAGCTAATATTAATCTGTTTTGATTTATGTTTAATACCGTTGGACGATATCAGGTTTAACAAACCTTTATCTGTGATAAAGTTGATATTCTTTTTTTTTGAAAAACTGTCATTCTCCCCACCTAAATATTGCTTTAGACCAATTAAAAATTTTCCTTTTTTAATTTCATTATTGAGTTCAACCTTTTGCGATTCTTCTGCTTTAACATTTGAAGTAAATTTAGTATTTATTAATAAAAGAGAAATGCATCCTAAAAATAAATGTAAAAAGGCAAATTTAAGTTTCATAAATTAGAACTTTCTTAATCAATTAACAACTTTAATTTGCACCAATGCGTATAAAGGTTTAGATTATCCTAATTAAACACATTTGACTTAAATGTCTAAACTAAAAACTCGTAAATCAGCTGCCAAAAGATTTAAAGCTACTGCGACGGGTAAATTCATGAGAAGAAGAGCTTTCCATAATCATTTACTTGATCATAAAAGCTCAAAGTTAAAAAGACATCTATCAACAAAAGCCGTAGTTGATGAAAGAGATGCTGATAATGTAAGATTAATGATTCCATACGCATAAATCTTTAACAAATTTTTATTAGATATTCATGGCACGTGTAAAAAGAGGCAACATAGCCAGAAAAAGAAGAAACAAAATCTTAAATCTTGCAAAAGGTTTTAGAGGCGGCAACAAAAATCTTTTCAGAACAGCAAATCAAAGAGTGATGAAAGCACTTTGTAATGCTTATAGGGATAGAAGAAGAAGAAAAAGAGATTTTAGAAGACTTTGGATTTCTAGAATTAACGCATCTGCCAGGATAAATGGAACGAACTATAGCAAGTTGATAAATGGCATGAAAAATTCAGAAATTATTATTAATAGAAAAATGCTTGCTCAATTAGCTTTGAACGATCCTAAGTGTTTTGAAAAAATCGTTTCTTCCGTTAGTAATTAGAAAAAAGAATATAATCTAGAAAAATCAACATAAATAATGGAAATATCTTCCTTTCAATCTTATTTAATTATTCTTTTTGTTGTACTAATAATAATTTCTATTTTTGTATTCAGACAATTTCTAAAAACAAGAAGTGAAGAATTAAATTTAGTAAAATTCGAGCAGAAAGGTTTAGATTCTCTCTCTCAAGCTACAGAATTATACGAATTTGGGTCTATTCAGATAAAAAAAAGATTATATTCTGAAGCAACTAAAACTTTTCTAAAAGCAATTGAAAATTATGAAAATGAACCTGATGAAGCAAAAGCAATAATAAATAATGCTTTAGGATTCTCTTATGCTGCTCAAAATGAATTTAAGAAAGCAATTAAATACTATAACTCTGCAATACAATCACTCCCAGAATATCCTATAGCCCTAAATAACCTCGCGTCAGCACAACAGCGTTTACTTGAGTACGAATTGGCATATGCAACTTATCAAAAGGTTTTGGTGATTGATCCAAAAAACAAAACAGCAATTAAAAAAAGTAAGGAGTTAGAAAAAAGAAACAACTATAAACCTTATGAAGGTATTAAAGATAAGGGATTCTAAATATGGAAAATTATTCTTCTTTACTAATTGGTGGAAAACAATTTTCCAGTAGATTAATGGTGGGTACTGGCAAATACAAATCTACTCAAGATATGGTAGAAAGTTTGTCAAATTCTGAAACGGAAATTATAACGGTCGCTGTTAGAAGAATTAAAAATGCTCAGACCGGAGAAAATTTACTCGAAAAGATCAACTGGACAAAATACTGGATGCTTCCTAATACAGCTGGTTGTGTTAATTCCGATGAGGCAGTGAGAATAGCAATTTTGGGTAGAGAACTTGCAAAATTGTCTGGTCAAGAAGAAAATAATTTTGTGAAGTTAGAAGTTATTCCTGACAAAAAGTATTTGCTACCAGATCCAATAGAAACCATTAAAGCAGCCGAAATTTTAATAAAAAAAGGTTTTGCTGTACTTCCCTATATCAATGCAGATCCTATTCTTGCAAAAAGACTAGAAGAAATAGGTTGTGCAACTGTAATGCCATTGGGTTCGCCTATAGGCTCCGGCCAAGGTTTGTTAAATTTATCAAATATAAGAATTATTATTGAGAATGCAAAAGTGCCGGTAATAATTGACGCAGGAATTGGGGTACCTAGTGAAGCTTCTCAAGCTATGGAAATTGGAGCTGATGGTGTCTTAATCAATACTGCAATAGCACAAGCTGAAAATCCTCCTCTAATGGCTCAAGCGATAAATTATGGTGTAAAAGCTGGCAGGCAAGCTTTTCTGGCAGGACGAGTTAAAAAACAAGACTTTGCAGTAGCAAGTTCACCGGAAAAAAATATATCTATTTAATTCTCTTCATTGAGCAAAGTTTAAAAAAAGAATAAAAACTTATTATTTTGTTTATCAGATTAAGAAAGAAGATTTGAAACTATTTTCAATGTTTTTTCGCAAATTGGAAGCACACTGTAGTAATTTAATAAATATATTATGAAACAATTAATTCTGGAGTTCTGAGTGAAAGTTATTGTTCTAGGTGGAGATGGTTTTTGCGGTTGGCCTTGTGCGGTGAATTTAGCAGAGCAAAATCATGATGTAATTATTGTGGACAATCTAAGTCGTAGAAAAATTGATATTGATCTAGAGGTAGAATCTTTAACTCCAATTGCTTCGATAACAGAACGACTATCTGCATGGGAAGAAATTGGAGGTAAGCCTATGAAATTTCTTAACATGGATATCTCTAAACAATATCAAAAATTACTCAATTTGCTCATTGATGAAAAGCCAGATTCTGTGATCCATTTTGCAGAACAAAGAGCAGCGCCTTACTCGATGAAATCTAGTTTTACCAAAAGATATACAGTAGATAATAATGTTAATGGCACCCACAACCTTCTTGCTGCAATAGTAGAGAGTAATTTAGATATTCATGTTGTACATTTAGGAACAATGGGAGTTTACGGATATGGATCACATAGAGGTGCAACAATTCCAGAAGGTTATCTAAAAGTTGAAGTTCCACAACCAGATGGAAGCCGGTTTGAGGAAGAAATATTACACCCTGCAAGTCCAGGTAGTGTTTACCATATGACTAAAACTTTAGATCAATTATTATTTCTTTACTACAACAAAAATGATCTTGTGAGGATTACTGATCTACATCAAGGCATTGTTTGGGGAACAAATACAGACGCAACTTTAAAAGATCCTAGATTAACAAACCGATTTGACTACGATGGAGATTATGGAACTGTTCTAAACAGGTTTCTAATGCAAGCAGCAATTGGATATCCATTAAGTGTTCATGGGACAGGAGGGCAAACAAGAGCCTTTATTCACATAAAAGACTCTGTAAAATGTGTACAACTTGCTCTTGAAAATCCTCCAAAACCTGGAGAGAGAGTTAAAATCTTTAACCAAATGACTGAAAGTCATCAAGTTGGAGAACTAGCTAAAAAAGTTGCGTCCCTAACAGGTGCTGATATCAATTATTTACCAAACCCAAGGAATGAAGCAGTAGAAAATGATCTAATTGTTGATAATAAGTGCTTTATAGAATTAGGTTTAAACCCAACGACTCTTGATAATGGTTTACTAGAAGAAGTTGTTGAAGTTGCTAAAAAATACTCCAATAGATGTGATCTTAAGCGCATACCTTGTGTTTCATCCTGGACTAAAAAACAAGCTGAGGCTATAAATACTAATTAAAACTTCTGAAATAATTACCCTAAGAAAGTGAAAATTGCATTGTTTACTGAAACTTTTTTACCTAAAGTTGACGGCATAGTCACAAGACTGACTAAAACGATTGAATTTTTAATAAAAAATGGTGATGAAGTTATAATTTTTTGCCCAGAGGGTTGTCCAGAATCATATATGGGCGCAACTGTAGTTGGAGTTGCTGCAATGCCATTACCCTTATACCCAGAGTTGAAGCTTGGTTTACCAGGTCCTGCAGTCTCAGATAAGTTAGAAAAATTTAGTCCTGATTTGATACATGTTGTTAATCCAGCTGTACTTGGCTTAGGTGGCATATGGTTGGCGAAAACTAATAATATTCCTTTAATTGCCAGTTACCATACTCATCTTCCGAAATATCTAGAACATTACGGTATGGGTATGTTAGAGCCACTTTTGTGGGAATTACTTAAAGCAGCACATAATCAAGCCTTGTTAAATTTATGTACATCCACCGCTATGGTGAATGAGTTAAAAGATAAAGGTATTCAAAGGACTGCTCTATGGCAAAGAGGAGTAGATACTTACAGTTTCCGACCAGATTTGAGAAGTGAGAA
>QCCD01000001.1 GCA_003281405.1 Prochlorococcus sp. AG-347-K16 | reverse complement strand
ATTTACTCGATTTTGAGGTTAATCTTGAAAAAAACTCTAAGGTTTTGTTGACGACTTCTTCAGCTCAGAAAGTATATGGATCAGTTGGAAGATCTAAAATAAATCCAAAAGGAAGTTTTTCAAAGCAAAAGAATGTCATAAAGATTCTTGATAATTCTCATTTAGAGTATCTTCCACAAGAAACAATCATCTTTGCAAATGGTTTATATGAGCAAATTTTTAAAGTATCTATTTCAGAAACTTCAAGTTTTTTATTTACTGATTTGATAAGACTTGGAAGATCTTCTTCCGGAGAATCTATTGAGAGTGGAGTTTTTAGGTCTAAATTAGAAATTATGAGAAATAATGATTTACTTGATGATTGGGAATATGTTGATCAGATTGAATTATCTAAGGCAAGTTATATGGCGAAGTCAGGCATGGATTACATGCCCGTTTTTGGATCCTTAATTTGGATTTGCGAAAAAGATTTTTCCAAGTCAAAAATAAATAATCTTGTAGGAAATATAAAAAAGATTTTCAATGAAACTAATAATAATTTATCTATTGGAATCCTTGAAAATGGAATCTCTGTTAGATTCCTAGGGAATTCTTCTCAAGATGCTAGAAAATGTTTTTTTTGTATTTGGAAACAAATAAGGTCTGTTTGTGGATTTTGTGAGCCAAAATATCAAGGTGTATGGCCATTACAAGATTCTATGAATTATTAATTATGTTCAGAAAGAACCTTTTTTAAGAATTTATAGATTAATTTTTTATTATGCATCTTTCACCTCAAGAAAAGGATAAATTATTGATTTTTTCTGCTGCTCTCTTAGCTGAAAGAAGGCTTAGTCGAGGTCTTAAGCTTAATTATCCTGAAACAATTGCTTTTTTAAGTTTTCAAGTTCTTGAAGGCGCACGAGATGGTAAAAGTGTAAGTCAATTAATGTCAGAGGGAACTACCTGGCTTTCAAAATCACAAGTTATGGAGGGCATTTCTGAAATGGTTGATGAAGTTCAAATAGAAGCGGTTTTCCCCGATGGGACTAAATTAGTTACTATTCACAATCCGATTAATTAGTTATGAGTAATTTAATTCCTGGCGAAATAATTCCTGAACAAGGTGAAATCGAACTAAATCTTAGAAAGCAAGTTAAAACAGTAACGGTTTCTAATTCTGGAGATAGACCTGTGCAAGTTGGATCTCATTACCATTTTTATGAAGCAAACAAGGCTTTAATTTTTGATAGAGAAATAACACATGGTATGCGTCTCGACATTCCTGCAGGAACAGCAATTAGATTTGAACCGGGTGATACAACAGATGTCAAATTAGTTCCATTTTCAGGTTTAAGAAAGGCATATGGTTTTAACTCAATAGTTAATGGTTCTTTAGATAGGTAAAATTATGTCTTATAAAATTGATAGAAAAACTTATGCTCAAACTTACGGACCCACTACCGGAGATAGAGTAAGGCTCGCTGATACCGAACTTTTTATAGAAGTAGAAAAGGATTTAACTACATACGGAGATGAAGTTAAATTTGGTGGAGGTAAAGTTATTCGAGATGGGATGGGACAGTCTCAAGTAAGAAGAGCTGATGGAGCTGTAGATACCGTAATAACTAATGCTTTGATCGTAGATTGGTGGGGAATAATTAAGGCTGATGTGGGTATAAAAGATGGAATGATTTTTGAAATTGGTAAGGCTGGCAATCCTGATATCCAGGATAATGTTGATATTGTTATTGGTGCATCAACAGAAGTAATAGCTGGAGAGGGGCATATTCTTACTGCAGGTTCAATAGATACCCATATTCACTTTATCTGTCCCCAACAAATTGAGACAGCACTAGCTTCTGGAATTACAACCATGTTGGGAGGAGGAACTGGACCTGCAACTGGCACAAATGCTACTACTTGTACTCCAGGTTCTTTTCATATTTCAAGAATGCTTCAATCTGCAGAAGCATTTCCCATGAATTTAGGTTTTTTTGGAAAAGGAAACTCAACAAATCAAAGAAATCTTATTGATCAGGTTGAGGCTGGTGCATGTGGATTGAAGCTTCATGAGGATTGGGGAACCACTCCTTCTACAATAAATTCTTGTTTAAATGTTGCAGATAAGTTTGACGTACAAGTATGTATTCATACTGATACTTTGAATGAGGCAGGCTTTGTTGAAGATACTATCAACGCTATTGCGGGAAGAACTATTCATACTTTTCATACCGAAGGAGCAGGTGGAGGTCATGCTCCAGACATTATAAAAATCTGTGGAGAAAAAAATGTTCTTCCTAGTAGTACAAATCCAACAAGACCTTATACAAGGAACACATTAGAAGAACATCTTGACATGTTAATGGTTTGTCATCATTTAGATTCTAAAATCCCAGAAGATATTGCATTTGCTGAATCAAGGATCAGAAGAGAGACTATTGCAGCTGAGGATATCTTGCATGATGTAGGCGCCTTTTCAATTATTGCTAGTGATTCTCAAGCTATGGGAAGAGTTGGTGAAGTAATTACAAGAACTTTTCAAACCGCACATAAAATGAAAGTCCAAAGGGGACCGCTGTCACAAGATTCTGATAGAAACGATAACTATAGAGTAAAGAGATATATTTCTAAAGTCACAATTAATCCTGCAATAGCTCATGGTATTGATAAACATGTTGGGTCTATAGAAAAGGGCAAAATTGCAGATTTGGCATTGTGGAAACCTTCCTTTTTTGCGGTAAAGCCTCAATTAGTTGTTAAAGGAGGATCTATAGTTTGGTCTCAAATGGGTGATGCAAATGCTTCAATTCCTACTCCAGGTCCTGTACATGGTCGACCTATGTTTGCAAGTTTCGGCCAATCTCTAATTAAGAGTTCTTTTACCTTTTTAAGTAAAAATTCAATTGAACAAAATATTCCAAATAAATTAGGCTTACAAAAGAAATGTATTGCCGTAGAAAATACCAGAAATATCAATAAATCAAACTTAAAACTTAATAGTAAACTACCAAATATTTCAGTTGATCCTCAAACTTATGAAGTTTTTTCTGATGGAGAACTTCTTACTTGTGAACCACTTGATGAAGTCCCAATGGCTCAAAGGTATTTTTTGCTTTAGTAGTTTTTAATTAATTCTTTTTCACTTATCTTTATGTCTTTTGACCCCGCAATAGCTAAATCTTCTTGCAGTTTATTCTCACAAGATAGAACTCTTGACCAACTTGGTAATTGAAGTGTCGTAGGACAAGCTAGATAATCTTCTGTAGCAGGTCTTAATAGTTTCGCAAACTTTTGTACTGATAATTCTTCTTCGTGCCTATCGTATGGAAGTTGATTAACTGCTGAATCTAATCCAAATTGTTTTACCCGATCTTCTCCAACTCTTTTGTAAAGAACTTCTAAAGTTGCTAGTTGAGTGCTAGTTAAGGTCTCGGCTTGATGTTCCATGAGACCTCTTAAAACACTTGAAAGTATTTCTGTACACATTTTTTGCAATCCTTCTTTAGAAGAATCTCCAATATTCTTATGTTTATGATCAAATAAACCTAGATCAACCTGGGCTATTTTGGAGGTCCTTACGTTTCTATAAACCTCTGATAATAAACCTATCTCTAAGCCCCAGTCACAAGGTATTCTTAAATTCATAGCAAGGTCTTTAGTAAAAGCAAATTCACCTGCTAATGGATATCTAAATGATTGAAGATATTGTAAAAACGGACCCTTACCAACTAACTGCTCAAGGCTTGCTAATAAAGGACCCACGAATAATCTTGTTGCTCTACCTTGCAATTGATTTGTTTCTAGAGATAATCTACTGTAAAAAGCTTTTACATATGATATTCCATATGATTCATCCAGAAGTGGAAGTATCATTCTTGAAGGATATAAAGGACTAAAAGTTCTTATATCAGCATCAAAAAGAGCAACAACTTCTGATTTTCTAGTCGCAACTCCTATGCCTTGCCATACAGCCCATCCTTTACCTGGAGTTCCTAAAAGTTCTAATCCATTTTTTTCTTGGCTTTTTAATAGCTCAATTACAGAGGGAGAATTAGTCCATTGAACGTGAACTGGGAATGGCATTGAGTCAAAAAATGATTTTGCTGACTTAACTTGCTCAGCAGTTTTTGCAGAGAGAGCAATTACTAGTTCATTTAAGCCTGTAAGGTTTTTTAAAACTTCTCTTATATCTTTTAATGCTGGACGCTCAAACTCTTCATATAAGCAAGGTATTAAGATGCTAGTTGATCTTCTTTTAAGACTTTTGTTTAATTCTTTAAGTAAATTTCCCGTAACTCCGTATTCATGTATTGTTGTGATTAAACCTTGTTGAAAGTCCATTTTCTAATTGATGTGCAGAATGGTATTAATACTTCGATGATTTTTTCAAAGTGAAGCAAATTGATTCAGAGAAAAAATTAGATAGATTAAAAATTGATAAATTGTTAAAAACAATTTATTCAAATCATACTACAGAAGAAATTAATTTTATTTCAAACCAATTATTACAGATTTTAGATGATTTCTCAGAGAAATCTTCTTATGAAGAAATAAGAGATAAGGAAAGATGGAATGAATCTCATTCAGTTTTGATAACTTATGCAGATAGTATTTATAAAAATGGCGAGGCAACGTTAATAACTCTCAAGAACTTGTTAAGTAAACATTTTGGCAGTCTTTCTAAAGTTGTACATATTCTTCCTTTTCTGAAATCCACAAGCGATGGAGGTTTCGCAGTTTCAAGTTATGATTCCCTAGAAGAAAAATTTGGTGGTTGGGATGATCTCAAAAGTATTTCTAAAAATCATGATTTGATGGCTGATTTAGTATTAAACCATGTCTCTTCATCTCACCAATGGGTTCAACAATTCATTAAATCTCAAGAACCCGGAATATCAAATGTTTTTTCACCGAAACAAAATCTTGACTGGTCAAATGTAGTTAGGCCTAGAAGTTCATCTTTGTTTTCTCAAATAAATACTGATGATGGTCCTAAACAAGTTTGGACAACTTTTGGGCCAGATCAAATTGATTTGAATTGGCATAATCCTAAAATGACTCTTGAGTTCTTAAATTTAATTACTACTTATTTATCTAATGGAATTAAATGGTTAAGGCTTGATGCTGTAGGTTTTATTTGGAAGGAATCAGGGACTACATGCTTACATTTACCTAAAGCACATTCAATTGTGAAACTCTTAAGAGTTCTCCTGAATAATCTTCTTGATGATGGCGTTTTAATAACAGAAACCAATGTTCCTCAAAAGGAGAATCTATCTTATCTCATTCCTGATGATGAAGCCCACATGGCATATAATTTTCCATTGCCTCCTCTTGTCCTAGAGGCAATTATTACTTCAAGAGCTGATATTTTAAACTCATGGATTTTTGATTGGCCCATATTACCTGAAAATACTACTTTATTTAATTTCACTGCATCGCACGATGGTGTTGGGCTGAGAGCTCTTGAGGGTTTAATGAATGAGCAGAGAATTAAGGATTTATTAATTAATTGTGAGAAAAGAGGAGGATTAGTAAGTCATAGACGTTTATCAAATGGTGATGATAAACCTTATGAATTGAATATTAGTTGGTGGAGTGCAATGGAAGACTCTAGTAGAGATGCTAAAAGATTTCAATATGAGAGATTTATTTTGAGTCAATTATTAGTAATGGCTCTAAAAGGGGTCCCTGCATTTTATTTGCCAGCATTACTAGCTTCTGAAAATGATATCAAAAGCTTTTCTAGCACAGGTCAAAGAAGAGATCTAAACAGAGAAAAGTTTAAATCAGAAAATCTTTCAGCTGTTTTAAATAATCCTGAATCTAATGCTAATAAAAACTTAAAATATCTTCGTAATGCTATGGATGTCCGATCAGAATTAAAGCAATTTCATCCTTGTTCACAAATGAAATGTTTGTCTAAAGGTAGAAGTGATATTGTTGTAATCAAAAGAGGTAAAGGTCCTGAGTCTGTTTTCGCAATCCATAATATGACTGAAAATAAAATTAATTATCAATTGAATGATAATGATCTACCAAAAATAATTGATAATAATTTCAATACCCATGATTTTTTAACATCCACTAAATACAATTGCAAAAATATTAGTCTTGATCCTTTTCAAGTAATTTGGCTTAGTGCTTTATAAAAATGATAGAAAAATCTTCTATTTGGGTAGTTAGTGATGTAGATGGTACTTTAATGGATCACTCATATGATTTATCACCTGCTAAAGAAACTATAAAAAAACTACAAAAATTATCTATACCCGTAATTCTTTGTACAAGTAAAACCGCTTCTGAAGTAAAAGTTATTAGAAAGGAACTTAACTTGACGGATCCTTATATTGTTGAGAATGGTGCGGCAATATATGGTGAATCTCTTAAAAGAGTAAATGGAGAAATTATTCTTGGAATAAAATACGAATCTCTTGAAGAAATCTTAAATTTTATTTCCAAAGAAATTGATTATAAACTTACTCCTCTTAATAATCTCACTGATGAAGAAGCCACTCAGCTGACAGGTTTACAAGGCGATTCATTGAACTTAATGCGTGATAGACACTGGAGCATGCCTTTTTTAAATCCGCCAAGTTATTTAGAAGAGAAACTTAATATCTGTTGTAAAAAATTCAATGTTGATACTTTTAAGGGCAATAGAATGAGTCACTTATTATCTACAAAATCGAATAAAGGGAAAGCAATAAATGCTCTTAAAGAATATTCAAATGTTCATAATATTGAAATTATAGGTTTAGGCGATTCTCCAAATGATTTGCCTCTACTTTTAAACTCAGATATTAAAATAGTTATTCCTGGAATAGATGGACCTAACTTAAATTTACTTGATCAATTAAAAGATTTGGAATTTACTTTGGCTTCAGAACCAAATGGATATGGTTGGAAAAATGAAATCAATAAATTAATAAATAAGCGAGGACTAAGTTAGAAATATGAAAGATTTAGATATTAATTTTCCTCTTGATAAATTTGAAAAATTAATTATTGATATTGGTTGGGAATCCTTGGATGATTGGTTTAATTTTTGGAATAATAAAAGAAACATTCTTTCAATTGATCAATATTGGAAAAATAAAGTAAATGATGATTGGATTTGGGGTTTGGCTTTACCTCTTTTATCTCAGGCTTATAAATTTCAAAATAATTTTTCTGATAGAAAAATTATTGGAATCTCAGCTCTGCCTGGCACAGGTAAAACAACACTAGGTAAATGGCTCGAAGCTATATCGTTAAAATTAAACTTCAAAATTGCGGTTATTTCAATTGACGACTTTTATCTCCCGTCAAAAGAAATGAAATTAGCAATTAAGAATAACCCTTGGAATGTTTCAAGAGGGTATCCTGGTAGTCACTCAGTAAAATTAATGCATGAAAAATTATTAAATTGGAAGATGAATGGAGAATTAAATGTACCAGTTTTCGATAAATCTTTAAGAGATGGATTAGGAGATAGATCTCATTGGAGATTAGAAAATCCTGATTTATTAATTCTTGAGGGATGGTTTTTGGGAGTAAAACCCTTTTCTAATGACATAACTGATCAACCCATAAATACAACAAATTTGAGTCCTCATGAATCATCTTATGTATTAAAAATTCAAAATAACTTAAACGAATATTTAGATATTTGGACTTTAATAGACAATATTTGGCATTTAAAGCCCTTGAAGATTGAATATATGAATATATGGAAAATAAATCAGGAAAAAGAAATGTTATTACAGAAAGGTAATGCCCTTAAAGATGAAAAATTATCTAATTTCTTGAGAATGCTTAATGTCTCAATTCCTCATAAAAGTTTTGATGTTATAAAATCCTACGCGCTTTTATTAATTGATCAAGAAAGAAAGTTAGTTGAGGCTGGATTGAATTTGTAGCATTTTATAAATTTCTTTTTTTTCAGTAATTTTTTATACATTTTTTTTAGTTCTTGATGGTGTTTAATTGTAAATATTTTTCTGCTTAAGGATGGTTGAGTTTTCTTACAAAAATGAAGGCTGTAGGATGGTTGTGTTGAGATGTATTGGTCCATCTAATTTTTTCTTAGAGAGAGTTTTATTTCCAACTGACATTCTTACTTTTATGGCTCCAAATGATTCAAGAGTTGAAATTTGGGGAAATGAATTATATGGCCCTAAGTTGGAAGAGAGAATAAGAATTTCGGCTGATAATGAAGATTCAACTTTAGTGGCGTAGTAAAGATATTAGCTAATTGTCTTCGAGTCAAAATTTTTTACAAATACCTAGATTTTATTGATATTATCTAACTAGTTTTAGTTTTTATAGATGTATTATTTTTCTTCCTTCGCAATAGGAGGTTTTGTTCCTTCTGCTGCTATCGCTGGAGTTTTACTTTTAGTTGGTTTAGGAGCTTTTTTTTATCTTGGTATTAAAGGACCTACAGATTATTAAATATGAGTTGATGTACAAATTGTAATTTTAATTTTTCATAACCTTCTTGAATAAGTTAACACTATGGATTTAACAACTATTTTATTTATATTAAGCTTACCTTTCGTTTTATTAACAGTTTATTTTGGGACAAAAAATGATTTTTACGAGAGTGATAACTATAAAGGTGATGGTTGTGCTCACGATGTTAAAAGGTAACTTTATTACTAATCACCTTTAAATACACAAGTCCATCTACTATCAAATTGCCAAACAGGTTTGTATATTTCATTAGTAATTTTTTCCCCTGCTTTATTACAAGTATCTAAATCTTTCATGGGAATAGAATGTAACGAAGGACTTGTAATTCCACTTACCTCTGGCCTTCCTCCAGGCCCTTGTCTATAAGTTCCAATTATTAACCAATAGTTAGCTTTTGCAGAACCAGAGAAGATTAAGGAAAAAAGAAAAAATAATAAGATAGATTTTTTTTTCATTTTTTAATACTAGCTTTTAATTTTTAAATGTAAATTGCTATTAATTAATTAGATAATTTAATAATTTTTGGAATATTTGAAATTTGTCTTATATGGATTAATTCAAGGCTTGACGGAATTTATCCCTGTAAGTAGTACAGCTCATTTAAAAGTTATATCTCTTTTTTTAGGTGTTGATGATCCTGGAGCATCTTTGTCCGCCACTATCCAATTTGGGAGTGTTCTGGCCATAGCTTTGTATTTTAGGAATGATATTTTTAATTTCAGAGGTCAATCTTCCAAAAAATTTCTTGAATATCTTTTACATGAACGATTATTAAGGTCTATTTTGATTGGTACTATACCAATTGTTTTGTTTGGTGGGGGTATAAAAATATTTATCCCCTCTTTTTTTGAAAACGTTCTTCGTTCAAATTTATCAATAGCGTTGGTCTCATTCCTAATGGCTTTTTTTATGTACTTGGCAGATAGTTCAAAAAGAGGTTCTATTAATATTAAAAACCATAATTATTCAAATAGTTTTTTGATAGGTTTCTTTCAAGCATTTGCAATTTTTCCCGGTGTTTCAAGATCCGGGGTCACTATTTCTAGCGCTTTAATATCAGGATGGGAAAGAGGAGATGCTGCGAAATTTTCTTTTCTTTTAGGGATGCCAGCTATTTCTCTTGCTGCGATTGTTGAGTTTATTTCTTCTTTTAATGATTTTTTTTCTTTAGGTTTCCCCCCTCTTTTTGTTGGTTTTATTACTGCATTTTTGTCCTCTTTATTAGCAATAGATTTCTTATTAAAGTATTTTTCTTCAAATGGGTTAAAAATATTTATCATCTATCGAGTAATTTTTGGTGTTGTAATTCTTTTGAATTTATAATTTGATGAATAAAATTTTTTTGCAATTGTGTTAAGGTTTAAAAAAATTTCTTTCTAATGAACATTTTTATATCTTTCCAATTAGGTGAAGTGGAAGTTTCAAATCTTACTATAGTGGTTTTAGCTTTTTTTTCTTCTTTTACATTCATAGCAGTAGGCATAAGTTCATATAAACTATATAAATCGCTTATAAATGAAGATGATAAGTAATCGGAACGGCGGGATTTGAACCCACGACCCCCACTACCCCAAAGTGGTGCGCTACCAAACTGCGCTACGCCCCGTGTCTTTACTATAAAGATTAGATTGATTTAAATGTTATTCTTTATAGGATTGTTATCAGATCTCAATACACACTTGTCAACTTCCCAATTAAAGTTTTCCCATATATGGTCTTCTAATTTATAGTTGCTTCCAGGAAAAACTCCTAACTTTACTTTTGTAGGTGAAGCCGAACAATATTGTCTGCTACCAGCTGATGCAAGATATTGTTGATGGTATTGTTCCGCATAAAAATATGAATTAATCATTTTTATTTCCGTTTCAATTAAGCCAAGATTTTTTTTGCTTAGTTCCGTTTGATATTGTTCCTTACTGGTTAATATGGTTTTAATATTATTTTCATTTTTGTAATATATTGCTGATCTATATTGTGTTCCCAAATCATTTCCTTGCCTGTTTTTTTGAGTAGGGTCATGACATTCCCAAAACATTTTTAATAAATCACTTACATCTATTTCCCTTTTATTCCATATAACTCTTACAACTTCTGAATGACCAGTTAAGCCGGAACATACTTCATAATAAGTTGGATTGTTTTTTTTACCTCCAGCGTAACCTACAGAAGTTGTGGTAACTCCTGGAAGTTTCCAAAAACATTTTTCAGCTCCCCAAAAACAACCACATCCAAAAATTATTTCATCTTCTTCTACATTAGGATCTTTTTTGATATCTGTTTTTAATACTCTATGTAATGAATAAGCATCATTAGTTAAATTTACCTCATCATTGTTCATAATGTTTTTTAGCAACTTAAACATAATTTAAATAGTTAATTATAATTAAAAAAATTACTTTTAGCTTTTAACAATTTTAGTAGCTAGTTCTCGTTCCCAAAGTTTTTTATATAGCCCCTTTACTTTTACTAAATCTTTATGAGGCCCTTCTTGTACTATTTCTCCTTTATCCATTACTAAAACCCTATCGCAGGTAGCTGCAACAGAAAGTTGGTGACTAATCATTATGATTGTTTTATTACTTCTATCACTCATTTCATCTATTATTCTTGCTGCTGTTTTATTATCTACGCTTGCTAAAGCATCATCAAGAACAACAATAGGAGAATTAATAAGTAGTGCTCTTCCTAGTGCAGTTCTTTGTCTTTGTCCACCACTTAATGTGATACCTCTTTCACCAACAATAGTTTTAAATCTTTGTGGAAAACTATTTATATCATCAATTAATCCAGCTTTTGTTGCGCTTTCTTTAACTAAATATTTAGAAGCTTTGGGTTCTCCAAAACTTAGGTTTTCTGAGATCGTAGAAGTAAATAAAAATGCTTCTTGAGGAACGATTGAAATATTTTTTCTAAGATCGCTTAATTTTAAAGTTTTTACATCAATTTCATCTAGAAATAATTGATTATCTGGAATTTCAATAGTCCGTCCTAGAGACTTTGCTAGTGTTGTCTTGCCACAACCTACTGGGCCAACTATTGCAATAAGTTCACCGGGATCAATTTTGAAATTGAGATTATTTAAAGAATTAAATTTTGATCCTGGATACTTTATTGTTAAGTTTTTTGCTTCTAAGAATCCTTTAACCTTTCTTTTCAAATATTTAGTTTCTTTTCTATCTATTATATTTGGTTTTTTCTGAAAGATTTCTTCCACACGATCTAAACTTACTTGACCCAGTTGAAAAGTATTTAAAGTAAAACCTAATAGAGCTGTTGGAAAGACAAGTCTTTCTACGTAAAGAATTAAGGCTACTAAACCACCTATCGAAATAAATCCACCCTCTAATTGAAAAGTTCCTAATGATAATAAAATCAATAATGAAATTGAGGAAATCCCTTGTAGCAAAGGGAATAGGGTACTCGCTGTTCTTGCAAGTTTTATTGCTGAATTTCGATAGTCATTATTATAAATGTTAAATTCTTTTTTCTCAGCATTCTCTTGGGCATAAATTTTAATGGCGCTTATACCAGAAAGATCTTCTTGTATTAGATCACTAAGTTTTGATAATGATTCTTGTTGAGCTTTTCTTTGTTTAACCATTCTGGACCCAAATAGACTTACAATTCCAAGAATTAATGGAAATATCATTAAAGCTGATATGGTTAGTGTTTTATTTATCGAAAACATTGAAGGAATCGTGAATGAATAAGCCAAGACAATGTTGCACAAGCTTAAAACTGTAAAACCTAAAAGCCTTCTTATGTTCTCAACATCACTTGTGGCTCTACTAATAATGTCTCCACTACCTTTTTTTTGAATCCAATCTGGATCTTGAATAAGTAAATGGTCAAAAAGTTTTTGACGAAGATTTACTTCTACTTTTCTACCTATGCCGAAGACAATCTGTCTTGAAAATAATCTTATTAAACCCATACAAGTAGCTAATAATATTAACCACAAAGATTTATAAATAACAAATTCCGAAGAAAACCCATTTTGTAATTGGTCAATTATATTTTTTACTTCTAGGGGTATTACAACACTTAGTATATTTACTAATAAGAGAGCAAAAGCTCCATATAAGAATTCTTTTTTGTAAGGTCTTAAGTATTTAGATATGATTTTTATTTTTAAATTTTTCATTTTATTTTGCCGATATGATTAAGATAATGTTTCATTTTTGAATATGTGAGCTAATTTTATAAATGATTCAGTATTTATTTATGGGTAACGAACAAACTCATCCATTACATGAAACCGACAAGAATATTATAGATTCCCTTATCACTAAAAAAACACCAGAGGATCTTGACTTTATAAATTTAGCTAGATTAATAAATCGTTATACCAATTTCCCAGGCGAAATTGAAATTAAAAAAGATATTGAAAAAATTTTAAATTTTTGGAAGATCACTAAAAATCAACTTTTTACAAAAACAAAAAATATTTGGTCAAAAAGCTTCAGGCCTTCTAATACAAATAAAGATTTAGTTGGCTCAGGTTTTGATACCTCAAATTGAATCTTATCTGCATAATTTTTCTTCCACAAATAAATGTCTTCTAATCTCCCAAACGCTGAAATTCTAAATAATTTGTTGGAGGGAAGTGACCTTGATGAAATAACTTCTAGATCTTTAATGCAAAGATGGCTTAATGATGAAATTTCAGATGTTGAAACAGGAGCTTTTTTGAGTGCTTTGAGAGCTAAGAGCTCTACAGGTGTCGAACTAAGTTCTATGGCTGAGGAACTTTTAAATGTTTGCGAATTGCCAGTAGCAAGGCCAAATTTGTATTTGGTAGATACTTGTGGAACTGGAGGAGATGGAGCTAATACATTTAATATTTCAACTGCTGTAGCATTTGTAGCCGCATCTTGTGGAGTGAAGATTGCAAAACACGGAAATAAAAGTGCTAGTGGGAAAGTTGGCTCTGCTGATGTTTTGTTAAATCTTGGTTTGAATTTAAATTGTTCATTAGAAAAAGTAATCAATGCCGTAAGTGAGATTGGAATAACTTTTTTGTTCGCACCTGTTTGGCATAAATCTTTAATAAAACTTGCTCCATTAAGAAAGACCCTTGGAATAAGGACAATATTTAACCAACTAGGACCATTGGTAAATCCATTAAGGCCTAATGCGCAAGTTTTGGGCGTTGCTTCCGAGGATCTTTTAAAACCTATGGGAGACGCCCTTTTAAATATGGGTATGAATAGAGCAATAGTCGTTCACGGTTCTGGCGGCCTTGATGAGGCTTCGCTTCAAGGGAAAAATAAATTAGTGTTTATTGAAAATGGTGAATTACGTTTTTCAGAAATAAATATTTCAGATTTTAACCATGAAAATATTGCTAATGAAAAGCTTGTGGTTTCCGATCTTGACTCTAACGAGGAAATATTAAAGTCTGTTTTAAATGGTTCTGGACAAAAATCTCATATGGATGTTGTTGCATTGAATGTTTCCTTAGTGCTTTGGGCAGCAGGAATTGAGGATAACTTAAATGAAGGATTTAATAAAGCTTTATTTTCGATTAATCAAGGAGATCCGTGGAAAAAGTTTTTACTCTTAAAAGATTATTTATCATTAAATTAATTTGTTTTACGCAGATGATTAATCCATATAAGAAAAACGCAAAATTAGTTTTAAGTAATGGAATTGTATTCCCTGGATTTTATTTTGGTGCTTCTGGTACAGCTATTGGTGAAATAGTCTTTAATACTGGAATGACCGGGTATCAAGAAGTTATTACTGATCCAAGTTATTACGGACAGATACTGACATTTACTTATCCAGAGATTGGGAATACTGGTATTAATTTTGAAGATTCCGAATCTAATACTAATGTTAGAGGGATAATTGTTAGAAATTTTTCTTCTAATAACAGCAATTGGAGATCTAAAAAGGATTTCAATCAATGGTTAGTTGAGAATAATATTGTAGGTCTACATGGAATTGATACGAGAGCTCTTGTTAAAATTTTAAGATCTAATGGCTCTATGAATGGAGTTATTACCTCTGAAGATAAAAATTTAGAGAGTTGTCTGAAGATAATTCATGATATGCCAAAGATGGAAGGATTGAATTTATCAAAAGTTGTTTCAACAAAGCAAAAATATTTATGGAAAACTCATACACAAACAATTTTTGATTTAAGAAAAAGAAATGCTGAATCTTCTAAAAAATTAAAAATAGTAGCTATCGATTTTGGAATTAAAAATTCAATTCTAAATAGACTTGTATCACATGGTTGTGAAGTTTTGGTTTTACCCTCTCGATCCTCTCTTAATGATGTTCTATCTAACAAGCCTGATGGTATTTTTTTCTCAAATGGTCCAGGCGATCCTTCCTCTGTTTCTGAAGGTATAGACTTAGCAAAATCCCTTATTGAATATGGTGATATACCTATGTTCGGAATTTGCCTTGGTCATCAAATATTTGGATTAGCATTAGGGGGTTCAACTTATAAGTTACCTTTCGGCCATCGTGGCTTAAATCACCCTTGTGGTGAAAATAATAAAATTGAGATAACTAGTCAGAATCATGGTTTTGCTATAGACCCTAATTCTCTCTCGAAGAAAATAGTTAGAATAACCCATTACAACCTTAACGATAATACTGTGGCTGGCCTAGAAGTTAATAATAAGCCAATATTTAGTGTGCAATATCATCCAGAGGCTGGACCTGGCCCACATGATTCAGATTATTTATTTAAAAAATTTGTTTCTCAAATGTTAGAAAGATGTTGACATATTGTTTTCTTTTGATTTGATAATTACATTTGATACATTAATTTATTGGAGGAATTAAATCATAGAAGAGTTCCAGAAATTAACGGTTTCTTTAAGAGGAAACCTTGATGTTAAGACAAACGTTATTGTCTTTACTTTTAAAGGACAACTTGATGCTTTCTCAGAAAAACAATTTAAGACTTTTGTTACTGATAACTTAAAAAATGAGCTTCCATTTGTTATTAATCTTACAAAAATAGATTTTTTAGATTCTTCGGGTCTTGGAGCTCTTGTTCAGACTGCTAAAGAATGCAAAAAATCTAAACTCGGGTTCTCTGTCGTTGGTAATTCGAGAGTTGCCCAAACAATTAAACTTGTTCGTTTAGGGGATTTTCTTAACTTGAAGTCAAGCCTTGAAGATGCATTAAATTATTTAAAAAATTGAATTATTGGATTCAAAACTTAATTCCATATGGATCTCCCGAGGATATAGGTGTTATTCAACTTGCTTGGCTTGGAGATTCGGTATGGGAGCTTCACCAAAGACTAAGACATGTTCACTTCCCCTTGAAATCTAAAGATCTCCATTTATCTGTTGTAAACGAAGTAAAAGCTAAATCTCAATCAAAATCATTAAGTCAAATTGAACATTTATTAAACTCTAGTGAAATAGACTTAATTAGACGTGCTAGGAATAAAACAAAAAGATATCCAAAGTCATCTGACCCTTCCATATATTCCAGAGCAACTGGTTTTGAAACGCTTATTGGCTGGCTATTTTTGAAAGATCCTCAAAGATTATCAACACTTTTCGAATATTTAGAATTAAATATTAATTAAACCTATGAAAAACTTCTCCAAAAAAAACTTTAATGGAAAAAATAATAAAGATTACAAAAAAAATTCAGATTTTGTTTATCACAAAAAGAATACAAATCGTTTAGAAAAAAAAGAACAAATTTTGAACAATTCTTCTAAAAGCAAGAATGTTGAAAATTTAAATAAAAAAGATAAAAATAATACTTTTTCATCTTTAAAAAGAAGGCCAGGATTTAAATCTAATAGTGAATTTTCCAATAAAACTCATGATAATAATCAAGAGTTTAATACTAAGAGAAATTATGATGATTGGATATGGGGTAAACATTCGGTTTACGAGGCTCTTAGTAGAGATAGAGCGATAAATCGGATTTGGTGTACTTCGGAGATCTTTTCTTCAGATAAATTCTATATTTTGCTTAAGGACCTTAAAGCCAAAGGAGTCTTAATTGAAGAAGTTTCTTGGAATAGGCTTTCGCAATTGACTTATGGTGCTTCACATCAAGGTGTTGCATTGCAATTAGCATCTTCTAAGACAATATCCCTAGAACAATTAATCAATTCCTCTAAACACAACTGTGCAAATCCTTTAATTCTTGCATTAGATGGTATTACTGATCCACATAATGTTGGTGCGATTATAAGATCAGCTGAAGCATTTGGTTGCAAGGGCATCATCATTCCTCAGAGAAGATCTGCTGGTTTGACAGGA
The DNA here is from genome assembly GCA_003281405.1 of Prochlorococcus sp. AG-347-K16. Taxonomy (GTDB): domain Bacteria; phylum Cyanobacteriota; class Cyanobacteriia; order PCC-6307; family Cyanobiaceae; genus Prochlorococcus_A. The sequence goes on along the minus strand of QCCD01000001.1, from coordinate 232,798 downwards.
ACAGTCGCCAAGGTTGCAGCTGGAGCTTTAGAACATTTGCAAGTAAGTAGAGTTGTTAACTTGAATAGAGCACTTGAGGAGCTTAAGAAAAATGGTTTTCTTGTTGTTGGCTTGTCTGGAGATGGTCAATTATCCATATCTAATTTTTTAGAAAAAGCCCCTTTAGTCGTTATAGTCGGCTCTGAAGATAAAGGTATTTCTCTGCTTACTCAAAAAAAATGCGATTTTTTATTAAGCATTCCTCTTAAAGGTAAGACTTCAAGTTTAAATGCTTCTGTGGCGGCCGCCATATCACTCTTTCACTTGACTGGTAAATAATTTTATTTTTGATAATCACTTTTTAAAGACCTCTATAATGTTGTCTTTTCAATACATTTATGTGATTAATAAAAAAATCTTGAATTTTCACTTAAAAATTGTATAATATTTAACAAGAATTGATGGCCAAAAAGGCCAAAAAAATTGATCAGAAATTTTGGAAACAAACTCGGATTAGCCTGGTGGGCTAAAATTGAAACAGATGAACCCAGTGCAATTTACTGGTATGGTCCATTTATTACTAAACGAAGTTTAAAAGAAAATATGCCTTCTTTTATTAAAGACCTCTCTGAGGAAGGGTCTAAGAATATTAAACATAGTTTGGTTCGTTGCAATAAAGAAGAACCACTTACTGCTTAATAACTATAATTTTAAGAAATAATTTAAGAAATGAATTTTAATTCTTTCAGAAAGGAAATCGTTAGTAATAATGCTTCTGTCAAAGAACTAGTTAATGATATTTTTGCCAAAATCGATCATAAAGATCCTGAAATTAATTCATATATTTGTACTACAAAAGATAGTGCTATCTCGCAGGCTGAGAAAATAGACAAATTAATTCAAAATAATGAAGATCTACCCCCGCTTGCTGGGATACCAATAGCTGTCAAGGATAATATTTGTACTAAAGGTGTTGCAACCACTTGTGCAAGTAAAATGCTCAAAAATTTTGTTGCACCCTATGAAGCTACAGCTTCAAGTAAATTATGGTCTTCAGGAGGAATTTGTTTAGGAAAAACAAATTTAGATGAATTTGCAATGGGTAGTTCAACGGAAACTTCTCTATTTGGTGTTACTTCAAATCCTTGGGATATTAATAGAGTGCCAGGAGGAAGTTCTGGCGGTAGTGCTGCTTCAGTCGCTGCTGGATTTTGCGCTGCTGCTTTAGGTTCTGACACAGGAGGATCAATAAGACAGCCAGCATCTTTTTGTGGGGTTGTAGGTCTTAAACCTACTTATGGCAGAGTTAGTAGATGGGGACTGGTAGCATTTGCTAGCTCTCTTGATCAAATTGGCCCAATTACAAATAATGTCTCAGATGCCGCTGAAATACTTTATTCAATATCTGGTAAAGACCCCTTTGACTCAACATGTCTTGATAAAACAGTGCCAAATTATTTGGCTGATTTAAATAAATCCATAAAAGGTTTAAAAATTGGAATCATTAAAGAATGTTTTGAACACCCGGGCCTTAATTCAGAAGTTAAGGAATCTGTTCTTTCCGGAGTTGATAGATTCAAAACTTTAGGAGCTGAAATTATCGAAGTTGAATGTCCCAGATTTAACGACGGAATTGCAACATATTATGTTATCGCACCATCTGAGGCCTCAGCAAATCTAGCTAGATACGATGGAGTCAAATATGGGTATAGATCCAATGATGGATTAAATCTTATAGATATGACATCTAAAAGTAGAGCTGAAGGATTTGGAGATGAAGTGCAAAGAAGAATTTTGATAGGGACTTATGCATTATCAGCTGGATACACGGATGCCTATTACAAAAAGGCACAGAAAGTTAGGACACTTATAAGAAACGATTTTGATAATGCTTTTAAGAAAGTAGATCTTTTATTAACCCCAACTTGTCCAACTACCGCTTTTTTGAAGGGTGATTTCATCAATGATCCACTTTCGATGTATTTGTCTGATTTATTAACTGTTCCTGTTAATTTAGCCGGGCTACCTGCAATAAGTATTCCTTGTGGTTTTGATACTAAAGGATTACCTGTAGGTATGCAATTAATAGGAAATGTATTAGAAGAAGATAGAATTTTGAATGCCGCAAATATTTTTGAAATTGATGCTCAGGTAATAAAGAATAGACCTGTATTCTAAATTTGTATTAATAATTAATTTGTAATCACAAAGTATAGATCTTTTAGAAATTTTCTCTATCTTATATATATAAATTATTTAATATGGGTTTCGTTCCACTTCATAATCATAGTGACTACAGCTTACTTGATGGAGCTAGTCAAATTTCAAAAATTGTAGATAGAGCCTCTGATCTTGGAATGGAATCTATAGCCCTTACTGATCATGGAGTTATGTATGGTGTTCTTGATTTGGTCAAAAAGTGTAATGAGAAAGGCATAAAACCAATTATTGGTAATGAAATGTATATTATTAATGGTTCTATTGATGATCCTCAACCTAAAAAAGAAAAAAGATATCATTTGGTGGTTTTAGCAAAAAATTATACTGGTTATAAAAATCTAGTGAAGTTAACAACAATAAGTCACCTAAATGGGATGAGAGGTCGAGGTATTTTTTCTAGACCATGTATTGATAAATCTCTGTTAAGTAAATATAGTGATGGTCTAATAGTTTCTACAGCCTGTCTTGGTGGAGAGATACCTCAGGCAATCTTAAAAGGTAGATTAGACGTAGCAGAGGATATAGCTCTTTGGTATAAACAATTATTTGCAGATGATTTTTATCTGGAAATCCAAGATCACGGTTCTATTGAGGATAGAATTGTTAATGTTGAATTAATAAAAATTGGGAAGAAGCATCAAATTAAAGTCATCGCTACCAATGACGCGCATTACTTATCAAATATGGATGTTGAAGCTCATGATGCGTTGCTTTGTGTATTAACGGGAAAACTAATAAGTGATGAAAAAAGATTGAGATATACCGGTACAGAATATATTAAAAGTGAAAGTGAAATGCTTGAACTTTTTAAAGATCATATTGATGATGATTCAATTAATGAGGCAGTAAATAATACAGTAGAAATTTCTCAAAAAGTCGAAGTATTCGATTTGTTTGGTAATTATAGAATGCCAAAATTCCCTCTTAACGAAGATACAGATTCATTTTCTTTTCTAAAACAAATATCAAACAAAGGTCTCTTAAAAAGACTTAAAAAAAATGATCTTACAGAAGTTGATGAAAACTATAAAAAAAGACTATCCTCCGAATTAAAAATTATTAAAGATATGGGTTTCCCAGATTATTTTTTGGTTGTTTGGGACTATATCAAATTTGCTAGAGATAATTCTATCCCAGTAGGACCAGGGAGAGGTTCTGCTGCAGGATCACTAGTAGCTTATGCTCTTCAAATCACAAATATAGATCCTGTTGAACATGGATTGTTGTTCGAGAGATTTTTAAATCCAGCAAGAAAGTCTATGCCAGATATTGACACCGACTTTTGTATTGAAAGAAGAAACGAAGTTATTGATTATGTTACTAATCGTTATGGGGAGGATAAAGTTGCGCAAATAATTACTTTTAATAAAATGACCTCTAAGGCTGTTTTAAAAGACGTTGCGAGGGTTCTAGATATACCATATGGAGAGGCGGATAAATTAGCTAAGTTAATACCGGTGGTTAGAGGTAAACCTCATAAACTAAATGAAATGATTGATAAGAATTCTCCTAGCCAAGAGTTTAGAGACAAATATATTAATGATAATAAAGTTAAAAAATGGGTTGATTTGGCTATGAGAATTGAAGGGACGAATAAAACATATGGAGTTCATGCTGCTGGAGTTGTTATCGCCTCAGATCCTCTTGACGAACTTGTACCTCTTCAAAGGAATAATGAAGGACAAATAATAACTCAATATTCTATGGATGATATCGAATCACTTGGATTATTGAAAATGGATTTCTTGGGTCTTAAGAATCTTACGATGATTGAAAAGACAGTTTCTCTTATTAATCAATCTACTGGAGAGAAAATAAATATTGATGACTTACCTCATAATGATTGTAAAACTTTTGAGCTTATCGGGAGAGGTGATCTTGAAGGTGTTTTTCAACTTGAATCTTCTGGTATGAAACAGGTCGTTAAGGATTTTAAACCTAAATCTCTAGAGGATATTTCGTCCATACTTGCTCTTTATAGACCTGGTCCTCTAGATGCGGGCCTTATACCTAAATTCATAAATCGAAAAAATGGGAACGAAAAGGTTGATTTTCCTCATCCTTTTATTAAGTCTATTCTCACTGAAACCTATGGAATTATGGTTTACCAAGAACAAATCATGAAAATTGCTCAAGACCTTGCCGGTTATTCTTTAGGCGATGCTGATTTACTTCGAAGAGCAATGGGGAAAAAGAAAGTATCTGAAATGATAAAGCATAGGAATATTTTTGTAGAAGGTTCTTTGAAGAAAGGTGTAAATGAAAAATTAGCAAATGATCTTTTTGATCAAATGGTTTTATTTGCAGAATATTGTTTTAATAAAAGTCATTCAACTGCTTATGGTGCAGTAACTTATCAAACTGCATTTTTAAAAGCCCATTTTCCTGTTGCATATATGGCAGCACTTTTAAGTGTAAATTCTGGCTCTAGCGACAAGATGCAAAGATATATTTCTAATTGTTATTCCATGGGAATAGAAGTTATTTCACCAAGCATTAATTTTTCTGGTGTTGATTTCACTATTAAGAATAATCAGATTTTATTCGGGTTATCAGCAATTAAGAATTTAGGAGATTCTGCAATAAGAAATATAATTGATAACCGAAATAGTTTTGGAAATTTTAAGTCATTATCGGATTTGTGCGATCGTTTGCCTTCTAATGTTCTTAACAAAAGAAGTCTTGAATCTCTAATTCATTGTGGAGCACTAGATGAGTTTTCAAATGATAATAATAGAGCTCAATTATTGTCAGATCTCGAACATGTTATTGAATGGGCCTCTTCAAGAAATCGTGACAGGTTATCCGGGCAAGGTAATTTATTTGATTCTAAAGAGGAATTTTCTAATGTTGCTTTCTCAGATTCACAATTAGCTAAAGTTGATGATTATTCACTTATTGAGAAGTTAAAGTTAGAAAAACAGCTATTAGGGTTTTATTTATCTGATCATCCTTTAAAGCATTTAACTAAGCCAGCAAAACTTATATCTCCTATAAGCATTTCGCAGTTAGAAGAAACAAAAGATAGAACCAAGGTCTCTTTAGTTGCTATGATCCCTGATTTGAAGCAAATTACAACGAGAAAAGGAGATAGGATGGCCATAGTTCAATTAGAAGATCTTTCTGGAGGTTGTGAAGCGATAGTTTTCCCAAAAACCTATGTCAGATTATCCGAATTTCTTTTGACTGATACTAGATTGTTGGTTTGGGGAACAATTGATAAAAAAAGTGATAAGACTCAATTAATAATTGACGATTGTAGAGAAATAGATAACCTAAAATTGCTTATTATTAATCTTGAAAGTTCTCAAGCATCAGACGTAAGGGTACAAAATACTTTGAGAGACTGTTTAATTAAATTTAAACCAGATAAAGGTAGTTTTGGAATTAAGATTCCAGTTTTAGCTGCAGTAAAAAATAAAAATAGTATTACCTACGTCAAATTTGGTGAACAATTCTGTATTGGAGATATTCAAGGAGCATGCAAATTATTAGAAGAAAAGTCATTCAAAGTTAATTTGAAATCATTAGTTTCGTAGATTAACTTTAATCCTCGAAATTTTGAGTTGCAGGTTTGAATGCTGCTTTTGCTCGTTCTATATTCATTGGAATATTTTCAATACCGAAAAAAGATCCAGGCTCCTTATCCCAACTAGCTGATAATATTCCAAAACTTAATCCTGCAAGACCTAATAAGAAAAACAACGCTGAAATTGCAATTGTTGAAGAAGGAGGTATTTCAGCAATATTTTTTGTAACGATAAAGTAGCTAACAACAAAAACAGACATTCCTAATATTGTTGGTATTCCAGCTGTAAAAAATATTCTTCTTGCCATTCTATCGGCGACATATTTAGGTATGCCACTTGAGGATCGCTTTGGGGTTGTTACAGTATTAGAGGTTTTATCTAGATTTGAGAAAGCAGTTGTCTCAGAATAATTATTTTTCTTTTTATTTTTTATCTTTTTTTTAGGTTGCTTTTTTTTCATTAATTGAGATCAGCCTCTGATTCCAATTTTCTTAACTAGATCTTGATATCTCTGAACATTTTTGTCTTTTATGTAAGATAGTAATCTTTTCCTTTTCCCAATCATTTTTAATAATCCTTGCCTTGAAGCAAAATCATGAATGTTTCCTTGGAGATGGTCACTTAATTTCGATATTCTTTTAGAAAGCATTGCCACCTGAACTTCAACTGAACCTGTATCAGTTGGATGTACTTGATGTGTTTCAATCAGATTCTGTTTCTCAGCTGTATCTAATGACATAAAACTTGTTTTTATTATTTTATGATACTACGTCATCTACCTAAATTACTACTATTCTTATCCAAATGATTCATAGCTAATTTCAATAGATTTTCAAATGATAAATTTTTTTCTTTTTTATTAAGGAGGTCTACTTCTTCTAAAATAATTGGGAAAATATTCTTTATTTCTCTATTTTTGTAATTTAATGATTGAAGAGTTAACTGAAGGTCCTCCATCATTTTATTAATTTCTGGATCCTTAATCTTTAATTCATCTTTGCTTTTTTCTTCTTCAAGCAGAATTTCATTTTTAAATTTACTTTTTAATTCTAAAATTAATCTATCACTCATTTTTTGTCCTATACCGGGTACGGAACAAATTAATTTTTTGTTTTGTGTTTTTATTGCATTGATTACTTCATTAATAGAAAATTTATTTAATATCGCCATACTAATTTGAGATCCAACACCTCTAATACTTAAAATTTCAATAAAGAAATTCTTTTGTTCCTTTGATGTAAAACCAAATAATAAATCTGAATCTTCTTTCTTAATATATTTTATCCAAAGAGTTATGTTTTTATTTGATAAATGATTTGTTTTTAATTTGAGAAATAAGGATTCTAGTATTTGTATTTCGTATCCTAATCCTTGACAATTTATTAAAACAAAAAATTTTTGATTAATTTGCCATAATTCAACCAAATCTCCATTAATCCAACTAATCAATTAACCACCATCCACCTGACATCCAATTAGCGCTCCTGCTGTCCCGCCAGCAGGTACAGCCCAAAATCGGTCTTTCCCTCTAGTGGAGGATAGTGCTATTCCAGCACCAAGTATACCTCCAATAACAGATCCTTCACTACAGTCATTATCATCTATTTTTTCAGCTTTGCTTTGACCTTCACAAGGTATTACAACGTCTACTTCATAACTTTTTACGTAGCCTGGATTTGATTTCGTTCCAGGAATGTACTCCTCTCTATATTCAGTCCTTGTACAAGTTACTGACTTTGGGGTTGTTGCATTAACTTGCACAATAGGAGAAAAACTAAATAATAAAGCTAAATAGAGAAACTTCACTTTTTTTTATAAGCTAATCATATTCTATGTCCTTTTGATTATTTTGGTAGTAGATAAAATAGTTCCTAATAAAACTAGTGAGGCACCTAATAAAAAATTTATGTTTATTATTTCATTAAAAAACAAAATCCCCCAAATTGAACCGAATAGTACTTGCAAATAGTTAATTGTTGAAGCTTCAGAAGCAGCTAAATTTTTTAGCCCTATAGTTAAGAAAGTCTGACCTAATTGAGTAAATATGCCAATACCAATTATCCAAACTAATTCATTCCAATTTGGGGTAACCCAGTTGATTAATACAATTGGCAATAATGTTATGGAAGAGACAAGTGGAAAATATTCAATAATCACATAAACATCTTCAGTAAATGAAAGTTTCTTAACTGTAACGTAAGCTAATGCAGTACAGATTGCTCCAAAAAAAGCAATCAGAATCGAAACTTTTTCAATTTCAACGTTTATATATGATAATTGAATAGGATTTAAAATTACTAATATTCCAAACCAACCAATAATTAAAGCAATTATTATATTCCGAGTAATTTTTTCATTTATAAATATGCCAGCAAATATAGATATAAAAATAGGATATGTGTACTGAATTACAGTAGATATACTAAGAGGCATATTTCTGATGGCATAAAAAATACAAATTAAAGCTAAAGTTCCTAAAACACCTCTTAAGATAAGTAATGGTCTATTTTTGCCCCATGGATCTATCTTTTTTAGATTAATTATGAATAATGTAATCATTAAACTTAACAATGATCTGAATAAAACTAATTCATAAATAGGTATCCTTTTATCAATATTTTTTACGCACAAAGTCATCAAACTAAAGAAGAATGAGGCTAATACCAAATTAAACTTATTCAATGAATTAAATTTCTTTTCAATTTCTGCGATAATTATCATTTTTAAAAATAGTTTTATTGTGAAATTAAGTAGATTCTTATTTCATTTTGACCTATAACAAATAAATTATAATTTGTATTTTTTATAAAAATCTCGATGGTTCATTCTATACACCCAAGGACTGTTCAAGAGGTCAAGGAAAAGGCAGATATTGTTGATGTTATATCTGAACATATTGTTCTTAAGAGGAAAGGCAAGGAATTTGTAGGGATATGTCCTTTTCATGATGATACTAAGCCATCTATGACAGTATCACCAAGTAAACAATTCTATTATTGTTTTTCTTGTGGTGCTGGTGGCAATTCTATTAAATTTTTAATGGAATTTACTCGTGCAAATTTTTCTGATGTTGTACTTTCTCTTGCTAAGAAAAATAATATTAATGTTGAAAATCTTGAAGGCCCCCAAGTAGAAGCATATAAAAAACAATTATCTAGAAAGGAAGAGCTTTATAAAATATTAAGAGTCACTAAAAATTGGTTTAAGTCTCAATTAAATAATTCTCTAGGTATTGAAGCTAAGGAATATTTAACATCTAAGAGAAAATTGAGTAATAAAATTATTGATGATTTTGAATTAGGTTTTGCCCCAAATTCATGGAATGATTTATTTAACTATTTAACCAAGGTAGAAAAATTTCCAATTAATTTAATATTGGCCTCAGGTCTAGCAATTTCAAAAGATAATTCCGACAAGATATATGATCGTTTTAGAAATCGATTAATTGTTCCAATACATGATATGCAAGGACGAGTAGTTGCCTTTGGTGGTAGATCTCTTGATGGACAGGAACCCAAATATCTTAATTCTCCTGAATCAGAGATATTTGAAAAAGGGAAAATGTTGTTTGCATTTGAAAAAGCATCTAGCAATATAAGGAAAAAAGATAAAGCTATTATTGTAGAAGGATACTTTGATGTTATATCTCTTCATGCAAAAGGTATTAATAATTCTGTAGCTTCCCTAGGTACCGCATTAAATAAATATCAAATTTCTCAATTATGTAGATGTACAGATAATAAAAATATAATTTTGAATTTTGATTCTGATAATGCAGGAATATTAGCCACAAAAAGAGTAATAAAAGAAGTCGAAAGCTTATCTCTCCATGATCAAATTAATCTAAAGATACTTCAACTTAATGACTTTAAAGATCCTGATGAGTTTTTGAATAATCATACTCCGGAGGATTACTTTAACTTAATTGATAATTCATCCTTTTGGATTGATTGGGAGATTGATCAGATTTTTAAAGACCAAGATTTAACTAAGTCTGAAAATTTCCAGAGCGTAATTTCCTTGCTAGTAAAATTATTGAGTAAATTACCACAATCATCAACCAGAACACATTACTTACAAAAAGTTTCTGAACGATTGAGTAAGGGACAAGCAAGGTTAGCGATACAGTTTGAACAAGATTTACGAAATCAAGTTAAGGGATTTCGTTGGCACGGTAGATCAAAAAAATTTGAACAACCAAATGAAACATCACGCCGTGAGAAAAATGAATCTGAAATAATTTTTTATTATTTACATTGTCCTAATCTTCGTCTTTTCATTCGCGATGAATTTCTTAAAAGAGAAATTAATGGTTTTAGCACTAAATTTATTCAAGATTTGTGGGAAATAATTTCAAAAATTGAACAAACTAATTTGGGTTTAAATTATTTAAATGAATTAAAACAATCCAATAGTCAAACTCTACAAAAAGAGTTTTTTGCAATTAACTTAATTTCACTTTTAGCTGACTACTTAGCTATTAATATTCCTGATTCGTCAAATAAAATCAATAATTTTGTTAACCCAAACGAATTATTTTTAACATTGCTTAATAACCCTAAAGATAATTTACTTGGAACTTTATCTCTTCTTGAGAAATATAATTCTTTAAAAAGATGTAGACACTTGATCGAATCTTGGGGATCTCAAAGATTGAAAACTCTAGAAAATTGTATATCTATCTTGATTGATAATCCCTCTTCAGGTTTATCAGAGACTAATAAAGAGATAGATGATCTTTTTAAGGAGTTAAACTCAGATGCTATTAAATTTCAGGAATTATATTATCTAGAAAGACAACATATGAATTTTTTAGATAAACAGCGCTGTGGCAATTTTATTGCTAGTTAAAATGTTTTATTTGAATTTATAGACAGTATTTTTTAATAAAGTCTTTTACTTTTTTTGGTTTGTCTTCAAGTACATAAGCTTCTACTTCTTTTGCATAAGTTCCAGAAAAATTTGAAGTAGAAAAATCTAACGCTTTTCTCTTGTTTTTATGTAATTTACTTTCTAATTTTTTTATATCTCCTATTATTTTATTGTCATTACATTTTTGTATCGCATGAGTTGCTTCATGTCTTAATGCTTTTCTTACTGCCAATTCTGTTTTGAAGTTATCTTTGTTTGGTTTTTGTTTTTTATTTCTATAATTAGTTTTCTTTTTTGCATTTTCAGTACAAATTATTATTTTATTTTCTACAAAATTATGTAGTCCTTTTATTTCTTTGTTTAAGAGACATTCAATTTTATTTTCTTCAACTACATAGTTTGCTTTTATTAATAAGTCAAGAATCTCTTTATCTAATTTGCTTAAAAATATTATAAATTCCATTCTACTTTTTTACTTCACTATAGTTGGGATTTGTTCTATATCAGTTGTAGATGAGCGACTTAAGAAATTCTTATTCATTACCCAACTTTGTGGATTTTTTGTAATGGCCCATGTAATTGCATTGTTATTAAATCTTTTATTTAATAAATCAATTGTTCTCATAAGATTTATTGATTTTTTTAGGTCTTTCTGAGATTTGTAATTGACAACTGATTGCTGTAAATATTCGCTATTTGTTAAATCTTGCATTAAAACTCCAGCTTTTGAGAATTTATATTCGGGATTATAAATTTCTTTAGATAATTCAACTACTATTTTTAAAATATTGTTTGTGTCATCTGTTGCATTTGTAAGTTTTCTATGAACACTTCTTTGATAATTTTGACTTGAATATTTACTGGTTCTGGCAAATACTCTAATATTAGATGATTGCAAATTCTGACTTCTCATTTTTTCAGATGCTTTTATTGCGTGAGTTGCCAGTGCTTGAGTTAAGTCTTCTAATTTTGTGATAGGCGTGCCGAAACTCCTGCTCACCTGAATTTCTTTTTTTGATTTCTTGTTTTTTTCTATGGGCAGGCATCTATGGCCTTTCAGTTCTAATTGCAGTCTTTTCCCTACTATGCCTAATTTCTTAATGATTTCATTTTCTTTCATATCTCTTAATTCTCTTGCATTTTTAATGCCTTTACTTTGTAACCAATTAGAGGTTTGTTTCCCGACTCCCCATATCTTATCTATACTAATTCTTTTCAAATAATTATTCTCATTTTCGGTTCTAGCTAAATCAAATATTCCAGCCGAATAATCAATATTTTTAGCTAGTTTATTAGCAATTTTTGCTCTTACTTTATTTTCTCCTATTCCTACTGTTATGGTAATCCCTAGATTCTGATATATTAATGATCTTATGCTTCTTGCCCAAGGATATAGATTTTCATCATTAGGTCTAGAAATAGAGACAAATGCTTCGTCAATAGAATAAATTTCTATCTGTTCACAGTAGTTTTTCAGTAAATTCATTAGTCTTCTGCTCATATCGCCGTAAAGCGAGTAGTTTGAGCTTAAGACTGCTACATCTAATTTATTTAATCTTTCTTTGACCTTGAAATATGGAGTCCCCATTTTAATTTTTAAAGCTCGCGCTTCAGGACTTCTCGCAATGATACATCCGTCATTATTAGATAAAATTACTACTGGTTTATTTCTCAAATGAGGATTAATATTTTGTTCACATGATGCGTAAAAATTATTAGCATCTATAAGAGCTATTGCATCAATATTTGAAATTCTCATAAATAGCTATGTATTGAATAAATAACAACTCCCCATATCTGTACATCAATATGGTTTTTAAATCTAAAATCAGGATAATTATGATTTTCTGCTTTTAAATATAATTCATTATTTTTTATAGATAATCTTTTTATTGTAAATTCTCCGTCTATCATTGCAATGATGATATTTCCTGGCCTGGCTGTTAAGCTCTTGTCTACTATTATTAAATCGTTATCTTTAATTCCTGCATTTATCATTGAGTCACCTTTAACTCTAAGAAAAAAAGTGCTAAATGGATTAGATATTAAATGTTCGTTTAAATCAATATTTTCTTCTGTATAGTCATCTGCAGGAGAAGGAAATCCTGCAGATACCGAATCAGTTAATAAGGGGATTTTAAATTTTTTAGTAGTTGAATCAAAAGAATCCAAGACTTAAATTAATAGTATATATGTACTATATAGCAAAAAATCAAAAAATAGTTAGTTATTAAACTTTTATAGATTAATTTTAGATTGAATCTAATCTTTTTAAGAACGATGGTAAGGGGAGTTGTTAGATATAGAAATAGCTCTATAGATTTGCTCGATTAGAATTAATCTAGCTAATTCATGAGGAAAAGTTAAAGGAGACAGGCTTAGTACAAGATCAGATTTTTCTTTTATATCTGAACTAACTCCATCAGCATCACCGATTAAGAAGTTGATTTTTTTATTTTTAAAATTCAAGAGTAAGGAACAAAGTTCAACTGAATTAAACTGCTTCCCTTCTTCACTAAGGCAGACAATAATATTGTTATTAGATCTAAGATTATCTAAATTAAAAGTTTTTAACTCATTAATGATAAGTTCAGGCATTCTTTTTTTGTATTGATTAATTCCATCTCTAATCCAAAGTTTCTTTATTTTGCCAATAGCATAAATTGCTAATCTATTACTTTGCAACATAAGTAAATATTAAAACTAATTATTCATCAAGAAGATAATTAAATTCATCATATAGTTCCTCTTCGGTTGTCAATTTCTTGGAAAAATTATCTTTTTTAGAATTCATATTAATATGATTAAACTCACTTTTTCTTAATGAATTATTAACGGTAGAAGTCTCTTCTAAAGATTCTGAATTATCAATTAACGAATAAAAAATTTTTTTGGGATCTTCTGAATTAAGTCGATTGGTGATTAAATTATCATTATTAGTTATATTCTTACTTTCTTTATTTAAATTTTTATTTTTTTTAAATTTATTGAGTTTATCTAAATTTTTTTTTGATAAGCTCATGATATAAAGTATTAAATAAATTCATATTTAATTTAAACATATTATTTATCTTTTAGATGAATTCTAAAAACTATCATCAAAAAAAAAGATTTGGACAACACTGGTTGGTAAATAAAAAAATATTAGAAAAAATTAAAGAAATTGCTGTTCTTAATGAAAACGACTTTATTTTAGAAATTGGTCCTGGTAAAGGAGCTTTAACATCTAAGTTGTTAGATTCAGAAATTAAAAAATTACATGCAATTGAATTAGATAAAGATTTAATAAATTTATTAAATGAAAAATTCAATAATAATGAAAAGTTTTCACTGCAGCAGGGAGATATTCTTTCTGTAAATTTAGATTCGATTAATAAGAAGATTACAAAAGTGATTGCAAATATTCCTTACAATATAACTGGCCCAATATTGGATATTTTCATAGGTCGATTAGGCATTATAAGAAACTATAATTACGAAAAAGTAATATTTTTAATGCAGAAAGACGTTGTAGATAGGATTTTGTCAAAAGAAGGTAGTCCTAATGCTGGTGCGCTTAGTATAAGAATGCAACTTTTATCAAAAATAAAAAGAATATGCGATGTGCCGCCTTCATCATTTAGTCCGCCTCCAAAAGTATTTTCTTCTTTAGTAGTTTTCGAACCAATTAAAAATGATTTAAGATTAGATATTAGTCTAGAAAAATATATAGATAAACTTCTTCGAATTTCATTTAATTCAAGAAGAAAAATGCTTAGAAATACACTTAATTCAATACTTTCAAATGAAGAGATAAATGAATTATCTGATTCTTCAAAAGTTTGTTTTAATTTAAGACCACAAGATATTTCAATTGACCAATGGATTAAGCTTGCAGAAAATTGTATTAAAATTAAAAAATAAAAATTTAAGCATATGCAAGATTTAGCTAAAAAGAAAATTAATATAAAAGCTCCTGCCAAAATAAATTTGCACCTTGAAGTTATTGGTAAAAGAGAGGACGGATTTCATGAGTTAGCAATGATTATGCAAAATATCGATCTTGCTGATTATTTAGAATTTGAAATTAATAATGAAGGTTTAATTAAACTTGAGTCTGATTGTAATGATTTAAGCCTATCTGATGATAACTTAATTGTTAAATCGGCAAACCTATTAAGGAAAAAATCAAATATAGATTACGGGGCGAATATATTTTTAAGAAAAAATATCCCAATTGGCGCAGGATTAGCTGGTGGATCCAGTAATGCAGCAGCAACATTAATTGGTCTTAATAATTTATGGGATTTGAAATTAGATCAAGAAACTTTATGTTCATTAGCATCAACTTTAGGATCTGATATTCCCTTTTTTATAAATGGTGGAATTCAATTATGTTTTGGAAGAGGAGAAATTTTAGAGAAATTAGATTCAACCCTTGATTATGGAGCAATTCTTTTAAAAAATCCGAATGTATCAGTATCAACTGCTGAAACTTATAAAAAATATAGTAATAGATTTTGTGATCAATATCTTACTGATAGAGAAATGATTGAGAAAATAAGAAAAAATTTAAGAGATAAAGGTTTAAATAACTTAAATTTTCATAATCAACATTTTTCTATTAAAAATGATTTGCAGTTAGTTGTTGAAAATGATAATGATTCTGTAAAGCAGGCATTATATTTACTGTCTAAATTAGAAAATTGTCTCACATTTTCAATGAGTGGATCAGGCCCTACATGCTTTGCACTCTTTAAGGATATAGAGACTGCTAAAAAAGAATTTACTGCAAATTCTAAATTATTTAATGATAAAGGCTATGATTCATGGGTTTGCACTTTACTTGAAAAGGGAATAACATTCATTTAAATTTTTTTTATATAGAAATCTATTGTGGCTGATAATAGTAATGAGAATATTGAAAAAAATATTCCCGAAAAAGGACCTTTAAATTTTATTGTTGGATCATTAACAAGTTTTTCATTATTTATATTTTTTTATTTTTTAAGTAACAAAATTGCAATTTATTTTTCAGTACATAAACCATCTAATTCTTCTGAAATAGTCCAAAATATTTCTTCTAGTATTAATACATTAATAATTGGATTATCTTTTTTGCTAACTTTCTCTTTTGCTTTTATAGGTATAGGACTTTTTATTGTATTTATTCGCAGTTTTATTGTGAAGAAAAGTTGAATATCCAATATTATTAAGAAAACACTTTCTTTGAATGTCTTTACATGACTTAGGTCTTTTAGTCCTTTTGCTGTCGCCAGGAATGATTTTATCAATATTACTACTCATAACCTTCGCTGAAGGAGGTTGAATTATTCAAAGTGGTAGGATTATATATGTGATTAATTAGGTAATTAATTGTGGCTGGAACATTATTATTTAATGCTTTGAAAGAGGCAATTGATGAAGAAATGGCAAATGATGTGAATGTTTGCGTAATGGGGGAAGATGTTGGTCAATATGGAGGATCTTATAAGGTAACTAAGGATTTATATGAAAAATATGGAGAGTTAAGAGTCTTAGATACTCCAATTGCAGAGAATAGTTTTACGGGTATGGCTGTGGGTGCAGCAATGACTGGCTTAAGACCAATAGTAGAAGGAATGAATATGGGTTTTTTGCTTTTAGCATTTAATCAGATATCAAACAATATGGGTATGCTTAGATATACAAGTGGCGGAAATTATAAAATACCAGCTGTAGTTCGAGGACCTGGTGGAGTTGGTCGTCAACTTGGTGCTGAGCATAGTCAAAGACTTGAAGCATATTTTCATGCAGTCCCTGGCATAAAGATTGTTGCATGTAGTACGCCCACAAATGCTAAAGGTTTAATGAAAGCAGCTATAAGAGATGATAATCCGGTTCTTTTTTTCGAACATGTTCTTCTATACAATTTGTCTGAAGAATTACCTGAGGGTGATTATACTTGCGCTTTAGATCAGGCTGACGTTGTAAAAGAAGGGTGTGATATTACTTTATTGACTTATTCAAGAATGAGACATCACTGCCTTAAAGCTGTTGAAGAATTAGAAAAAAAAGGAATAGATGTTGAGTTAATAGATTTAATAAGTTTAAAACCATTTGATATGGAAACCATCTCAAAATCAATAAGAAAAACAAATAAAGTAATTATTGTTGAAGAATGTATGAAGACTGGAGGTATTGGTGCAGAATTAATTGCATTGATAACAGAAGAGTGTTTTGATGATCTTGATGCCCGACCAATTAGATTATCTAGTCAGGATATTCCAACTCCTTATAATGGAAATCTTGAGAATTTGACAATAATCCAACCACATCAAATAGTTGAAAAAGTTGAACATTTAATTAGTGGGAGTATATAGAAAATGAAAAGAAGGCAAGGTTGGCTTTTTTTTATTATATTTCTACTTACTTTATCTGTTTATCTATTAATAAATTATCCCTTACAGTTGGGATTGGATTTACAAGGGGGTTCTCAACTTACACTACAAATTATTAAAGAGGAAGGTAAGGTAACAAGGGATGAACTTGAAGCAGTTAATTCGGTTATAGATAAGCGCGTTAACAATCTAGGAGTTTCTGAGTCTAATTTACAAACCCTCGGTGGAGATCAATTGATTTTAGAATTACCAGGCGAACAAAATCCATTAGTTGCTTCAAGGGTATTAGGTAAGACTGCTTTATTAGAATTTAGAACCCAAAAAGAAGGAACATCTGCAGATTTAAAAAACCTGCAAATACAAAGATTGAGTATTAAAGAATTAATAGAACAATATTTCTTTGAAGAAAAAAACCAAAATAAAGGTAATTTCTTAAAAGTTATTCAAGATGATCTTAAAGATATAGAGCAAGAATTGAATTTCTCATCTACTAGTAATGATTTATATGGAAAGTTAATTGAAATCAAAAAATATGTTGATAAAGAAATTACAAATTTATTTATTAAAACAGATTTATCTGGTAAGGATCTTATTAACGCAGGAAGGAGACAAGAACAAACAAATAGTAATTGGGAAGTTTTATTAACTTTTAGTAATTCAGGAGGTGAAAAGTTTGCAGAAATTACAAAGTCAATAGCTGGCACTAATCAACTATTGGCTATTATTCTTGATGGCGAATCTATAAGTGAAGCTAGTGTTGGTAAGCAGTTTGCTAGTACTGGTATTACAGGTGGATCTGCAACAATAAGCGGTAATTTTAGTGCTGAAAATGCTAGAGAATTAGAAGTTCAACTTAAAGGAGGCTCATTGCCATTGCCAATTGAAATAGTAGAAACTAATACTATAGGGGCTCTATTGGGATCCACAAATATTTTAAAAAGTCTTTATGCAGCTATTAGTGGATTAATTTTTGTTGGTATATTTATGATTTTTAATTATAGAATTCTAGGTTTCGTTTCAGTTCTATCTCTAATACTTTATGGTTTCTTTAACTTAGCCCTATATTCTTTAATTCCTGTAACTTTGACTTTACCTGGAATATCTGGGCTTATACTTAGTATTGGTATGGCTGTTGATGCAAATATTCTAATATTTGAGAGAATTAGAGAAGAATTATATGACGGCAATACTCTCACAAGATCTATTGATAGCGGTTTTCAAAGAGCTAATTCATCTATAGTTGATGGTCATATTACAACACTTCTAAGTTGTTTTGTATTGTTTTTATTAGGAACAAATTTTGTTAAAGGTTTTGCGGCAACATTAGGTATTGGAGTTCTAATAAGCTTGTTTACCTCATTAAATTGTTCTAAAACTATTTTGCGATTTTTCACAACATATCAATCTTTAAGACAAAAAAACCTCTATCTACCCAAGAATAATTTTTCAAATTAAATTTTTTGTTTCTAATTTCCCATGAAATACAATCTTGAACTAATAAAAAATAAAAGAAAGATAATTAGTTTTTCAACTTTTCTTATTTTGTTAAGTCTTTTAGGAATATTATATTCAACTTTTAATACTTCTTATAAGAAACCTATAAATTTAGGGATGGATTTTGTTGGAGGAAATGAACTAAGAATAGAAAGAGTTTGTGAAGAAGAATGTTCTAATTTTTCCCCTGATTCAGTTTTAGAAAATTTAAGAGAGATCTCTAGTAATAAAAACTTTATAAAAAATATTAAATTACAGTTCCAAAATAATAATAAATTAATTTCAATAAGAACACCTTATTTGAATATCGAAGAATCAAATAATCTAATTACTAATCTTGATAATATTATTGGACCTCTTAATTATGAGAGTAAGGATTCAAGATTAATAGGTCCAAAACTTGGGAAAAGATTACTTACCAATTGTGTTACTTCATTGTTGGTTTCTTTATTTGCAATATCTTTATATATAACTATTAGGTTTGATAAAAAATATGCATTATTTGCATTATTAGCTTTATTCCATGATTTATTAATTGTTTTCGGTATATTTTCTTGGTTAGGAATTATATTATCTGTCGAGGTAAATAGTTTATTTGCGGTGTCCTTGTTAACTATTGCTGGTTATTCTGTAAATGATACTGTTGTTATTTTTGATAGAATTCGTGAGAATTTAAAATCAACTGAAGAAGGTTATAACGAAACTATTCAATTATCAGTAAACGAATCATTTAGGAGAACAACTTTTACCAGTATTACAACTCTTATTCCTTTATTAAGCATAATTTTATTTGGATCTTACTCGCTGTTTTGGTTTTCTTTGGCCTTATCATTAGGAATTATTGTTGGAAGTTATTCAAGTATTTTATTGGCTCCATCTTTCTTGCTTAAAGACTGAGCTTCTCATTTTATGAAATTGAATTACTATTTGATAGTTTTATTTTCATTAGTTTTAATAGATCTTTCTACTGAGCTAAGAATATTATTTGATCATTTTACTTTTAGTTCTCTATATTTTGCTATAGGTAAACATCCCTTAGCTATCTTTATACTTTTTTCGTACCCATATTTATATAAAAAATTAATTAAGTAGTCTTTAAATATCTTTAAATGATTCTTTTATTAAAACCTGTATTACTACAGCTAATGGAAGGGATAGTATTAAGCCTAATGGACCAAAAATGAAGGTAAATCCAAATTGTGATATTAATGTCAAGCCAGGAAGTAGGTTTGCTTTTTTCTTCATTATAGATGGCATTATTATATAGCTTTCAATATTTTGAATGATTACATATGCTCCTAATACGGCCAGTGGCTTCCAAAAATTATCTAGTAGTGCAATTGAGATTGGAAATATACCACTAATAACTGGACCTATATTCGGAATAATATTAAGAACCATTGCTATTAATGCATTTGAGACAACGTATTTGACATCTAATATAGATAAAACTATTAATGACAATAAACCTACTGATAATGAGCTTATGACCATAGAAAAGGTCCAATTTGCTAATGCAATATTGCATTTTTCCAGAATAATTCTAAATTTATTACGGTAATTTTTTGGTATTAATAGAAGTACACTTTCTTTATATTGTTTTGGTTCAATAGAAATCATCAAACTCACTGCTAATACGAATATTAATCTCAAAAGACCAGAACCTAGATTCCCTGCAATATTAATTAAATTCTTAAAACTTTCTTGAATAGCTTTTGCAATAGTTGAGACATCTGGAATGGTAACTACATTATTTATTAATCTGAATATGTCTATAACATTCTCTGATTGTTTGCCATAAAATATGCTATTAAATTTGTTCAGATTTGTATTGATCAATATATTTATTTTTGATAAACCATTTGGAATGTCAACTAGTATTTCATTGAATTCTTTTATAAACGGAGGTAATACGAGAATAAAAATAGTAAATATTATTACTGATATGAAGACTAAGACAAGTAATAAAGAAATCGATCGAGGAATTTTCAAACCTTTTTGGATTTGATTAGATAAATTACATACAATATTTGAAATTACTAAAGAACAAATTATTAGTAGGAGAAAATCTCTTAATGTCCATACTATTAATAAAGTGATTAATATTACAACTAACTTGAAATATGATGAACTATTCAATTTTCATAATGTTCTACTTCTTTTCAGAATATCCTAATCCATTTGATTTGGCATAACTATTTGCAAATCTCATAAATCTATCAAAGTCTGGTGTGTTCTTCCAAATATATACCGCCTCTAAAAATATTGGTTCTCCATCAACAAACTTAACTTTAACTTCTCTAGTTAATATTTCACCTTCGGAATCTATCATCCGCATACCTGTGATTTCACCGTCTGTAATTGAAGATAATGCCTGAGGTTTTTCAAACAAAAATAATGCTTGGCCGGTGGTACCATCTTTACTCCTAGTCAGTCTTATTTCAGGCACTACTGGTTCATCAGTTCCCTCATAAAATTGTATCTTTGCAGTTTTATTTGTTGTCATAATATTCGGTTGATAATTTTTTATATTAGGAAATATTTTTCATATTCGTTTGTAGTTATTTTATAAAACATTATTTATTAACTCTAGGATACTTTCATCATATTTTTTATCAGTTAAATCTATTAACCTTATATTAGTTTTGCCAACCTTCTCATATTCATAACACTTATCGTAATAATCTAAAACTGATCTGCAAACTAAGTCCCATTTCTCATTATGAATTGATTCAAGAGCTATTTTTGTTCTTTGCGGTCCTAGTCTTTTTTTTATCCTTAGTACTGATTCTTGGAGTTCTTCTTTTTTAAATACACTATAAGTATCTATTAACTCATCTAACCTGTTAGATTCGCTCCTTATAATTTCAATCCTCCTAGAGTTTTTCATTTGATTGAATAATTCATGAGGAATTTTACATTTACCTATATTTGCACTTTCAGCTTCTACAAAAATATTATTAGAACATTTAAAAGAATTTAATTTTTCTGCAATTATATTTTCAAATTGTTCATTTGAAGGTTGTTTTTTCATTCCTAAACCTCCAAATGTACTTCCTCTATGACAAGCAAATCCTTCAAGATCGATAGTTTGATATTTATATTTCTCAAGTAATGATAATAATCTTGTCTTCCCTGTTCCTGTTTTCCCGCCAATAACTACTAAATTCAAATTATTTGAAAAACTATCTAATACCCATCTTCTATATATTTTGTATCCCCCATTGAGTGTAACTATATTTAATTTAAATTTATCTAATAACCATCCAATACTTTGTGAACGCATTCCTCCTCTAGAGCAATATATCCTGATAAATAATTCATTATTATTAGGAATAGTTGTATGAGACTCAATACTCTTGAATAAATTATCAAGAAGTAATTCTATTTTTTTTTCAAAAAATTTTAATCCCTCTATGACTGCTTT
The DNA here is from genome assembly GCA_003281405.1 of Prochlorococcus sp. AG-347-K16. Classification (GTDB taxonomy): domain Bacteria; phylum Cyanobacteriota; class Cyanobacteriia; order PCC-6307; family Cyanobiaceae; genus Prochlorococcus_A. The sequence goes on along the minus strand of QCCD01000001.1, from coordinate 210,917 downwards.
TTTTCTACCTTCTTTTTTGTAAATTGTACCAATTATGGATCTCTCATCATCATCAAATAGTGGAATATTAATAGAATTAGGCATGTGTCCTTTATAATATTCACTCGGGCTCCTAACATCTATAAGTGGTCCTTTAAAACATCTAAATTTCTCTAGTTCTTTTCTTTTGAAATACATGGATAGTTTTTATTTTTTTAGATTGATTTTTTAAAATGAATAACTCAGAACAGGATAACTATAGTAATGCTACATTAGATCTTATAAAAAAATTTGTAGATTCCAATCAAAGAAAAAGAATAAATTCATTAACTCAAATAGAATCTGAAGTCGAAAATATTTTTAATCTTGGCCCATCACTGTTTGATATGTTTGATAGAGAAGGAGATGACTGGGCTGCTGGTTGGATATTGCAAGTTTTAAAAAAATTTAAGCCAGAATTCTTTGAAAACTCTAAATTTAATAATTGGTTTAATACATATTCAGATATTGATATTAATTATGAAAATATGCAATTGATGTTAATTGAGCAAAAATTTGAAGAAGCAGATAGATTAACAAGTTCCTACTTACGTAAATTAGCTGGAAAATTAGCTGAAAAACGTGGATATGTTTTCTACAGTGAAGTTAAAAATATGTCAGGAAAAGATCTAGAAACAATAGATAGATTATGGACTATTTATTCTACTGGTAGATTTGGATTTTCAATTCAAGCAAAGATATTAAAATCAGTAGGGAAAAAATATGAATTAATGTGGCCGAAAATAGGGTGGAAAAAAGAGGGCTTATGGACTAGATATCCTGGATCTTTTTGCTGGTCATTGGATGCTCCTGATGGACATATGCCTTTAATAAATCAACTAAGAGGAGTAAGACTTATGGACTCCATCCTACGGCATCCTGCTATTTCAAAGAGACACAATAATATTCTTTAAATTGAGGTATTTAATAAGTTAAAATTAAGACAGTATAAAAATATTATTATGTCCTTAGTCCGGGGCAAAAATATTTTAAAAAGATTTTTTAAAAGACCAAAAATTAACTGGTCAAACTACGAATTCGAATCTTCATTACAGTTAAATGAATTTGTCGATCAATTATTAGAACCTATTAAAAATTCTCAATCAAGCTATCTTATAAAACTTGGTTTACATGAAGCTCTAGTTAACGCTGTAAAACATGGAAATAAATTAGATCCAAAAAAAAATATAAGAGTAAGAAGAATAATTACTCCTAATTGGTGTGTTTGGCAAATTCAAGATCAAGGTAATGGTTTAGAAATAAAAAAAAGAGACTATAAATTACCAAAAAAAATAAGTAGTGTAAATGGCCGCGGCCTATACATCATTAATGAATGTTTTGATGATATTAGATGGAGTAGTAAAGGTAATAGGCTTCAGTTGGCTTTAAAAAGGTGATCTTTACTAGGGCAAGGTTGATCTACGTTTATTTCTTTTAACCATTTAACACTTTCTTCTATATACTCAATAGTTTCCTTATCATTGCAAGAAATAATTAAATGGCATAATCCAGCAGAAATTAGTTCTGCAGCTCGTTTATGTTTATTTCCTTTATCTTTATGCCATTTAGAATGATCAATCTTTAATTTGTCATTAAGACTTTGAACAAGCTGAATAGTATCTTTATCCCAATAGGTCATAGGAGTTTTTTTTTACTTTACAGCAGACCATACTTTGGTCATAAAAAAGGAATTGGATTTTACATCTTTAAACCCTACATCCTCAATTTTAGAATCTATATCCTCTTTTATATAATCACAATAAAAAGGCTCATGAAAAGATTTATAGAAGCTTTCCATTACGGATGTAAAGTCAGGTGAATCACTTATTTGAATTGAATCAGCTAAAACTAATATTCCGCCAGGTTCAAGAACTCTAAAAAATTCATTTAATACTTTAGCTCTAATTGTTCTAGGTAATTCATGAAATAAGTAAACACAAGAAATGCATTGAAAACTATCATTTTCAAAAGGTAATTCTTCAGCATTACCTTTTATCAACTGAATTAAATCTCCATCTAAATCTGAAATGTATCTACTTGCCTCTTTTAAGTATGAATCAGATAAATCAATGCCTGTTATTTTTTCATTAGGAAATGCTGCTCTTAATTGTTTTAATGTTCTTCCTGATCCTGTAGCCACATCAAGTATTTTTATAGAACTTTTTTTTCTATCTCTAAAAATTTCAAGTCCTTCTTTTATTGGCTTAATTATTCTCCTCCTCATTGAGTCAGCACTACCATTGAAAAGTATCTCAACTTGTAGGTCGTAAATGCTAGCTGAAAAATCTGATAAATAACCATCTGTTTGATGATGAAAATTTCTCAAGTAATATTGAGGATAATTATCTTTATCAATTGATGTTGGAAGATCATCAAAGTTTTGTTTTCTTCGTCTATCCCATGTATTAGGCATATCAAGCCAAATTTTAGGATATTGAGTTAGATATCTAAGCCATGGTTCGTCAAACAATAATTTTTTTGGATATATATTTTTTTCTGCATCATTCCAATCTTCTTCCCTTAAGATATCCATTGAATTTTGGATTTGCATTAAAAGGTCTCTATCTATATTAAAATTTTCAAGCTTTGAATCGGGAAGAATAAAGTTCATTAATCTTGAACTAATCTGCTTGTGAGCGAAACCTGCAATGCTTTTACTTTGTTGTAGCGTTTTATATGCAATTTTTGAGATAGATTGCCTAGCCATTTTTTGATTTATATATATATATTCCAACAAAAAAAAAATCAATTTGAGAATATTTTGTGATATTTCTCAAATTGATTAATTTAAACTATTGTTTCTTTTATTTATGCATCGTAATACATAAAGAATTCATGTGGATGAGGCCTTTGTCTTAGTTGTTGTACCTCTTCGTATTTTATATCGATAAAGTTATCAATAAAATCTTCAGTAAATACTCCACCAGCTAATAGATAATCTTTATCTGCTTTTAACGCATTAAGTGAGTCATTTAGAGATGAAGGTACTGTATCAATTTTTGCAAGCTCATCAGCTGGAAGTTCAAATAAATCTACATCTACTCCATCACCAGGATCAATTTGATTTTTAATTCCATCAATACCAGCAAGCATCATTACAGAGAAAGCTAAGTAAGGATTTGCAAGTGCGTCACCTGATCTGAATTCTAATCTTTTAGCTTTAGGGCTTGGTCCTGTTAAAGGTATTCTTACCGCAGCTGATCTATTACCCTCAGAATAAACTAGATTTACAGGCGCTTCGAAGCCTGGAACCAATCGTTTATAACTATTAGTGGTTGGGTTAGTAAATGCTAAGAATGATGGTGCATGTTTAAGTATGCCTCCGATGTACCATCTTGCTGTTTGAGATAAATTTGCATATGATCCTTCACCAAAGAATAGTGGCTGTCCACTCTTCCATAAACTTTGGTGAACATGCATTCCTGTTCCATTGTCGTTAAAAACAGGTTTAGGCATAAATGTTGCTGTTTTTCCATATTTTTTTGCAACATTTCTTACAACGTATTTATAAGTCATAACGTTATCAGCAGCATTTATTAACGAATCAAATTTCATTCCAAGCTCGTGTTGGCCGGCACCAGCAACTTCATGGTGATGTTTTTCAGTGGGGATACCTAATTCACCCATAAGAAGAAGCATCTCAGATCTGATATCTTGCGCAGTATCATTTGGTGCTACTGGAAAATATCCTTCTTTATATTGTATTTTGTATCCTAGGTTTCCCCCTTCTTCAATTCTCCCTGTATTCCATGGAGCTTCAATAGTATCTACACTATAAAAACAACCCCCTTCTTTAGAGTCATATCTAACATCATCAAATAAAAAGAATTCTGGTTCTGGTCCAAAAAATGCAGTATCTGCTATTCCAGTCGAGTCTAAATATTTTAATGCCTTTTGAGCTAAAGCTCTTGGACACCTATCATAAGGTTCCCCGCTTCTTGGCTCTTGAATAGAGCAAATCATACTTAAAGTTTTATGCTTATAAAAAGGATCTATCCAAGCTGTACTTGCATCGGGAACCATTGACATATCCGAGGCATTAATTGCTTTCCAACCTCTTATTGATGAGCCATCAAATGCCAAACCTTCTGTAAAAGAATCCTCCTCAATCATGTCTGATGTAAGAGTTAAATGTTGCCATTTTCCATGAATATCAGTGAATTTTAAATCGATGAGTTCAATTCCTTCGTCTTTAATTTGACTTAAAACTTCTTGAGGAGATTTAGACATAATTTTGTAATACCTTATATGAAATTAATAACTTGATGATTCTTGTTATGTATCAAAGATAACTTTTTTTAAGACTTGATGTCTTCTTTTAGTGTTTCAAGTCATAAGTTTAATAATTGTTTACCTAAATATTTAAATTGAATTAATTTCTTTAAATAAATATCGCTTATGTGGAGATATTAGATTAATTTAAAAGTAATTGAATGTAATGCTTTGACAGAAGCAAAACTTATTTCGGCTTTAAATGAAGAGAATTTATCTCATTTCACAAAGACTTATGTTCCCTCTAGACTTTTATTAGGTCCTGGTCCTTCAAATGCACATCCAGAAGTCTTAAGCGCTCTTTCTTTGAATCCTATTGGTCACTTAGATGAAGCATATATTTCATTGATGTCTGATGTTCAACAACTTCTAAGATATACCTGGCAATGTAATAATCGTCTGACTCTTCCAATGAGTGGTACTGGGAGTGCAGCTATGGAAGCATCAATAGCTAATTTTATAGAGGAAGGAGAAAAAATTCTTATCGCTAAAAAAGGATATTTTGGAGACAGACTCGTTGATATGGCAACAAGATATAAAGCTGATGTATCTGTTATTGAAAAACACTGGGGTGAATCCTTTTCTTATGAAGAAATCAAATATGAAATAGAAACTAAAAAACCAGCAATTTTTGCTATTGTCCATGCTGAAACTTCAAGTGGTGTTTTACAACCTCTTGATGGTATTGGGGATGTATGTAGAAAAAATAACTGCTTGTTTTTAGTTGATGCAGTTACTTCACTTGGCGCTTTAGAATTATTAATTGACGAATGGAAAATTGATCTAGCATACAGTTGTAGTCAAAAGGGATTAAGTTGTCCCCCAGGATTAAGCCCTTTTACAATGAATAAAAGAGCTGAAGAAAAACTAAGTTCAAGAAAAACAAAAGTACCTAACTGGTATTTAGATTTATCTCTATTAAATAAGTATTGGGGTTCTGATCGTGTTTACCATCATACTGCTCCAGTAAACATGAATTTTGCTATTCGTGAAGGTTTACGATTAATTGCGAATGAGGGTTTAGAAAATGTTTGGAATAGACATAATAATAATGCAAAGAAATTGTGGAATGGTTTAGAAAATCTTGGAATGGAATTACATGTATCAGAGGAATATAGATTGCCAACTTTAACCACAGTTAAAATACCACCAGCAGTTGATGGGGATGCCTTTAGAAATCATCTCTTAAGGAACTTTGGAATTGAGATAGGAAATGGACTTGGAGAATTATCCGGTAAGGTTTGGCGTGTAGGGCTAATGGGTTTTAATTCATGTGAGGAGAATGTAGATAGATTATTAAACCTATTTGATACTGAGCTTAAGAAATTTTCTATTTTTGAGTCCTCAACTTTTTGAACCATATCTGTAAAATTTGACTGCATTCATCTTCCAAGATACCTCCAATTATTTCCATTTTATGATGAGCACTTTCATGTTTTGATAGGTCAATTGAGCCACCTAATCCACCTCTTTTCTTATCGTAAGCCCCGAAAATCACTTTACCCATCCTCGCTTGAATAAGAGCAGAGGAACACATAGTACAAGGTTCTAAATTTGTGATAATAGTACATTCATTAAATCTCCAATCATTTTTTATTAGAGATGCCTGCCTAAGTGCCATTATCTCAGCATGACCTAATGGGTCTTTATTAATATTCCGCCTGTTGACCCCTCTCCCAATACATCTTCCTCTCTCATCTAAAATTATTGAACAGATTGGTAGCTCAACTTTACCTATCTCTTTGGATCTTCTTAATATCGAATTCATCCAGAAAGTGTATTTTGAATTATTTGTTTTACTTTGTTGATCTTCTTTACTATTTACATTTTCAAAAATATATCTCATTTACCAAGATTGAGAATAGAATTATTAATAGATATCTTATCTGATGGCTGAAGATTTAATTAATAATAAAGATATATATTTCCCGTCAAATTTAGGGACTAATGACAAATTGATTACTCTTCTGAATAGAGCAAGTCAAACTCTTTGTGACTGGTTCTCTAAAGCTGATAAAAATGGCCCTTTGCCTTTTGATGAGAGTTTCAAGTGCATTATGCCTTCGGAAGATGGAAACTCTGAGGAAGATTTGTTTCCTGAGATTGAATCTCTTTTGAATAATTCATTTAATCCTGTTCATCCTGGCTCACTAGCTCACCTTGATCCCCCACCTTTAATTTTCTCTATTTTGGGAGATTTAATTGCAGCTGGTTTAAATAATAATCTTCTCGCTTACGAATTATCACCAAGTGTAACTTTGCTTGAGGAATCATTATGCAAATGGTTTGCCAAGAAAATTGGGTTTAATGATTTCTCAGGAGGTATAGCTGCTAGCGGGGGTACATTAAGTAATCTGAATGCACTTATTGCAGCTAGAAATAATGCTGGATTAGCTACATATCCTAATTCTGTATTACTTGTTAGTGAAGATGCTCATTCTTCTTTCGTTAAATGTATAAGAGTAATGGGTCTTGATTCTAGGAATCTTGTCAGGATTAAAACTGATAATCAAGGTCGAATGGATATAAACGATCTCAGAAAGTCTTTAGATAAATGTTCAAAAGAAAATAAAAAAATATTTGCTATTGTTGCCACCCTTGGGACAACTGTAAGAGGAGCCATTGATCCAATTAAAGAAATAAGTGAAATCTGTAAACAAAGAAACATATGGTTACATATTGATGGTTCAATTGGAGGGATTTTTGCAATAACTTCTATTCCAATTGAAGGTCTAAATAATATTAATCAGGCTAATTCAATAACGATAAATCCACAAAAAATTATTGGTATAACAAAGACTTCATCTTTATTATTGGTTTCTAATATGAGTACGTTAGAAAATACTTTTAATACTGGACTACCATACATATCATCTAAAGAAAATATTATAAATAGAGGAGAAATAGGTATACAAGGATCTAGACCTGCAGAGGTTATCAAGCTATGGCTTGGGTTACGTTTTTTAGGTCTTAATGGAATAGAAAATATATTGAAATCATCAATTAAAAGAAAAGATTTTTTTGTAAAAAATATTTGTAAAAATAAATTTGATATATATTCAGGTCCACTTCATATTGTTTCATTCTTGCCAAATAAACTTGAGCCAAAAGACTCTGATGCATGGACTCAAACTAAAGTTAATGAACTAATTAACAATAATTTTATGCTTTCTAGACCAAAATTTAAAGGTAAATATTTTTTACGGGTAGTCATGGGAAATTACAATACAAAAGAATCTCATATTGAAGAACTTTTGAGACTTTTAGATTCTTAACTAATGAATATGGTTAGACCAAAAATTATTGCAATAATAACAGGGTTTATCTCTATAGCTATTTGTATTGCTTATTTACTCTTAATTACTATCTTTGATTTCAGAACTTATCTAAATGATCAATTATCCAATATTAATTAGTAAATGGAGGCAAACTTTTATTTGATTTAAAGTATTTTTTCATTTCAATTTTTGAAATAGCTTCTTTTACGAAATTATTTAAAATGTCCTCTCTCTTACTTATTCTATAGATCTTATCTACTACTTCTTGAATTCCTCCATCTCCCCAATCTTGACCATTTTTAAAATATTCAACCAAACTTAGTCCTACTATTCTTATTAACCAGCCTGCTGTAACTGATTGTATAGATTTAGATAATATTATTTTTGTCAAGCTTGTAGCTAAAGCAGGAGAAAGAATGGCGAGACCCCCTTTTAGTATGCCTTGTTTAGCCAATGCGCTTAGCAATGAAGTCGCCAAATCTTTTGCATCCTTTTTTGTAAGCTTTATTTCATATATTTTTGATAACTCCATTATCATTTGAAGGTTTACGGAGGTAGTAGTAAGAAAATCAACAGCTGGTAGTGGATTAACTAGTATTACTCCTCCTGTTATCCACATATATTTATTAATCACTTTATTTGACATTAAATATCTTTGTTCTTGTACGAAATTTTTACTTTTAATACCTAACTTATTTGAGCGAAAAAGAATATTATCCGCCAACAAATCTTCACCATTATTATCGAGGGTTTCAATTATTTCTCTAAATAAACTTCCTACTTCTGGAACTAAATTTAAAGCATCGGATTTTGTATTGGGAGATTTTTGAGGGACTGCAATTGTTTGAACGACTGAAATTTTATTTTTGCTAGCGGATGTTATAGAAATTATATTTTCTTTGATAAGGTTATTTTCATCTCTAGACCTCAAATCACATTTATTTATAACTATTATTATTTTTTTCCTTAATTTTAATAATTCTTTAATTAAATAGTTTTCGTATTTATTTATGTCCTGATCTAACACAAAAAGAACTAAGTCAGAATTTGATGCTTGTATAATTGTTGCTTTCTCTCTTTCTTCTCCTAATTTAGATGGCTCGAATAAACCCGGAGTATCAACTATATTAATATTTCTTTTTAAAATTGGTATACGAATTTTATAGCTATTAATTTGCTTTGTTGTACCTATTTTTGCGGAGGTATGACCGACAATATTTTTCAATAAAGATCTTGCTATAGATGTTTTACCTGAGGAACCTGCTCCAAAAAGAGTAACTTTATAATCTCCTGTTTTTAATTGGGACTCTAGTTTATTTTTTTGATAATTTAGCAATTCAGCTTTTACTTTATCGCTAATTTTATTGTTGATTTTCTCGACTCCTTCCAAACTTATCTTGGCAGCACCATATGTATTTTTGAATGAAAGTGTATTTCTTTTATTTTTATATATAACTTTATAAACTATTTTTTTAAATAATTTTTTATCAATATTATAAAGAGTATAAATAATTATAATTAAAAATAAAAGAGTATAAATATTTACTATTCTAATAATTATGGAAAATAAAATATAAAGGAATAATATCAATACTACATACTTTATATACTTTAATTTCAAGTAATTCATTTTATCGATTAATTTTAAAAATGTAATACAGTAAAATAATGAAACCAATATTAATAGATATATCTGCAATATTAAATACTGGAAAATTTATAATATTTAAATTTATAAAATCAATTACAAAACCTCTATATATCCTATCTATACCATTACCAATAGTTCCCCCAAGAATAAAGCTATAAGAATATAGATCAAATGAGTTTAAAGTATTCTTCCTAAATATCAAATAAATAAGTAATATAGAAAAAAAAATACTTATTAAAGATAAAAATACTCTACTACCACTAAATATATTAAATGCTGCTCCGTAATTTTTTACAAAGTCTAATTTGAATAATAGAAAATCTTTATTAATAAATAATTTTTTATTATAAAACATTAAATATTTCGTAAATTGATCTATTAGAACAATAAAAATACTTAAAGATACAAAATATAATTTTGTTTTTATATTAATAATCATTATTTGCTACGTTTTAAACGTTCTATAGGTTTAATAAGTAATAAAAGTGGAAAAAGCATTAATAAATGATATCCAATCTTACCTAATGAGTATTTCCCTAAATTATATAAAAATAAATGAAGTTGATTGTAAAAAATAGTTTGTATCAAGTTGTAAAATATTCCAGTTAAATGCATAGTACCTATTGCTATAAATCCATTTTTTAAAAAGTTTCTTACGTTTATTTTATTTCTAGTATTTAAATTATCAATTATTTTGATTAATGGATATAAACCTAATAAGTATCCAAAATTTGGAGTTAGCAAATAACCTATTGAACCTCCTTGATTAAAGACAGGAAATATAAATAACCCCAAAATTAAATATATAGAAAATGCCCTAAATACAACTTTTTTATGAAATATAAGTGTTAATAAAATTATGGTTGGAATTTGCCATGTGATAGGCAAAACTAAGTTATTACTAGGTTTATAGATAAAAGGTAGTGGAATATAAACAGGTAACATTGATGTTATTACAAGTGATTGAAGACTCACCAGTATCTCAATTAATTTATAAAAATTGAGCATTATAATAAATTCTATTTATAAACTTCTCAATGCAACAATTGGATCTAATTTAGAAGCTCTTTTTGCAGGTAAAACCCCAAATATTAAACCTATTGATCCTGAAATGATCATGGTGGAAAAAGTAGTTGTAATTCCTACGGATGCAGGAAGTGGTGTTATCAGAGATAAAAGAAAAACACCAGATAACCCCGTTGTTGTTCCAATTAATCCTCCAATTGTAGATAAAATCAATGCCTCAATTAAAAATTGAATTAATATATCTGACTGTTTAGCTCCTATAGCTTTTCTAAGTCCAATCTCTTCAGTCCTTTCGCTTACAGAAACGAGCATAATATTCATGATTCCTATACCTCCAACCACTAAAGAAACTGCCCCAATACCAGCCAATAAAAACGTTAGTCCACTTGTTATGTTGGTTACTATATTCAATGCATCTTCTTGTGATCTAACCGCAAAGTCATCATCTCTGATTATTTTATGTCTTTGCCTTAATAAGTTAGTAATTTGAAATTTAGCGGCACTAGTTGCATTTTTATTTACCGCTTCAACACTAATGAAGCTTAAACTTACTCCATAAGTAGGGTCCTTCCCTGTAATCCTGTTGACCATGGTGGTTAATGGAATATATGCATTTTTGTCTTGATTACTTCCAAATACAGCACCTTTTGGTTTTAATATTCCGATAATTTCATAAGTGTGATCTTTAATTCTAATTTTTTTTCCAAGTGAGGAAGATTTATCTTTGAAAAATTCGTCTTTAAGATCAGGACCTATTACAACAAAACTTCTTGCACTATTAACATCACTTTTTGATAAAAATCTACCCTTATCTACTTCAAAGCTTCTTACTTCAAGAAATTCAGGAGTAACTCCAGCAATTGAAATATTTAAACTTTTAGAATTTGATTGCACTATTTCGTTAGCAGAGATTTGAGGAGCTACTTTTTTAACTGTTGGTACTTGATTGCTTATTGCTATTGCATCTTCTAAAACTAGGTTTTTAGGAAATGAAATACCTCTTCTTCTTGTGTCATTATTTCCGGGTACAATGAATAAAACATTGGCACCTAAATTACTTAATTGGTTTTTTGCTAATGTCTGAGCCCCTCTACCAAGTCCAACAAGTGTAATAACTGAAGCATTTCCGATAATTATCCCCAGCATTGTTAATGAACTTCTCAATTTGTTGGAAACTAAAGTTTTTGTCGCCATACCTAAGGCTTCTTTTATTGAGATATTCCTAGACATATTTATATTTATCTATTGCATCATCATCTTCAATTTGTCCCATGTAAATAACACCTTCATTAAGTTGGAGTGTAATAAGGTCGCCATTACTGATTTGATGATTATCAATATTTTCTAAATTACAAATTGTTGAAATCTTTTTATTATTTTTGTTGAACAAAGCATAAACATCATTTACATTTTGGTTCGTAACAATGCCGGCAATATTTTTACTCAGTGGAATATTTTGCATTAATTCCTTCGGAACAAATAATATTTCTCCTGGGCAAATTAAGGACATGTCAAGATTATTTTTAATTATTCTGGCTTTACCCGTAACACCGACTTCACCTATTGAAATTCCTCTTGATACAATCTTTCTTACTAAACCGACTTTAATTAAATCTGTAGAGCCGCTAATTCCAGTTAATGTACCTGCAGTTTGGACTACTAAATCTCCTTGATTTAGGATCCCCATCTCCTGAGCAATTTGCATAGCTAAACTAAAAGTCTTTGCTGTTCTTTGATCATTTTTAACTACTATTGGAGTAACTCCCCAAACAAGTTGCAATCTTCTCGCTACACTTCTCTCTGTAGTAGTTGCCAAGATAGGTGTTGGTGGTCTGAACTTACTTACATTTCGAGCGGTAGAGCCTGATTTAGTTAAAGGGATTATAGCTCCTGCATCAAGTTGTCTGGCTATATTACTTACTGCTGCACTAATAGCATTTGGGATTGTACTGGGTAAGTGGCTTTCAATAGCCTTGAGTGGATAATCCCTTTCAATTCTTCTTGCTATGGTTGCCATGGTTTCAACTGCCTCTACAGGATAATCGCCAACCGCAGTTTCGTTTGAAAGCATTACAGCATCTGTACCATCCAGAATTGCATTTGCAACATCACTAACTTCGGCCCTAGTTGGTCTTGGGTTAGAAGCCATAGAATCAAGCATTTGAGTCGCTGTAATTATTGGGATACCTAATGTATTAGCTTTTCTTATTAATTCCTTTTGTAAGAGAGGCACTTCTTCAGCAGGCATTTCTACTCCTAAATCACCCCTTGCAACCATAACCCCATCACATAAAGGTAATACTGAGTCGATCTGATCAATTGCTTCAAATTTTTCTATTTTTGCGACTACAGGAGTTGAATGCCCATTTGTGTTTATTAAATCTTTTATCTCATTTATGTCGGATGGATTTCTTACGAAACTTAGTGCTATCCAATCAACTCCTTCAGATAAACCGAATTTTAAATCCTCTTTATCTTTTTCTGTTAATGCTTTTACTGATAATTGAACATCTGGAAAATTAACGCCTTTATTGTTTGAAAGAACCCCTCCTACAGTCACAACGCACTCCAAATTATTAGCTTTTTTATCAACTTTTTCTACAATCATTTCTATTTTCCCATCATCTAAAAGTATTCTTTTCCCTTCACTAACTTCTTGAGAAAGTTTGTCATAGGTTACATTTGCAATAGTATTTGTACATTCGACTTCATTTGATGTAAGTGTGAATTTATCGCCTTTTTTAACTTTTACTGGCCCATCCTTAAATCGCCCTAATCGTATTTTAGGTCCTTGAAGATCTTGCAATATTCCAATATCTATTTCTAACTTTTTTGATACTTCCCTTATAGTTTTTATTCTCTCAGCATGATCTTTATGATCTCCATGTGAGAAATTTAATCTGAATGTTGTTACTCCAGCTTTAATTAAATTTGTAATTATCTCTTCAGATTGAGTTGCAGGACCAATAGTTGCTACTATTTTTGTTCTTCTTTTTAAATCAATATTCGACATATATAGATAATATTGCTAGATATAAATAAATTTACCATACCCAAAGTTAGTTATTTAAGTCATGGATTTTAAAACTTATCAGAAAAAAGCTAGAGAAACAGCACAATATCCAGATTTAGGCTCAAATAATATTTATCCAACTCTTGGTTTAGTTGGAGAGGCTGGTGAGGTGGCAGAAAAAGTGAAAAAGGTTATAAGAGATAAAAATGGAATATTTGATAACGAATCAAAATTAGGTATTAAAAAAGAATTAGGAGATGTTTTGTGGTACATATCAAATCTTTGTACAGAATTAAATTTCAATTTAGAGGATGTTGCATTACAAAACCTTGATAAATTAAAATTAAGAGCTGCTAAAGGAAAGATAAGAGGTTCTGGAGATGATAGATAAGTTCAGCTATAACCTAAGCTTGCATACTGGAGATTTGTAACTAAATTTTGAATAACATTTAAAAGTAAAAAAGCTAATAAGGATGAAATATCAAATCCACCTATTGGAGGGATAATACCTCTAAAAATGTTTAAATAAGGATCTGTGATAGAAGTTAATGCTGATAAAACACCGTTACTCCAATCAATACCTGGAAACCATGTAAGTAAAATTCTTATTATCAATATGAAAGAATAAATTGATAAAGTTTGGCCCAGAACTGCAAAAATCTCAGATAACATTATCTTGTCGTAATTTAATATATCCTAACATTTACTTATTATTGCTGCTTGTTATTATTGCTTCCTATGTTTGATAGATATTCATTACTTACAGCAAAAGTTTGAAAAAACTTTTCTGATAATGATAACCAAAATGATCTACCATCTTTTTGCTTTCGTTTGACGATAAATTTCTTTTCTAATAATTCTTTAATATGATCATAAGCACCTGAACCTCTAAGAAGTATAAGATCCGATTGTAGGATCTTTTTTTTGATCGCAATAGTAGCCAATGTCCTTAATTCGGATGTTTTCAAATCAGAAGGAAGTAAATCATCGACGAATTCATTAAGACTGGATTTTAGTTCGAGAGAAAAACTGTTATTAACTGCATTTAATTCAATAGCTGATTGGGGATTAGAGTATTTATTTTTTAAATCTTTAATTGCATCATTTATTGAGTTTATATCAGAATTAGTAATTTCTGAAAGATCCTTTTTTGATATTGGTCTGCCTTTCAAATATAGAACAGCCTCAACTTTAGTAACTAGATCTATATCAGATATTGGTGTGGTATTTAGATCAGATTGATTAATTTTAATTACCGAAATCTTTCCTAATTTACCTTAAATTTAATCTGATGCACCAAGGAATAATCTATATGTATCGTTTTGAGTTTCATCCCAAAATTTATAGCCTAGAATTCTTACAAATTTTTTCCACTCTAAAATCTCATTTTTATCGATTAAAACTCCAATAACAATTTTCCCAACATCAGCTCCATAATTCCTATAGTGAAATACGCTTATAGACCAATTAGATTTCATATTATTCAGGAAGTTTATTAATGCGCCAGGCCTTTCAGGAAACTCAAATCTGTATAAAAGCTCAACAAAGTTTCTATTATCCATTTCTTTAAAATTCTTTTGTAATCTTCCACCTACCATATGTCTTAGATGATTTTTAGATAATTCATCATCACTTATGTCAATAAATGAGTACTCCGAATTTCTAAATACATTTAAAAGATTTTTTTTATCATTTAATCCATATACTTGAACTCCTACAAAGATCTGAGCATTCTTAGAATTCGACATCCTGTAGCTAAATTCAGTTAAATTTCTATTATCAAGTAACTTACAAAAATCAATTAAACTTCCAGCATGTTCAGGAATTTCAACAGCCATCATTACTTCCTTACACTCTCCAAGTTCTGCTCTTTCTGCTACAAATCTAAGCCTCTCAAAATTCATATTTGCACCACATGCAATCGCAACCATTTTTTTATTTGAATGATTCGA
Source organism: Prochlorococcus sp. AG-347-K16 (assembly GCA_003281405.1). Classification (GTDB taxonomy): domain Bacteria; phylum Cyanobacteriota; class Cyanobacteriia; order PCC-6307; family Cyanobiaceae; genus Prochlorococcus_A. The sequence goes on along the minus strand of QCCD01000001.1, from coordinate 195,707 downwards.
ATTTAAAATATCTTTTTTCATTCCTGCAATTGATAAAGCTCCTGCGGGCTCTAGTATTGATCTAGTATCCTCAAAAACATCTTTTATAGCAGCACATATTTCATCAGTATTAACCCTAATCATCTTATCTATATATTTTCTACAAATATCAAAAGTGTTTTTACCAATTTTTTTAACCGCCACTCCATCTGCAAATTGACCGACAGAGGATAATTCCACAATTTTTTCTTCTTCCAATGATTTCGTCATAGCGTCAGCATCTTCTGGTTCTACACCAATTATTTTAACTTCAGGCCATATATTTTTAACGTATAGGGATATTCCTGATATCAATCCACCACCACCTACAGCAATATAAATTGCATAAGGTTTTTCCTTAAGCTGCTGTTCAAGTTCAATAGCTATAGTTCCTTGTCCTGCTATTACATCTGGATCATCAAAGGGATGAATAAAGCATAAATTCTTTTCTTGGCTAATCCTTATTGCCTCTCTGTAAGTTTCATCATAGTTATCTCCATATAATATAACTTTTGCATTTAAATTTTTTACTGCATTAACTTTTACTAGAGGTGTGGTAATGGGCATTAATATGGTTGCTTGGCAATTTAACTTAAGAGCACTAAGTGCAACACCTTGAGCATGATTGCCAGCACTTGAAGTGATTACTCCCTGAGCAAGCTGTGAATTAGAGAGCTTACTCATTTTGTTATATGCACCTCTTATTTTGAATGAAAATACATCCTGAAGATCTTCTCTTTTTAGAAAAACTTCATTATTAAGTAAATTACTTAAATTATGAGCTTTCTCTAGTGGTGTTTTTTTTGCTACTTCATAGACTTCAGCTTGAAGTATTTTTTCAAAATAATCATTCATATATATATTTTTAGCATTAATTATTAATCTAATAAAACATTACATGATCTATTTCAAAAAAAATACTCATTTTGCACCTCGGCGTTTTAGATTATATAGATACCAATTTTTGTTAAATGCTTTTAAGTGAGTTAAGTCATCCTAATCAACTTCATGGCTTAACAGTTTCACAATTAGAGGAAATTGCTTGCCAAATTAGAGAAAGACATCTACAAGTAGTATCTACTAGTGGAGGACATCTTGGTCCTGGATTAGGTGTAGTTGAGTTGACATTGGCTTTATATCAAACTCTTGATCTTGATTTTGACAAAGTTGTTTGGGATGTAGGACATCAAGGTTACCCTCATAAATTAATTACAGGACGTTTCAGTCAATTTGATTCTCTAAGACAACAAAATGGAGTCGCTGGATATCTAAAAAGAAGTGAAAGTAAATTTGATCATTTTGGTGCTGGACATGCAAGCACATCTATTTCTGCAGCTTTAGGAATGGCAATTGCAAGAGATAGAAAAGGTGAAAACCATAAATGTGTCGCTGTGATTGGAGATGGAGCACTAACTGGAGGAATGGCATTAGAAGCTATAAATCACGCAGGTCACTTACCAAATACTCCCTTAGTCGTAATATTGAATGATAATGATATGTCTATTTCCCCTCCAGTTGGAGCCCTTTCAACTTACTTAAATAAGGTAAGAGTAAGTCCACCATTGCAATTTTTGTCAGATAGTGTTCAAGAAAGTGTTAAAAATATTCCCTTAATTGGTAAGGATATTCCAGAAGAACTCAAAAATATTAAAGGAAGCGTTAGACGACTATCTGTGCCTAAGGTTGGAGCTGTTTTTGAAGAACTTGGATTTACATATATGGGTCCAATTGATGGTCATGATATCGGCAACTTAGTTAAGACCTTTAACGCTGCTCATAAACTTAAAAGACCTGTACTTGTTCATGTTGTCACAACAAAAGGGAAGGGTTACCCATATGCAGAAGCTGATCAGGTTGGATATCATGCACAGTCTGCATTTGATCTTAGAACTGGGAAATCTATTCCATCAAAGAAACCTAAACCTGTTAGTTATAGTAAAATATTTGGTCAAACCTTATTAAAAATATGTGAGCAAGATAGCAAAGTCGTTGGTATTACAGCAGCAATGGCTACAGGTACTGGTTTAGACATATTGCAAAAAAATATACCTGATCAATATATCGATGTAGGAATAGCAGAACAACATGCAGTTACTCTTGCGGCAGGAATGTCTTGCGATGGTCTTAAACCTGTTGTAGCTATTTATAGTACTTTTCTTCAACGTGCTTTCGACCAATTAATTCATGATGTAGGGATACAAAATTTACCTGTATCATTCGTACTTGATAGAGCTGGGATAGTTGGAGCGGACGGACCTACTCACCAAGGTCAGTACGATATCAGTTATATGAGATCTATACCAAATTTTGTATTGATGGCTCCAAAGGATGAGTCTGAATTACAGAGAATGTTAATAACTTCAATAAACCATAATGGTCCTACAGCTCTAAGAATACCCAGAGGCTCTGGATTAGGAGTGGCTGTAATGGATGAGGGCTGGGAACCTCTTAATATAGGCGAAGCTGAAATACTTGAAGAAGGAGAAGATATTTTAATTATTGCTTATGGTTCAATGGTTGCCTCAGCAATCGAAACAGCAAAGATCTTAAAAAATATGCACATTAATGCATGTATTGTTAATGCAAGATTTGTTAAACCTCTCGATAAAAATCTTATTATGCCTTTAGCCAGTAAGATTCAAAAAGTTGTAACCATGGAAGAAGGAACCTTAATAGGTGGATTTGGTTCCGCAATAGTTGAATTATTTAACGATAATGAAATAAACATTCCTGTATACAGAATTGGTATACCTGATGTTTTAGTTGATCATGCTTCACCTGATCAGAGTAAAGAAAAACTAGGTCTTATACCTGATCAGATGGCAGATAAAATTGTTAAGAAATTTAAGTTAGTTAATTAAAAATTTAATAAATAAATATTTATAACACACCTCTTGAGGCTAATCCTAAGATTGCTCCAATTCCGAAAATATGACCTAGGCAATTAGCACCTACAACTGATGCGTGACTTAAACCACCATAGAATTTTGAATTAGGTATTTCAAAACCTTCATTAGGTTTTCTTATTGTTGCTCTAGCAATTGCGTAAGCAAAAACATTACATGCAATCATTACGACGGCACACTTTGGAGACCAAGAAAAAGTTGCTGGATCTGCAGCTGCAAATAATGTAGTAAACATAAAAAATCGTTATTTTCATATATTCTCTAATACTTTTACCTAAAAAACACAAAATTGTAAAAGGTCTTAAGAGTTGTTTACTTCTAAGCTATTTAACAACTTTATAAATCCAAGCAAAATAACAAAATCACTTAGCGTTAGGAAGCATTCTGCAATTCCATGCAGGAAGTCAACCTCAACAAGGGTTTTATCATAGTAATTTAGTGTGAAAATAGATACCAATATAGTTATAAACACGAATAAAACAGTTAAGGAAAATCCTGTTTTTACAAAATTATTAACAGATTTGATTTTATATAAGTAAAACAAAAATATTGCATATGGAATTATTGATACTGCGAACAATAATGTGTTATCAATTGAAGCTAATTTTTCAATAAATTTTATAAATAAATCATTCATAAGTCTCTTTCTTTTTAAAAATAGTGAATGATGCTAGAGCTAATGTTGAATTTCCTATAAATGTAAATATCCCTTGAAGAGTTACTAATCCATACAGTGCATCTTGATTATCATAAATATGCCAGGTAATCGCACACATGGCTCCTATTAAGTTTGGGACCATAGCTAAACTTAACCAAAAAAATAAATTATATTTTTTATATGTAGAAATTTTGTATATGACAAAGATTGTAAATATCCATTCAATTACTGAAGAGATATGAATTAACCAAGTTCCAAATGATAGCTCGTGCAAAATTTATATTTTTTTCTTTAGTACACTTAGTACTTCCTTAGCATGATTTATAGGTAAAACACTTATCCATCTATAAGAAATTTCCCCTTCTGGAGAAATCAAAAAAGTATTTCTATCTGAAAATGGAGGAATCCAAGAACCATATTTATCGCTAATAATTCCTTCAGGATCAGATAATAAAGTGTAGTTTATGGATTTTTCGCTGCAGAAACTTTCATGAGAATCTTGATTATCAGCACTAATCCCAACAATTTCTGCATTATATTTTGAAAAATCCTTTTTTAATTCAGAAAAACCTTTAGCTTCAAGAGTGCAACCTGCTGTAAAGTCCTTTGGATAAAAATACATAACAAGCCATTTACCTTGAAAATCATTTAATTCCCATATTTTTTTTGATTTTATGTTTTTATTAAAACCTTCTAAATGAAAGTTTGGAGCCATATCTCCAACTTCTGGAGCAAAATCGAAAGCTATTGCTGAATTACAATTAATTATAAGAATAAGTGATGTTAATATATTTACGACTAAATTTCTCATCAAATTTAGAATTTTTTTAAATCAACTCCATTTGATTTAGCAAATTTATCTAATCCCACTTTTTGTATAGATTTTAGTGCTTTGGTACTAATTTTTATATTTACCCATTTTTTCCCTTCTTCCCACCAAAGTCTCCTTTTTTGGAGATTAACTTGTTGCAATTTTTTTGTACGAATATGTGAGTGACTAACAGCCATCCCATTATTAGCTTTTGCTCCGGTCAGTTCGCATACTCTTGACATATTTTTTGAGTTATATCTATAAAAATTTTAACACACGACTCAATTTGTTGAATTAAGCAATTCTGAAATTAAATCGGCGTTATTATTTTGTAAATTAATAATCTGTTCTTGATCTAATCCTCCAACAGATAGTTTAGCCATATCGTAAACATGATTTGCAATTTTAGATGCCAATGGATTTTCTTTAGGGTCTTTTTTATCAATAATTATTTTATTGCCTGTAATTTTATTAAGGCCAACAATAAGAGGATGTTCCTTGTTAATTAAAAGCACATGATATTCAGGTAAAGCAGGCATCTTTTGCTCCATGTAAGCACCCATATCATTAATTCTTCTCATTTGCTCTGGAAGCAAGATCATCGCTGGTGGTGCACCTTTACTTGAAAGTGACTGAACTTTAACTGTTACTTTTTCGTTGTTAAGTGCTTTTACAATAGTATCTTTAAGATTTTCTGTATTTGATTTGCCATCCTTATCTATAATTTCATTAGATTCTTTATCGTCAAGTTCATTTATTTCTGAATCAACTCTTTGAAACTGATAATCTTCGTTTTTACTTTCTAACCAAGGAAGAAATTGTGCATCAATTAAGGGATCTGATTTAATAACTTCTTTGTTATCAGATAAGCAGATATTTAATGCGATTGACTGAGCAATCGAATCTGAACAGTAAATTATTTTTTTAGAATCAGTTATGTTATTTCGTTCTTTATAATTTGCCAAAGTTGTGAAATATTTATCATTAGATTTGATAAGAGTTTTAGTTTCAATATCTTTAGTTAAGTCTTTCTCAGAATTTATTATTGTTTCGAAAATTATACTGTTATTGACTAATTCAGCAAATTTTTCATCTTCGATAGCACCAATTTTAATAAAAGCAGAAATTGAATCCCAAATTTCTGCATAAAATTCTGGAGAGTTCTTTATCAAATCCTTCAGTTTATTAGCGATTTTTTTTGAGATAAATGATGATATGGACCTTACTTTTCTATCTGTTTGTAATGCACTTCTACTAACGTTTAGGGGTATATCTGTAGAGTCAATAACTCCTCTTAGAGGTAAAAGGTATTTTGGTACTATCTCTTTAATTGAATCGCTTACGAATACCTGATTGCAAAATAGTTTTATTTCTCCTTTTTCCCAATCGGCTCTTCCTGACAACTTTGGAAAATACAATATCCCCTGTATGTCATATGGGTAATCTGTATTTAGATGAATCCATAAAAGTGGATCTCCCTGGAAAGGATAAAGGTATTTATATAACTCAATATAATCTTCATCTTTTAATTCACTAGGTTGTTTTCTCCAAGGAGGATTTTTCTTATTTATTGTCTCTCCTTCTAATAACACATCTATTGGCATAAAATCACAATATTTTTTTATTAGTGATTTAATCCTTTCAGGCTCGATAAACTCTTTTTCTTCTTCAAGTAGGTGAAGAATAACATCTGTACCAATTGTCTCTCTTTCTGATTCCTCTAACGTGAAATTTGGCGATCCATCACAAGACCATTTGAAAGCTTTTGATTCCCCAATTGCCGACTTAGTTAATATATCAACTCTATCTGCCACCATGAAACTTGAATAAAAACCTAGTCCAAAATGACCTATGAATTCATCATTATCTTTTTTGTATTTTGTTAGAAATTCTTCTGCGCTAGAGAATGCTACTTGATTTATATACTTTTTAATTTCTTCATCATTCATTCCAATTCCATTATCGGAAATTGTTAGCGTCTTTTTTTCACGGTTAATTGTTATTTTTACTTGAGCCTCTTCATTATTCTCGCAATCACCTGCCATAGAAGCCATTCTTCTTTTACTAATTGCGTCAACACCATTACTAACAAGTTCTCTTAAAAAGATTTCATGGTCAGAATATACTGCCTTCTTGATAATTGGGAAAATATTTTCTGTATTAATACGAATTTCGCCTTTTTCCATTTAAAAAAAATCAAACATATTAAATCTTATTTCGTAAAAACTAGTTAATCAAGTTTAATTAGGAGTATTGTCCGAACAATATTTGAATTTAAAAACTAAATATAGTATTAAAAGGTTTTATTTAACCCATAAAATATCACTACAATTATTTTCTTTCATAATTTGATTGGCTTTAGCCAAGTCATCACATGGATTTAAATGTAAGACAGCAATATTTCCTTTTTTCTGTTGTAATTTTTGTTCATTCATAGCTTTTTCTAACAAATAAGAATCTTTAAACATCAATAAAATCTTTTTTTTATCTGTCTTTTCTTCCTTAATTAAATTTCTTAAAATGTCTACTGAAACTGTAAATCCAATCCCATTAAATATTTTCTCATTAGGACTAAAGGATCTTACTAACTCATCATATCTTCCACCTTTTGCGATGACGCTTTTATTTTTACCATTATCCCCTATTAGTTGAAAAACTATTCCTTCATATAAATTCAAGTGAGGTTGAAAGGTGGGATCAAGTTGTAATTTAACACCATATTTTTTTGATATTTTTGATAATGTTTCAAATAAGAAATTTAAGTCATCTAATGTTTTACTCGTACCATATATAGTTTTTAATTTTTTTAATATTGAGATTGGCTCTCCTCGTGTGAATAAAAGATCTTTAAGAATATATTTATCATCTTCATCTATTCCTAATTTAGATAAATTATCTTGATCAAAATTAACCAGACTTTTCTTAATTTCTTCAAAATTATTATTCTTATATTTACTTAAGATTAAATCCATTATTTTTGTTGTGCTTACTAGTAGAAATAAATTACAACCATCCTTCAAATTAATATTGTCGATTGAATCAAACAAAATATTAATAACTTCAATTTCTGGGTATTTAGTATCATATCCAATTAATTCAATTCCACTCTGCAATTTTTCTTGTAACTTAAATGAATTTTTATTATTTTGTTTTTTATCAAAAACCATGCCATTGGTGAATAATCTTACAGGTCTTTTCTTATTTATTAATCTAGTAGATGACAATTTAACAATTGATGTTGTCATTTCTGGCCTAAGACATAATGAATTATTACTTACTATTCCTACAACTTGCTTTTCGTCAATAACTCCACCGCCTTTTATTGTCTCTAAAGTATTTATAAATGAGGGTGAAACCTCTTCATAGCCCCATAGTTTATAAATAATATTTAAATTATTTATGATGTTTGAGTTATTTTTTACATCGACTAATTTAATTTCCTTAATATCTGTCATTTTAATATTTTATTAATTTTAGGTATAGAGAATTTTTTTAAATGGAGAGACTTTATATAGTTCATTTTTTAATTCATTTTCAAGGCTGGGAGAACAAGCTAAAATTCTTCCTGAACTTAAATTAAATTCGCCTGATGGATAATCAGAAATAATACCACCAGCCTCTTTTACAATAATAGCACCGGCCGCTAGGTCCCATACCTCCAATCCTCTTTCCCAGTATCCATCTACCTTACCTGCCGCAACAAATGCTAGATCAACTGCTGCTGCTCCTCCTCTTCTAACACCTCTAGTTTTATGTGTTAAATAACAAAATTCAGCATAATTATTGTCCTCTGTTTCAAATCTGTCATAAGAGAAACCAGTTACAAGTAAGCTATCAGAGAGATTAGAGGGATTCGATACTTTAAGTTCACTATCATTGCAGAATGCGCCTAAACCTATACAGGCTGAATATAGTTCATTTAAATAAGGTACTGATATAGCGCCTATAATTGGCTTATTTTTATATACAAGACCAATAGAAGTCCCAAAAAAAGGATATCCATGGGTATAATTTGTTGTACCGTCTAATGGGTCTATACACCACGTTAAATCCGAAGATTTGGTTAATTTACCCGATTCCTCTGCATTTATAGATATATTTGGTGTCTTTTCTAATAAATATTCTTTTATTTTATTTTCAACTTCCAAATCTACATTGGTAACTAGATCACCCTTCCTACCCTTCGATGATATTTTCTGAATTTTATTGTAATTAACTTTTAAAATTTCATTACCAATTTGAGCTGAATTCTTAGCTATTTCATACAAAATGGATAAATTTAATTGATTTGCAAGTTCATCTATTTCACTTAATTCAAACATGATAGTTAATCTTCCTCAAATTCCCAGGGTGGAGCAACTCTTGTATTTCCCCTCCCAAAATATTGTCCAAATTGTAAATCATAAACTTCATCTTCATATGTAGTTTCTACTTCAAGATCTGAAGTCGCTTTAGCAACACAAAGAAGTGCATAGCCTTTGTCTTTTAAAGCCTGAGATACGCCCATGGCTTCAGGTTGTTGTAAGGTCCCAGATTTAATTTTAACTGCACAACTTGTACAGCAACCATTTCTACATGAAAATGGAAGTTTGAAACCTTTCTTTTCAAATTCCTTAAGTATGTAATCATCACTATTAACCTGCTCTTGGTAGACCTTTCCGGTTTCCTTGTTTTTTATCGTGACTGTGAAAGTCTTTTTCAAATAACTTTCCTCTAAAATGGGATGATCAAGGGTTAAAATAGTTATCTTGGGAGAGGTGGCCGAGTGGTTGAAGGCGCAGCACTGGAAATGCTGTATAGGGGCAACTTTATCGAGGGTTCGAATCCCTCTCTCTCCGTTTTATATTAGTTTATTTTGGTTAAATACATCAACACCTTTGTCGATAAAAAATCTTTTAAAATAAATAGTAATCTTTTTGACTAGTTATAAATAATCTTATTTATTTAAATTAAGTTGAAAATATTTGATTTTTACTATTATATGTAAATATCTAAGATAAAAATTAATTAAATTATTAGTAAATTTTGCTTTAATTTAGCGATCTAAAATCATGGGGCAAATAGTTGGAATTGATTTAGGTACTACTAACTCTGTTGTCGGAGTGATAGAAGCTGGACGTCCAATTGTTATTGCAAACTCTGAAGGTTCTAGAACTACACCTTCAATAGTTGGATTTACAAAAGACAAGGAAATAGTAATAGGAGACCAAGCGAGAAGACAACTTGTTCTAAATCCTAAGAATACCTTTTATAACCTTAAACGATTTATTGGTAGTGACTGGGATGAATTAGATGAGAATAGTATTTCTGTTCCTTATAACGTTAAGGCTAATTCCAATGGAAGCGTTAGGGTTCTTAGTCCAAATACAGAACGAGAGTATGCACCAGAAGAATTAGTTAGCTCATTGATTAGAAAATTAATTAATGATGCTGAAACTTATCTTGGAGATACTGTTGATTCTGCGGTTATTACTGTCCCTGCTTACTTTAATGAATCTCAAAGGCAAGCTACAAAGGATTCTGCAATATTAGCTGGTATTAAAGTAGATAGAATTCTAAATGAACCTACTGCTGCTGCTCTAGCTTATGGTTTTGAAAAAAGTTCTTCTAATAATGTTTTGGTTTTTGATTTAGGAGGAGGAACATTTGATGTTTCATTATTAAAAATTTCTAATGGTGTATTTGATGTGAAAGCCACTTGTGGTGATACCCAGCTAGGTGGAAACAATTTTGATTCAAAAATAGTTGATTGGCTTGCAGAAAAATTTCTAGTTAAACATGATATTGATCTTAGAAGGGATAGACAAGCTTTACAGAGATTAACTGAAGCTGCCGAAAAAGCTAAATGTGAATTATCTGGATTGCAAAAAACAAAAATATCCTTACCTTTTATCATCACTAATAAGGAGGGTCCATTACATATTGATGAGACATTAGATAGAAAAATATTTGAATCATTATCTCAAGATCTTTTAGATAGATTATTGGAGCCTGTGCAAATAGCCTTAGATGATTCTGGATGGAATGCAGATGATATTGATGAGGTAGTTCTTGTAGGTGGCAGCACAAGAATCCCAATGGTTCAACAATTAGTGAAGACCCTTGTTCCAAATGATCCTTGTCAATCTGTTAATCCTGACGAAGTTGTAGCAGTTGGAGCTGCGATACAATCTGGAATTATTAGTGGTGATTTACAAGATTTACTACTAAATGACGTTACTCCCTTATCTTTAGGCTTAGAAACTATTGGTGGTCTTATGAAAGTGCTCATTCCTCGTAATACCCCCATACCAGTTAGACAATCTGATGTTTTTAGCACCTCCGAAGCTAATCAATCATCAGTAGTTGTTCAAGTACGGCAAGGAGAAAGGCCTTTAGCCTCTGAAAATAAATCCCTTGGTAAATTTAGACTATCAGGAATACCTCCTGCTCCAAGAGGGATACCTCAAGTCCAGGTGGCATTTGATATTGATGCTAACGGTCTTTTAGAAGTAAGTGCTACTGATAGGACAACTGGAAGAAAGCAAACAGTTACAATCTCTGGAGGTTCTAATTTAAATGAGCAAGAAATAAATTCGATAATTGAAGAAGCTAAAGCAAAAGCTAATGAAGATAGAAAGACAAGAGCTGTTATTGATAGAAAAAATAGTGCTTTAACTCTGATTGCGCAAGCTGAGAGAAGACTTAGAGATGCCTCATTAGAATTTGGCCCCTATGGGGCCGAAAGGCAACAACGAGCTGTTGAATTGGCTATTCAAGATGTTGAAGATTATATAGATGACGATGATCCTCAAGAATTAGAAATATCAGTAAGTGCTCTTCAAGAAGCTTTATTCGGCTTAAATAGAAAATTTGCAACAGAAAAGAAATCAGATAATAGTCCCTTGCAAAGCATTAAAAATACATTTGGATCACTAAAGGATGAACTTTTTTCAGATGATTATTGGGACGATGATCCTTGGGATAATCAAATGAATAGAAATTATAGAAATTCGAGGTATGGTAATTCTAGGGACGATGATCCATGGGACAATGACTACTTCCTCTAAAAAAGACTATTTGTCGATTTTGGGTTTATCCCCTGATTTTGATGATAAAGAACTTAAAAAGGCCTTTCGAAGAGAAGCAAGAAAATGGCATCCAGATTTAAATAAAAATGATATTAATGCGGAAGAAAGATTTAAATTAATTAACGAAGCATACGAATATCTAAGTGATCCTAATGTAAGAAAAAATAATGGGGATGAAAATGTCCATGGTGCTAACGAAAATAATAATTTTAAGACTGGTTTTCCTGATTTTGAAGATTATCTTGATTCATTATTTGGATATGAATATTCACCAAAGAATTCCGATGATTATGAAAAAGAACCATATGAGGATGAATCGATAAATACAAATAATGATAAATTTAATCATTATGAATACCCTACAACCTCTCCAGAAGAGCCGCCACCAGTTAAACTCCACCAAGATATTGAAACAGTTATAGAATTAACCCCTGATGAGGCCTTAAATGGAGCTTCAATTTTAATTGAGCTTGAAGATGAAACTGTAGTAGAAGTTGATACACCTCCATTCGCTGGAGATGGATGGCGATTAAGACTTGAAAATATTGCAAGAGGAGGTAAAGATCATTATCTACAGTTAAAAGTTCAAACGGAAAGTGGTCTAAGAATTGATGGTTTAAGAGTTCTGTATAAATTAGAGTTATTTCCTCATGATGCTCTTCTTGGTTGTGCAGTAGAGGTTCCTACCCTTGATGGAAATGTCACACTTCAAGTACCACCAAAATCATCTACAGGAAGAATGTTACGTTTGAAAGGGAGGGGCTTAACTTTCGAAGATAATGTAGGTGATCAATATGTTGAAATCCTGGTAGTGATACCTGCTGATATTAATGATGAAGAAATTGCTTTATATACAAGATTACAAGAATTATCACTTTCTGATTCTTAATCAAATATTATATAAATAGTAAAATCGATACTTATGAACGTATTTGTTCTTTTATATAATTCAGGAACAGATAAGGAAGGAATTCATTCAATCGAACTTAAAGGAAGGACCATCGTTCTTATGTTTGAAGATAAGGATGATGCAACAAGATATTGTGGTCTTCTAGAAGCTCAAGATTTTCCTTTGCCAACGGTTGAGATGATTAATATAGAGGAAATAAAAGATTTCTGTATTAAATTAGATTATGAATACAAACTAGTAGAAAAAAATTTTGTACCTAAAACCGCTGAAGATAGGTTATTAATTTCACCACCCCAGAAAAACCTAGAAGTTGAAAATTGGGAGGAAGAGAAAAACAGTAATAAAGATAGCATTGATATAAACACTATTAAGGAAAACCTTGAAAAGTTGCTTTAGCTATTAAAATATTTATTAATTACTAAACAAATAAAACATGACAACTGCATTATTTGAAACAGAAGTTGGGAACATTAATATTGAATTTTTCTCTGACGATGCACCTAATACAGTTAAAAATTTCACGAGCCTAATTAGTGATGGTTTTTATGATGGTCTAGCATTTCACAGAGTTATTCCTGGATTTATGGCTCAGGGTGGATGTCCAAATACTCGTAATGGAGCATCAGGTATGCCTGGAACTGGTGGGCCTGGATATAATATAAAATGTGAAATTAATTCTAATAAACATCTAAAAGGCTCACTTTCTATGGCTCATGCAGGAAAGGATACAGGTGGAAGTCAGTTTTTCATAGTTTATGAACCACAGCCTCATCTGGATGGAGTTCATACAGTTTTTGGTAAGACTGATGATATGGATGTAGTGCTAAAACTTACTAATGGATCAAAAATTCTGAAAGCAACCTTAAAATAGTAAATTAACCTTCAAAAACTATACTAAATGTCTCTTTATCTAGATTAAATTTTCTTGTAGATGAATACAAGATTTCATTATTTATTGAAAATTTAGTATTGATTAATTTGATGCTACTTTTTGGGTGTAATGCTTGTTCAATGTTTCTAGAAACAATAATTCCAATCTTTGTACTATTTTCATAATTAGATAAAAACTGAATAAATAATTCTATATTCTTTATTTCTTCATCTGTTATGTTTGAATTGGTTCTATTTTGATCATGCAAAATTCGCCAAACTAATTTTGGTCTATTCCAAAAGGCTAATAATCTTGGAGTACTTTCTAGTTTAATATTAATGTTCTGTTCACTACAGAAATTAATAACTTTATTTTTGATAGGAACTAGATCTATAGATTTATATTTTCCGTCAAGAAAAATTGATATAAATGGATCGATATTCCTGGAATTAGGATTACCTTCATCAATCATATGGCCTAGCTTCGTTTTTTTTACACTCAAATATTCTGCATTATTATCGTTTGGACAAATTACTAATGGAACTCTCTCAATTACTTCTATTCCATAACCACCTAATCCAGCAATCTTTCTAGGATTGTTTGTAAGTAATTTTAGTTTTTTTATTCCAAGATCGGTTAATATCTGTGCTCCAACTCCATAATTTCTGAGATCAGCTGGAAAACCTAATTTTTCATTAGCTTCTACAGTGTCTAATCCACCATCCTGTAAGCTGTAAGCTTTTAATTTATTTATAAGACCAATACCTCTACCTTCTTGTCTCAAGTAGACAACAACTCCCTCTTCCTCTTTTTCTATCCTTGATAAAGCAGCCTCTAATTGAGGTCTACAATCACAACGTAATGATCCAAAAGCATCGCCAGTTAAGCACTCTGAATGCATTCTTACTAGTACAGGTTCACTTAATTTTGATGATTTTTGTTTAACTAATGCAACGTGCTCTGAACCATCAAGTTCATTGACATATCCATAAGCTTTGAAATTACCAAAAATACTTGGAAGAACAGCGTCGGATTTTCTAAATACAAATCTCTCAGTTTGAAATCGATAACTTATTAAATCAGCTATGGATATTAATTTCATTCCCCACTGTTTTGCATACTCTTTAAGTTGCGGAAGTCTCGACATGGAACCGTCAGGATTTTGTATTTCACAAATCACTCCAGCTGGATAAAGACCTGACATCGCCGCAATATCTACTGCCGCTTCAGTATGACCTGCCCTCTTTAATACACCACCTTTTTTAGCTCTTAATGGAAAAATATGTCCTGGCCTCCTTAAATCATCAGGTTTTGTATTTGGGTTTATTGCAACTTGAATTGTCTTTGCCCTGTCTTCAGCGGAAATTCCAGTAGTAACATTATTTTCAGGACCAGCATCAATTGATATCGTAAAAGCTGTTTGATTTTCATCTGTATTTCTATCTACCATTAATGGTAAATCTAAAGAGTCAAGCTTTTCACCTTGCATAGCTAGGCATATAAGGCCACGTCCCTCAGTAGCCATAAAATTAATTTGCTGTGGAGTTGCAAACTGGGCTGCACATATTAAATCTCCTTCATTTTCTCTTCTTTCATCATCTACAACAATTATGCATTCACCATTTCTTATAGCTGCCAACGCATCGCTGATAGGATCAAATTCAATTTTAAAAGATTCATTTATATCCAAAATTGTTCCATTATTTGATTTGGGACTTGTTTCTTTCATTATTCCTATCAATATAGAAAAATAGTGTTTTAGTTACCTTTAATTCAACACTTTATAATCCTATCTCAAAGTCTGCCAATTCAAAGAAATGAATGTTGCAATAGTTGGTGCTACTGGTTACGGAGGTATTCAAGCGGTAAATCTTTTAAAGAAGAATAAAAAATACAAAATTTCATTTTTAGGAGGTAATAAAACCTCTGGATCAAAGTGGAATGATAATTTCCCTTTTATTTATCTAGATAATGATCCTTATATAGAAGATATTTCAGTAGATAATATTTCAAAAAATTCAGATGTTGCATTGCTTTGCTTACCAAATGGAATATCTTCAACATTGACAAGAAAATTATTAGATAGAGGAGTTAAAGTTATTGATTTATCAGCTGATTACAGATATAAGTCCTTAGACGAATGGAAAAAAGTATATTCCAAAGAAGCTGCTATTTATAAAAGGAGTGACGATGATTTATGCAAAGAGGCAGTTTACGGTCTTCCTGAAATAAATAAAGAAGCCATTTCAAAAGGAAGATTAATTGCCTGTCCAGGATGTTATCCAACATCTGCTCTTATTCCATTAGCTCCTTATCTCTCTCAAGGAATTATTGAAAATGAAGGTATAGTAATTGATTCTAAAAGCGGAACTTCTGGTGGTGGTCGAGAACCAAACCAAAAGCTACTTTTATCAGAATGTGGAGAAGGTCTATCAGCATATGGATTGATTAACCATAGACATACCTCAGAGATCGAACAAGTAGCATCTTTAATATCTGGAAATAAAATTGAACTGCTCTTTACTCCTCATTTGGTTCCGATATCAAGGGGTATGCATTCGACTATATATGGCAGATTAAGAGATCCAGGATTAACTTCTGATGATTGCAGAATTCTTTTGGATAATTATTATAGAAATTTCAAAAATATTAAGGTCTTACCTGTAGATACATTCCCATCAACAAAATGGGTTAAAAATACAAACCAAATTTTCCTTTCTGTTAAAGTCGATATTCGAAATGGGAGGATTATTATTTTATCTGCAATTGATAATTTGTTAAAAGGTCAGACTGGGCAAGCAATTCAAAATTTAAATCTTATGAGTGGATTTTCAATGGATGAAGGTCTTGATTTAACTAATAATTTTCCATAAAATTACTTCTTATCAAAAACCCAGCTTGAGAGATTGATTGAGGTAAAATTTTATGCTCAAGCATTTGTATCCTTTTGGAAAGTGATTCAATATCATCATCATCTCTAATTGACAATGCAGCTTGCATTATCAATGATCCACTATCTACCTCCTCTTCTACAAAATGTACTGAACAACCAGTTATTTTTGAACCATTTAATATAGAATCCTTTATCGCAGAACCACCTTTATATGCGGGAAGTAATGAAGGATGAATATTTATTATCTTATTCTTAAATTTATTAATAAAAAAAGGAGTAACAATTTTCATCCAGCCTGCCATAACCACAAGTTCAACATCGTAATGAATTAAAGTATTTACAATTTCTAATTCAAATGCCTCCTTTTGCAGAAAGTCTTTGCCTCTTATAATTTTGTGAGGTATTTTTTTACTTTCAGCTCTCGTTATACATCCTGCATCATCTTTGTTAGTTATTAGAACTTTTATATCTATATCTAATTCTCCTTTTTCTGAGAGATCAATTAATTCCTGAAAGTTTGTTCCTTTCCCAGAAGCAAGTACACCTATTTTTAATTTAGGGGAAAATCTTCTAAATTCAGATATCTCAGGCGAAATTATGTAATTAAATGAACTATCCAAAGTTTTTTATTTTATTCAATGATAAATTCATATGAAATAAAAAAAACCCTCAATTTTAATTGTTTATATTCAAAAACATATTTATTTGAAGATAATAATTTAAACAAATTTAAATGATTCAAATCTATGTACTATTCGTATAGATATAATTGAATAATAAATAAAAGAAACAAATATATAAAATGAATGGAGATTTAAACGCTTGGGATAAATTTTGTAATTATCTTTGGTTTGATAAAAAATTAAATATTTGGTTAGACATAAGCAAAATTAATTTCACAAGTAAAGAGATAAAAAATTTAGAAGATAAATTTAAAGATGTTTTTTCATCAATAAAAGAATTAGAAAATGGTGCAATCTCAAATATTGATGAAAATAGACAAGTTGGACATTATTGGCTTAGAAATCCATCAATTTCACCCTCTTCAAAAATAGGAGAAGAAATTAGAGCAGATATTAATTCAATCTCTGAATTTGGAAAACAAATTTTAAATGGGGATATTAAGAATAAGAATAATCAGCAGTATACTGATGTTCTATGGATAGGAATTGGTGGAAGTGGATTAGGACCATTACTTATTACAGAGTCACTTCAGAAGTGTTCTAAAGGCTTAAATTTTTCTTATATCGATAATGTTGATCCTTTTTTAATTAGCGAAAAGTTAGAAGAATTATCTGAAAAATTATCAACAACATTATTTGTAGTAGTAAGCAAATCAGGTGGTACGCCTGAACCTCGAATTGCTATGGAAATTATTAAAAGTCACTGCGAAAACAATTCTCTTGAATGGAATTCTAATGCTATAGCTATAACTATGAAAGGTAGTAAGTTATTTAAAAAAGCTACTTCTGAAAATTGGTTAAAAATATTTAATTTGCAAGATTGGGTTGGTGGAAGAACTAGTATTACAAGCTCTGTGGGATTACTTCCATTAGCTCTTATTAATGAAAATATCTCTGAATTTATAAGAGGTGCATCATTAATGGATGAAGCCACACGTATAAGTGATTTTAAAAATAATCCAGCAGCACTATTATCATCCGCATGGTATTTAACTGGGGATGGTATTGGAAAGAGAGATATGGTCGTATTACCTTATAGAGATAGGTTACAGGTTTTTAGTAAATATCTTCAGCAATTAGTAATGGAATCATTAGGAAAGAAATTTAATAGGAATGGTCAAGTAGTTAATCAAGGTATTTCCGTTTTTGGTAATAAAGGATCTACAGATCAGCATGCTTATGTTCAGCAACTGAGAGATGGTATTGATAATTTCTTTTGTATTTTTATTGAATTATTAGATTCTCCATCTACTAATATATTTGATGAAAAAGAGAATCCTAAAGAATATCTTTCTGGTTTTTTGCAAGGAACCAGATCAGCACTCTCTAGTGAAAACAGACAAAGTATCACTATTACGTTAGAAAAGTTAAATTGTTTTTCACTAGGTGCCTTAATCGCTTTATTTGAGAGGGCTGTGTCCTTCTACGCTGAATTGGTAAATATAAATGCATATGATCAACCTGGAGTTGAAGCTGGAAAGAAAGCAGCTGCAAATATTATTGAGTATCAACAAAAAGTAAGTAATTTATTAGATGAAGGCGGAGAATATTCTATAAATGACATAACATCATTATTTGATAATTCAGTTAGTGAACCTATATTTTTTATACTCCGTGAAATGTGTTTCGGTAATGATAATTATTTAGTTAAGGGCGATTGGTCAAATCCAAATTCATTAGTTATTCAAAAAATAAATTCTTAAACAACAATATTCATTATTTTTCCTTTAACAATAATTATTTTTCTTATTTCCTTATCTTGAGTCCATTTTAATATGTTAGGTCTTTTAAGAGTCAATTCTTTAATTTGATCTTCACTCATATCATTATTAATATTTACTTTGTCTCTAACTTTTCCATTCACTTGTATTACTAGTTCATATGAATCTTCCTTTAGTGCCTCGGCATTAAAGGAAGGCCAGTGTTCTAAATGTACAGATTTTTTAAATCCTATAAGATGCCATATTTCTTCTGCAATATGAGGTGCAAATGGAGCCAACAAAATACAAAATGTTTTTAAAGCATCAATTTTTAAATTATTGTTTATGTCATTAATGGAATTTGATAATGAATTATAAAACTTCATTAGTTCTGAAATCGCAGTATTAAATTGGTTATTTAATATGTCATTTGAAATTTCTTTTATAGCAATATTCATTGACTTTATTAAACTTTTTTCTTTATCTGGATAGGAATTAGATTTACTATTTATATCTTTTGCAGAATTTATATAAAGCTTCCAAATCCTACTTAAAAATCTAAATTGTCCTTCAACATCTGTATCTCCCCATTCCAAATCTTTTTCTGGTGGTGCTTTAAATAATATAAACATTCTTGCTGTATCTGCTCCATATTTTTTAATTACTGATTCAGGGTCTATTCCATTATATTTAGACTTAGACATCTTCTCGAAAAGAACTTCGAGTTTAGAATTGTCAATTGGATCTGTAGGATTTGATAAGTCAGTAATGTCGGAAGGAGAAACATATTTACCAGTTTTATTGTTTTTATAGGCTGCGGCCTGAACCATTCCTTGCGTTAATAGTTTTTCAAAAGGTTCATCAATATCAAATAGTTCATTATCTCGCAAAGCTTTAGTGAAAAATCTTGCATATAACAAATGCAATATTGCATGCTCTACTCCTCCAACATATTGATCTACAGGTAACCACTTATTAATTTCATTCTTTTCAAATGGCTTAGTTGAACATTTTGAAGATGGGTACCTTAAAAAATACCAAGATGAACACATGAAAGTGTCCATAGTGTCAGTTTCTTTTCTTGCCGCTATTCCACATTTTGGACATGTTGTATTTATCCAATTATTATTATCACCTAAAGCATTAATTTTGTTAGCGGAGATTTCTATATCTTTTGGTAATGAAACAGGCAAATCCGATTGGTTTAAAGGAACAGCTCCACATTTTTTGCAATTAACGATGGGTATCGGACATCCCCAATATCTTTGTCTAGAAATTAACCAATCTCTTAAACGATATTGAATTTTATTTTCGGCCCAACCATTATTTACTCCCTCCTCTGCAATTTTTAATTTAGCAATAGTATTTGCTATACCATTGTATTGATTAGAATTAATTAGATATCCATTTTCTACATAAGCATTATCAAGCTCATTATTTTGTTCACTTTTATCCTTTACTATTACCTGTTTAATATCTATATTGTTTTTCTTAGCAAACTCAAAATCCCTTAAATCATGAGCAGGTACACCCATAACAGCGCCGGTACCGTATTCATCGAGGACATAACTTGCAACCCAAATAGGTATAGGTTCAGAATTAACTGGATTTATTGCTATTAAGCTAGTTTTTATTCCAATTTTTTCAAGTTCATTATTTTTATTATTTTTCAAATATTGTTTAAGATTTTCTATATCTTGTATGGTTTCTTGATCAGTAATTTTTTTAATTAATGAATGATTTACAGAAATTGCTAAATAAGTAACTCCAAATAAAGTATCTGGCCTTGTTGTAAATACAGTTATTTTCTTTTCTGGATTGGTATTAATATTGAAATTAATATTTGCACCAATTGACTTTCCAATCCAATTATCTTGCATTATTTTTACTCTTTCTGGCCAGTTATCTAATTTTTCTAAATCCTTCAATAACTCATCCGCATAATTAGTAATTCTTAAAAACCATTGCTTTAATAATTTTTTTTCAACTACTGCCCCAGATCTCCAAGATTTACCCTCTGAGTCAACTTGTTCATTCGCTAGGACTGTATTATCTATAGGATCCCAATTAACTTCTGATTCCTTTTGATATACAAGACCTGACTTGTATAACTCTAAAAATAGATATTGAGTCCAAATATAATAATTTTCATCACATGTTGCAAATTCCCTATCCCAATCAACTGATAGTCCCAAAAGCTTTAATTGTGACTTCATGTGAGAAATATTTTTTTTAGTCCAGACACTTGGACTAATTCCTCTTTCAATCGCAGCATTTTCAGCAGGCAAACCAAAAGCGTCCCAACCCATTGGATGTAAGACAGTTTTACCCTTAAACCTTTGGAATCGAGCTATTAAGTCTGTAATAACATAATTCCTAACATGTCCCATATGAAGATTACCTGAAGGGTAGGGAAACATTGATAAGGCATAAAACTTATCGCTATTCTCAGTTAATTCATCGGTTTTGTATAAATTGTTTTCTGTCCATATTGACTGCCATTTTTTTTCTATTTCAGATGGATTATATAAATTGGTATCAGCCTCATATTGTTTATCGGGAGAAATCACTTATTTTTATTTATTAAATTATTATTTTAATATCCATTGTATAAAATAGAAATAGAATGTTAAAAGGAATAATTTATAATTAAAATTTAAGATATATGAATTACAAATGAAAAATATAAGTTTTGAAAAATATCAAGGTAATGGAAATGATTTCGTAATAATAGATTCTAGAGGGAATGAATTATATAAAAATTACAAGACAAATAAAATTTTTGATATAAAAAAAATTTGCAACAGGCAATTTGGTGTTGGAGCGGATGGTGTGATTTTTATAGAAGAACCTAATGAAGATAATTATGCAAAAATGATAATTTTTAATTCTGATGGTTCTGAAGCACAAATGTGTGGAAACGGAATTAGGTGTTTAGTTGAGTATCTCCACGTAAATGATTCAATGAATAATAAAAATATAGAATATAAAATTGAGACTAAAGCAGGTTTAAAAATTGCAAAATATATAAATGATGAAATTACAGTAAAAATGGGAGTTCCAATTTTAGAATGTCAAAATATTCCAACAACAATTGAAAAAAAAATAAATTCAATTCCTTCACACGAATTTATTGAGAAAGATTTTAATAATATGGGTTATGCCGTAGGAATGGGAAATCCTCATTTAATATTCTTTGTAAAAGACATAGAGTCAATTGTTCTTTCCAGACTTGGTCCTATATTTGAAAAAAATGAATTATTTCCTGAAAAAACTAATGTGCATTTTTGTCAAATTTTAAATAGAGATAATATCAAAGTAAAAGTATGGGAAAGGGGAGCAGGACCAACCTTAGCTTGTGGAACAGGCGCCTGTGCTATCCATGTGGCAGCTTATAAATTAGGCCTTTGTAATTCTCAAACCGTAGTAACCTTACCAGGAGGTAATCTTAAAATTGATTGGTCAAAAGACGATTGTGAAGTAATGATGACCGGTAATGCTAAAAAGGTTTTCTCAGGATCAATGTTAGTAAATTAATGGAAAATAATTTTATCTATTTAGATAATGCATCCACAACTCCATTATCTGAGAATGTTTTAAATATAATTAATTCAACTTATAGGAATTATTGGCATAACCCTTCATCTACATATGAGCTAGGGATAAAATGCTCTACATACCTTGAAAAAATTAGATCTAAAATTGCTTATATATTTGAAGCAGATCCAGAGGATATAATTTTTACATCTGGTTCTTCGGAATCGACAAATATTGTATTTAATAATATTTATGAGAAATTTAAAAATGGTAGGATTGTTATTTCAAATGTTGAACATCAAGCAACAACTATTTGTGCTAATAAACTAAGAAAACAAAATTGGGATATTTACGAATGGGCGGTAAATAATGATGGAATTTTAAATATTTCTAATATCGAAAAATTTTTAAACAATAATACTAAGCTTGTATCAATTATTTGGGGACAAAGTGAAATTGGGACAATACAACCTGTCCAATTTATTGGTTCCAAATGTAAAGAATTAAATATAATGTTTCATTTAGATGGAACTCAAATATTAAGTAATGGAATATTCAGTTGGAAAGATCTTAAATGTGATTTTTTAAGTTTATCCGCTCATAAATTTGGAGGTCCAAAAGGGATCGGTATTCTTTTAACAAAAGAAAAGTCTAGACAAATTTTAAAAAATAATGACATATCACTTACTCAGGAATTTTCAATTAGACAAGGTACACAAGCTTTGCCATTAATCGCTGGAATGTATGAATCACTAAAGAATATTGAAGGAAAAATAAAATTATATGATTACATAACTGAATTTCCCTCTAATAATATTAATAAACTTAAAAATTATTTTTTTCAAAAAATTAAAGATAATAATCATATAAAGATTACGGGAAGTATTAACCATAGACTCCCCAGTCATATTTCTTTTCTACTATTAAATAAACTATTTGAGCCTATAAGGGCCTATAAGATTGTTAATTTCATGTCAGAAAATAAAATAGCCATAAGTAGTGGAAGTGCTTGTTCAAGCTCATCTGGGAAACCTAGCTCAACACTTAAAAATATTGGTTTAAAAGATGATGAACTATATTCAAATATTCGTGTTACTTTAGGTTCAATAAACAATAAGTCAGAAATAGATAAATTTTTAGAACTTATTCAAATATGTATTGACAAATTTTAATGGAAACCAATTACAGACTACCTAAAGATTTAAATGAATCTCTTAAGAATATGGAGGATGCAATTATTCCAAGTTTATTAGATTCAAATAAAAGATTTACTATAGAATTTAATTTTGAAGGATTGAAGTTTAACAGAATTGGAATAACTATCTACAAGATATTGTCTAAAAATAATAATGTATTCATAACATTTGCTGATCAAGGTGCTGTGGCTTTGGCTCAAAGAGACTATCCAGATATCAAAGATAAAATCTTTACTTTTAAATCATTTAATGAATCTAATAATATAAATAATATTGATAGTGCAATGATATCGATACTACCTCAGCCATATGATTTCGATTCATTTGAACCAATGTCTGATAATTATCAAGGTACGCATTATTCATTAAATCCAAAATTTGAAGATGCCAATATTGGTATAGGAAGTGTTATTAGAGAGCGACGTAAAAACTTTGTCAAAACATGGAAAAATATTTATTTTCTGCAGCCTTTAAATAAAGCTGCTCTTATGCATATTTATCCAAATAACTGGTTGCTTTTCAAAGAAGAAAATAAAAGATATTTTTTTAAAAAAGAATTTGAAATTAAACCCGACAATGAATCTATTTTTGTAAATTTATAGATTGAATGTGATAAAAAAAATATATTCATTTTTCTTTATTGTTCTTGTATTAGTAACATCTCCTTTCTTAATAAGATATTTACTAGCAAATCAGAAAATAACTATTTTAAATAGTATTTATTTTAATTTCCCGGGAATAATTAATAAAAACAAAATATGTCCTACTTATGATGCTTTATTGAATCAAACGCTTGATGATTCTTTTAGTGTATCAATTATTAATAATAAAGGGGAAATAATAAGTTCCTACAATGAGGATGTTCCAAGGTTGCCAGCATCTAACCAAAAATTATTCTCATCAGCTTATGTTTTAAGTAAATATAAATTAAATAATAATTTAAAAACTTCCTTATTTAAAAGTAAAAACGATTATTATTTACTTGGTCAAGGTGATCCAGATCTTAATTATGAACATATAATCGAACTAATTTCAAATGTCAAAGAAAATAAAATTATTAACTTTAATATTGTAGAAATTGATTCAAAATTATATTGGCCTAATGGTTGGACAAATACTGATAAACTTTACGAATATGGATCTCCAATTACATCTCTTGCAATAGAAAGTAATAACAATAAATATGATGATATTTATGCATTAAAAAATTTTATTAAAAATTATTTAAAAAATAAATTTCCAAATTCAAAAATATATATAAATTTTTTTGATTCAGAAAAAACTTTTTATTTAAAAAATATTAAAGAGATAAATAACATATATTCAACTCCAATTCTTTCATTACTAACTCTAACAAATTCTGAAAGCCATAATTTTACGGCTGAATCTCTTTTTAAAAATGCCTCAAATACATGGAACGATAATAACTATATAAAATTGAAAAGATGGCTTGAAAATAAGGGCCTCCCAGCAACTAATGCATACTTTGCAGATGCTAGTGGATTGTCTCGAAAAAATAAAATTACAACAAAGTTAGTTGTATTGTTTTTAGATAAAATGAGATATTTTAATGATTTTAAAGCTTTTCAATCTACACTTTCAATTACGGGAGTTAGAGGAACATTAGCTAAAAGATTTGTAAATAGTGAATTGTCTGGAAAGTTTTTTGGCAAAACTGGGACTCTTTCAAATGTCTTTGCATTATCTGGCTTTTTATATAAAAATGAAAAGCCAATAATTATAAGCATTATCCAAAATTCTAATAAAATTGATAAAGAAAAAGCTTTTAAACTATTAAGTGATCTTTATTACTTGAAATCTTGTTAACAAAAATATTATTTAAAATATTCTTTTAAATCCCTCTCAACAGAGGGGGGTACCATGTGATTAATTTCACCACCAAATTTTGCAACTTCTTTTACTAAAGAACTACTAAGAAAACTATAATTTGTATTTGTCGATAAAAATATAGTTTCAATATCATTATTAAGAGATTTATTTGTATGAGCAATTTGAAGTTCATACTCAAAATCACTCATTGCTCTTAAGCCTCTAAGAATAAGATTAGCTTTTAGATCATTTGCACAATCAACAGTTAGACCAGAATAAGAAATAACTTCAATATTAGCTAAATGAGAAATCGAATTTTTTATTTGTATTATTCTTCTTTCAAGATTAAATGTTGGTGTTTTAGATGTATTTTCTAAAACAGCAACTACTAGATTGCCAAATATTTTTTCAGCCCTTTCTATTAAATCAAGATGCCCATTTGTTAAAGGATCAAATGTACCTGGATAAAGAATTTTCATGAATTTATTATGATCGAATAAGAAATTTAGTTAAAATAAAATTATTAGTTAAATCAATTATGACATTAAATCTAGAAGCAAAAAAAATCTTATTAAGAAAAATACCTCACGGATTATTTATTTGTGGTGTTAGAGACGAGGATAAAAATGAAGTGAATGGATTTACTGCAAGTTGGGTGACTCAAGGTTCTTTCACCCCACCATTAGTTGTAATGGCTGTTAGAGCAGAAGGCTCTAGTCATGAAATAATAAAGTCAACCAATAAGTTCTCATTAAATGTGCTCAAAAGTGATCAAAAGGATCTAGCAGCTGTTTTCTTTAAACCTCAAAAAGCATTAGGAGGTAGATTTGAATCTGTTGAATTTAATTTAGGTGAGCTTGGATTGCCTATTTTAGTTGATAGTGTTGGTGGTGTTGAATGTAATGTTGTTGGAAATGTTATGCATGGAGACCATACCGTGTTTGTAGGAGAGGTTCAATCTGCTTATCTGAATAATGATGTTGACTCACTAAATTTATCTTCAACTGGCTGGAATTATGGAGGTTAATCATTATAAATGAGTAATTCCTCTATCGAAAAAATAAATAATAAATATAATTTTAAAATTGAATATAAATTAATTAATAATAAGGAGTTATTAAAATCAAGATTATCCGAAATTCCAAAGTCATCTGGTTGCTATCTTTTTAAAGATATAGATAATAATTTACTTTATATTGGTAAATCTAAAAAACTACGTAGTAGAGTAAGTAGTTATTTTAATAATTTTTCTGATTTAACTCCAAGATTAAGTTTGATGGTTCGTCAAATAACTGAAATAGAAATTATTGTCACAGATAGCGAATATGAAGCACTAAATTTAGAGTCAAATTTAATAAAAACAAACAAACCATACTTTAATATTCTTTTAAAGGATGATAAGAAATATCCATATCTCTGCATAACTTGGAGTGAAAAATATCCTCGAATATTTATTACAAGAAGAAGAAGAAATAGAAATAATTTAGATAGATATTATGGACCTTATGTAGATGTCGGATTATTAAGGAGAACATTATTTACGATAAAAAAAATATTTCCACTTAGACAAAGGCCAAGGCCAGTCTATAAAGATAGAACTTGTTTGAATTATTCAATAGGAAGATGTCCAGGTGTTTGCCAAGAAGTAATATCATCTGACGATTATAAAAAAATAATGAAACAAGTATCTATGATATTTCAGGGAAGGAATGATGACTTAGAAATATTTTTACAAAAAAAAATGTTGCAATTTTCAAATGATTTAGATTATGAAAATGCTGCAAAAATAAGGGACCAAATTTCAGGTTTAAAATTATTAACTGAATCACAAAAAATATCAATACCTGATTCTTCAATTAATAGAGATATCTTTGGAATAGTTTCAGAAAAAAATGTAGCTAGTATACAAATTTTCCAAATGCGATCGGGTAAGCTTATTGGAAGAATTGGCTATAGTCAAAAATTAAATAATGAAGATGAAAATCTTATTTTGCAAAAGATATTAGAAGAGCATTATATGAATGTTGAAGCCGTAGAAATACCATCAGAAATTCTTATTCAATATAACCTTCCAAAACAAACAACCATAGAGGATTGGTTAACGGAGATAAGAAAAAAGAAAGTAAAAATCTTAATCCCAAAAAGAAATAAAAAACATGAAACTGTAGAAATGGTTTTAAAAAATGCGAAATTGGAATTAGATAGAATAATAAATGGGATACAAGATAATGAATCATCAATTGAGGATCTTGCCCAAATACTTGAATTAAGCGAACAACCTAAAAGAATTGAAGGTTATGATATAAGCCATATACAAGGTAGTGACCCTGTAGCATCACAAGTCGTTTTTATAGATGGAATTCCTTCTAAACAGCATTATAGGAAATATAAAATTAAGGATCCAAACGTTTTTGTAGGACATAGTGATGATTTTGCTTCGATATATGAAGTAATACATAGAAGGTTTAAAAAATGGTCAAGATTTAAAAAAAGCGGAGGAGATTTTTCAATATTTAATGATAAAACGAATAGTAAATTAGACAATGAACTTCTATCAGATTGGCCTGATTTAATAATGATTGATGGAGGAAAAGGACAGTTAAATGCAGCTATAAAAGCATTAAAAGATTTAAATCTTGAGGAAGAAGTAACTATATGTTCATTAGCAAAAAAAAATGAAGAAATATTTATTCCAGGCCTTACTAAGTCTCTTGATACTGATGAAAATCAAAAAGGAGTTCTTCTATTAAGAAGGGTAAGAGATGAAGCACATAGATTTGCATTATCTTTTCATAGAGACAAAAGATCTAAGAGAATGAATAGATCCCAATTGTCTCAAATCAGTGGATTAGGACCATCAAGAATAAGAGAATTGCTTGAGCATTTTAAATCAATAGACGCGATTAGAATAGCTAGTAAAGAGGATTTATCAAAAGTTAAAGGACTTGGAAAAAATTCAGTAAATGATATATATAAATATTTTAACGAGTTATAAATATTAATTAATTTTTGAAAAATAGATTTCTTGATATTGTTAAATATAACTATATTAAAAATATATATTTTTAAATTAATCTAGTAATTTGGCAGCTGAAGCATATCTCTGGTTTAAATCACTTCACATTATGGGTGTAATCGTTTGGTTTGCGGGACTTTTTTATTTAGTAAGACTTTTTATTTACCATGAAGAATCTAAAAATATGGATAATGAGTTAAAAATTGCCTTTAATAAACAATACACCTTGATGGAAAAAAGGCTGGCGAATATAATCACAACACCTGGGATGATATTAGCTTTAAGTATGGCAATATGCATGGTTATTATGCAACCAAGTTGGTTAAGTGAGAAGTGGTTGCAAATTAAAATTTCTTTTGTTTTAGCATTAGTAATTTATCATTCTTATTGTTATAAAATAATGTATTCATTACAAAATGGCACTTCAACTATTTCAGCAAAAAACCTTAGATTATTAAATGAATTGCCTACTTTATTATTATTTATAATTGTACTTTTAGTTATTTTTAAAAATAATTTTCCAACTAGTGTTGCTACTTGGAGCGTAGTTGGACTAATTATTTTCATGTTGGCTTCAATACAATTATATGCAAAGATAAGAAAGAAAAATGAGAATTCATTAAGTAATGAATAGGGAAGACTTAGTAAAATTAACTTCCAATATTAATAAAAATAGTTGTCCTCAAAATATTAATTTTCACTGTCATACAAAATTTAGTGATGGAAGTCTAGAACCATATGAACTTTTAGAACAAGCTTATAAAAATAACTTGAAATTTTTATCAATAACCGATCATCATACAATTAAAGCTCATGAATATATAAAAAAAAATAATATACTCAAAAATTATCCTAAAGATTCTTTTACATTAATTTCGGGTATAGAAATTAATTGTTTGATTCTAGGATGTTTAGTACATGTAATTGGATTGGGAATAGATATAAAAAGTAAATATCTAAATCCATACATCCTTGGAGAGTCACCAATAGGTAATGATTTAAATATTAAATCAGTTATTAAAGCAATAAATTTGGCTGGTGGTTTATCATTTCTTGCACATCCAGCGAGATACAGGATTCCCTTTTATAAATTAATTCCAGAGGCCAAAATACAAGGTATTGATGGAATAGAGGTTTGGTACGATTATGAACTTAATGAAGTATGGAATCCTAGTTTATTTGTATGTTCAGAAATAGATAAATTAGCAGATAAATATTCAATGCTAAAAACATGCGGAACAGATAGTCACGGACTTTCGCTATTAGGTAGATAATTTAGAATTCGTTTTTTTCAATTATTGAATCTGTATTAATAATTATGTTCTTTAAATTTTCAATGACATCTGATGAACAATTATTCCACATTTTTCTATTGACAATTTCAAGAAATCTTTGTGCAATATCTCTTAAAGCCCATGGATTATTCTCTAGAAAGAAATTCTTAAGATCCAGATCACATAACCATGATTTATAAACTTCCTCATAACACCAATCTGAGACAACTTCAGTAGAAGCATCAAAAGCATATAAGTAATCTAGTGTAGCTGAAAATTCAAACGCTCCTTTATAACCGTTATCCTTCATTCCATTTATCCATTTAGGGTTAAGTATTCTTGATATAACAACTTTATTAATTTCATCTTGTAATTTTGATATTTTAGACAATCCAAATTTTGATAAATCACCATGAAACATTTCAGGTAATTTACCGCTCAATTTTTTTACTGCTGAAGATAATCCGCCCTGAAACTGATAATAATCATCAGAATCTAAAATATCATGTTCCTTATTATCTTGGTTATGAACAACTAACTGCACATTTTTTAGAGCATTTTCTAATGATTTTTTATCCTCTATAGGTTCAAGATTTTCACTGTAAATCCACTTACTCCAATTAAGAAAAGATTCTCCAAAATCATCAATATTGTCCCAATTAGAATTTGAAATTAGTTCTTGCAGACCAGCTCCGTATGAACCTGGCGCTGACCCAAATATACGATTAATTGAATCACCTTCCCTTGATGCCCGAGCAAGAGGGTTAAATTTATAATCCTCATTAAGATTAGAAACAAGATTTATTGCTTTAGAAGTTAATTTAACTAACTGTGGAAATGCATCTCTAAACATTCCAGAAATCCTTAAAGTAACATCAACCCTTGGTCTTTCGAGAACAGATAAAGGAATGATTTCTAGATCAACTACTCTTCTTGAAGGCCCATCCCAAATAGGCTGTACTCCTAATAAATATAGTATTTGACAAATGTCTTCACCACCATTTCTCATTGTGGATGTTGCCCATACAGATATTGCTATATTTTTTAAATCTTCTCCATTATCTTGTTTGTATAAATCAAGTATTTGTGAAGCGGACTTACAACCAACACTCCATGCTGATTCAGTTGGCAGTCCTCTTGAATCAACTGAAAAGAAATTTTTACCAGTGGGTAAAGTTTCAGTTTTACCTCTAGTAGGAGCTCCAGATGGACCACTTTTTACATATTGTCCATTCAATGAATTAATAAATGATAATTTCTCATTATATGAAGAATTAATGATTGGATATAGAATCTCTTTTTTTAATAATAAAAAATACTTATTATGTTTTTTTTCATTAATGAAATAGTCTATTATTTTCTGATTTTTATATTTTTCTAGATTTTTTATATTGGTATTCTTTTTGTAAAAAAACAAATATATTAAATACTTTGCTTGTTGTTCCAAAAAATCAATAGCCATTCTAAAGTTTAAAATGTTTTTGTTGGAAAAAGTCAATAATATTTTTTTATCCTTTTCACTTAAGATTTGATCATATTGATTTGTCCAAGGATTCAAATCTAGTTTTAAATGTTTTGCTATATATTGAATAACACCAATTCGGTTGGAATTTGGTACTCTTGCAATACACAAGAATAAATTTATTTCATTAATGTTATTCTGCCGATTGCCAAAAATATGCAAACCTGTCCTAATTTGAGATTCTTTAATTTTGCAAAGAAAGGAATCAATTTCTTCTATTTGATTATTTTTATTCTTTAAAGTAATTTCGCTAAAATCTTTTTTAATTAATTCAAAAATGGATTTTTCTATTATATCGATCCGATTAGAATTTAATAATTTTGCTTCAAAATATTCGTCTAAATAATTTTCTAATATTGAAAATTTTCCATATAATTCTGACCTATCCAGAGGAGGGGTTAAATGATCAATAATTGTTGCAGCAGTTCTTCTTTTAGCTTGGGATCCTTCTCCAGGATCATTTACGATAAAGGGATATATGTTTGGTATTGCCGGACAAATAATATTTGGAAAACATTTATTGCTTAAACCTATAGATTTACCAGGTAACCATTCAACAGTCCCATGTTTACCAATATGGCACATAGCATTTGCATTAAAAACTTTTTCAATCCAAAAATATTGTGCTAAATATCTATGGGGAGGTGGAAGATCGGGAGAATGAATATCTCTATCAGTAAAAGCGTCATAACCTCGTTGAGGTTGAATCAATAATGTTATTTTTCCAAATCTAATACCATTTATTGAGAAGCCTTTATTATCTAGATCGATCGCATCAGATGGTTTACCCCAACGACTAACAATAATATTTTTGGGATCAAGTTCTAAATAATTCCAATATTTTAAATATTCACTAAGTGGTAAAAAATCTAATGGTTTATTATTTTGAGATTCAATATCATTAGTTCTAGTTTTTATAAGCATTGACATTAATTCCGAGGAATTTTGAGGATAATTACAAGATCCAAGGTCATAACCTTCTTCTTTTAACCAATTAAGAATACTTATTATTGAAGATGGTGTATTTAGACCAACGCCATTACCGATTCGTCCATTCTTTACTGGATAATTGCTTATTACTAAACAAATTCTTTTATCAAAATTATTAAGTTTCTGAAGTTTCACATAATTTGTTGCAAATTTTGAAATCCATTGAATACCTATTTGATCAGCTTTGTAACTAGTTATTTCACTATATAGTGTATTTTTCTTAGAAATAATTTCTTTAAATGCTGAAGGACAGGTAGTAATTCTTCCATCAAATTCGGGAATAATTATTTGCATTAGTAAATCAGATGAATTCATTCCAATAGATGAATTTAACCACTTTTTTCTTGATCTATTAGAAGAAAGAAGTTGTAAAATTGGAATTTTAAGAGAAGTAAAAATATTTGTTGAATTTTCAATTAAATCGTTATTTTTGATTTGTGATGAAGAAAATGAAGTTGTGGTAATTATTAGTTTAATATCTTCTTTTTTAAAAATGTCTATTAATTTCTTCTGAATAATATGATCTTTTAGTGTTGAAATAAAAAATGTTTTAGGAGATAGTCCGCATTTTCTTAATTGCAAGTTAAGTTTTTTGTTTACTTCAATTTCATTAGCCAAAAAAAGTGATTTATAGGATATTATTCCTATCTTTTCGCCTTTTTCATTTTTCCAATCATATAAATAGGGATCTGCATAAAAAGTAATATTCAAAAAATCATCAGGAATTAATTTTTCATCTACAACTAAATAATTTAAACAGTTAAGAAACTTTCTATAATTATCCAGTCCTCCAGATCTTAGTAATCTAGAAATATTTAATGCAATATTTTTATCTATACTACTTATTTCACATAAGGAAATTTCCTGATCAATGGTACCTGATAGGATTACTAACTTCCTTTTTTTATTAACTGCTTGCCAATTTAAAAGTTGTTCAATTCCATAGTTCCATGTACCTTTATCTCCAAATATTCTAAGTACGACAACTTTTGCATAATTTATTGTTTTTAATAAATAATTATCTATTTGAGCTGAGGAATTTAAATTAGAAATTTCTAAAGCTCTTATATTATTTTTTAATGAAGCAAATTCTTTTTCTAACAATAAGTTTGATATAAGATTTAAATCAGCCTTGACACTTGTTATAAAAATAAAATCTGCAGCTGGTTGCTCAATTAAATCATCCTTATTCTTTTCATTTCCTGCTATATTTAATATCCTGTGCATTTTTGTATATAAATAAGGTTTAGAATACGTAAGTAGGATAAAACAAGTTTACCTTAATTAAATCAATTAAATATGCATGAATTTCTTCCATACGCCTGGTTCGAAGGTAAATGTATTCCATTTAAAGAAGCAAAAATATCAATAGCTACTCATGCACTACACTATGGTACTGCTGCATTTGGAGGAATGCGCGCGATACCTAACCCAACAAACAAAGAAGAATTCCTTTTGTTTAGAACTGATAAACATATAAAAAGATTATCTCAAAGTGCAAAATTACTCTTAACTGAAATTTCTGAAGAATATATTTTTAATGCCTTAGAAGAAGTTATAAAAAGAAACAAGCCAGAAAAACCTATTTATATAAGACCATTTGTATATACAAGCGATTTAGGTATAGCGCCAAGGTTACACAATATTGAAACAGATTTCTTCATTTATTGTATTGAACTAGGAGATTATCTATCCCCAGATGGTGTTTCTTGTAGAATGAGCAGCTGGACAAGACAAGAAGATAGATCTTTACCCTTAAGAGGAAAAATAAGTGGAGCATATATTACTAGTTCATTAGCCAAAACAGAAGCTAGTTTATCGGGTTTTGATGAAGCCCTGCTATTAAATTCAAGTGGTAAGGTAAGCGAAGCTAGTGGTATGAATTTATTTATTGTAAGGAATGGAGACTTGATCACTCCTGGTGTTGATCAAGATATCCTTGAAGGGATTACTAGAGCTAGTGTAATTGAATTAGCAAAATCATTTGGAATAAATGTAATTGAGAGGCCTGTTGATAAAACAGAATTATTAATAGCTGATGAAGTTTTTCTAACTGGTACAGCAGCAAAAATTACACCAGTTAAAAAAATTGAATCAACTGTATTAAATGTTGAGAGACCAATAATGAATAAATTAAAAAGTAAGCTTATAGAAATAACAGAAGGTCGTTCTCAAGACTATGATAATTGGGTAACAAGAATTTCACTGAAATAAATTAATTTTTACCTAAAAATGGAATCTTTCAGAACCTATCTAAATAGAGATGAAAAACCATTAATTATTTTTGACGGAGGTACTGGAACATCATTTCAGAACTTAAATCTTACTGCAGATGACTTTGGAGGAAAAGAATTAGAGGGATGTAATGAAAACCTTGTTTTATCATCGCCAGAGGTAGTTGAGAAGGTTCATAATTCATTTTTAGAAGCAGGTTGTCATGTTATAGAAACTAATACATTTGGAGCCTCATCAATAGTTCTTGATGAATATGATATTGCGGATAAGGCTTATGAGATAAATAAAAATGCGGCATTTATAGCAAAAAAAGCTGCTGCCAAATACTCATCAGTTGATAAACCAAGGTTTGTAGCAGGTTCAATTGGGCCAACAACTAAATTACCCACCTTAGGACATATAGATTTTGATGAATTAAAGCAATCATATAAAGAACAAATTTATGGTCTTATAGATGGAGGAGTTGATCTTCTTTTGATTGAAACTTGTCAGGATGTTTTACAAATTAAATCTGCCTTATTAGCATCAAAAGAAATTCTTGAAAGTAATAATATTGATATACCTTTAATGGTATCTATAACAATGGAAACAACAGGTACTATGCTTGTTGGATCTGATATTGCTTCTGCATTAACAATATTAGAGCCATTTAATATAGATATCCTTGGACTTAATTGTGCAACTGGCCCTGAGGAAATGAAGGAGCATATTAAATATTTGTCTGAAAATTCTCCCTTCGCTATAAGCTGTATTCCCAATGCAGGTCTTCCTGAAAATATTGGTGGTGTTGCTCACTATAGATTAAAGCCAATAGAACTAAAGATGCAGTTAATGAATTTTATATATGACTTTAATGTTCAATTAATAGGTGGATGTTGTGGGACAACACCTGAACATATAAAATACCTTTCTTCAATAATCGATGAAATTATTGATAATGAAAGGACTAACAATAATGGAAAAAAAAATTCAAGCGGTTTTATTCCATCTGCCTCATCAATATATAACTCTGTGTCATATAAACAAGACAATTCAATTTTGATAGTAGGAGAAAGATTAAATGCAAGTGGATCGAAAAAGGTAAGGGAGTTATTAAATAACGACGATTGGGATGGCTTAGTTGCAATTGCCAAGCAACAACAAAAAGAAAACGCTCATATTCTTGATGTAAATGTCGATTATGTAGGCAGAGACGGAGTGAAAGATATGAAAGAAATAACTTCAAGACTAGTTACAAATATAAATTTACCATTAATGATTGACTCTACAGATGCTGACAAAATGGAAAGTGGATTAAAGTCAGCTGGTGGTAAATGTATTATAAATTCAACCAATTACGAAGATGGCAATGAAAGGTTTGATCAAGTTCTAAATTTAGCCTTAGGGTACGGTTCAGGTCTTGTTATCGGAACAATTGATGAAGATGGAATGGCAAGGAATTCAGAAAAAAAATATAAGATTGTCAAACGAGCGATTAATAGAACAAGAGAATGTGGTTTGTCAGATTATGAGCTATTTTTTGATCCATTAGCTCTGCCAATATCTACAGGGATAGAAGAAGATAGATTAAACGCTAAAGAAACTATTAGTGCTATTTTAAAAATTCGTGAAAATTTCCCAGATATTCATATCATACTTGGGATATCAAACATTAGTTTTGGTCTTTCACCATTATCAAGAATTAATCTTAATTCAATATTTTTAGATGAATGCATAAAAGCAGGATTAGATTCTGCTATCATCGCACCAAATAAAATTTTGCCATTATCAAAAATTTCTGAAGAAACTAAAAAGCTTTGCTTAGATTTGATTTATGATAGAAGAAAATTTGAAGATGATATTTGTATTTATGATCCATTAGTAGAATTAACAAAGGCTTTTCAAGATTTATCTATTCAAGATTTCAAAAAAGCATCTTCAGAAAATAAAAACCTAACTCTTGAAGAAAGTCTGAAAAATCATATTATTGATGGAGAAAAAATAGGATTAGAGGATCAATTAAATAAAGCGTTAAAAAAATATAAACCTCTTGAAATAATTAATACCTTTTTACTAGATGGGATGAAAGTTGTAGGAGATTTATTTGGCTCAGGTCAAATGCAATTACCATTTGTACTTCAATCCGCTGAAACAATGAAATTTGCTGTTTCAATTTTAGAACCATACATGGAAACTGTAGATGAGAACATATCAAATGGAAAGCTCTTAATTGCAACTGTCAAAGGCGATGTACATGATATTGGAAAAAATTTGGTAGATATAATACTTACAAATAATGGTTATGACGTAATAAATCTAGGAATAAAGCAAGATGTTTCAGCAATTATAGATGCACAAAAAAAATACAATGCAGATTGCATCGCTATGAGCGGATTACTTGTTAAATCAACTGCTTTTATGAAAGATAATTTAGAGGCTTTTAACAATGAAAATATTAGTGTACCAGTAATATTAGGAGGCGCAGCCTTAACCCCAAAATTTGTAAATGAGGACTGCAGCAAAATATATAAAGGGAAAATATTGTACGGAAAAGATGCGTTCACTGATCTTAAATTTATGAATGAATATATGGATAATAAGAAAAAGGGTAATTGGTCAAATACAGAGGGTTTCATTAACAATGAAGGTATAAATATTAATTTAGCCTCATCAAAATCAAACTCTCAAGCTGTTAAAAAATCTATATCCATAGATGCCGAGACTTCAAAATTAAATTTAAAAGAAAATTTTATAAGATCTAAATTTATAAATGAAGAAGATCCAATTCAAGCCCCTTTCTTGGGAACGAAAGTCTTGAACGATGTTGATATAGATTTAAATAAGTTAATATTTTATTTAGATACAAAAGCTTTATTTAGCGGGCAATGGCAAATAAAAAAAGGAAAAAACCAAAGCGTAGATGAATACAATAATTATTTGGATTCATATGCTAAACCATTGTTAGATAAATGGTTAGAGATAATTATAGAGAAAAAACTTATATCACCTAAAGCAGTTTATGGATATTTCAGATGCGGGAGAAAAGATAATAGTATTTTCTTATTTGATCCGAAATCAATAAATAAAATATCCCAATTTAATTTTCCAAGACAAAAATCTGGGAATAATTTATGCATAGCTGATTTTTATTGTGATTTGAAAAATGATAAACCGATAGATATATTTCCTATGCAGGCAGTAACTATGGGCGATATTGCTAGCGAATATTCTCAAAAATTATTTAAAGAAGACAAATATAGCGATTATTTGTTATTCCATGGACTTACAGTGCAATTAGCAGAAGCTCTAGCTGAGTATGTCCATGCGTTAATTCGTATTGAATGTGGTTTTAGGTCTGAAGAACCAGACAAAAATAGAGAAATACTAGCTCAAAAATATAGAGGAGCTAGATATTCTTTTGGTTATCCTGCATGTCCAAAAGTATCTGATTCAAACATACAATTATCATTGTTGGATGCTAAAAGAATAAACTTGACCATGGATGAATCTGAACAACTTCATCCAGAACAAAGTACTACAGCTATCATTTCACTACACTCAAAAGCTAAATATTTCAGCGCCTAAGCTAAATTTTTAGTTATTTTCTAAATATTCAATAATTTCTTCCTGTAGTTCTTCTATCGTTTCATTATCACCCAGATCAAGTCCCTCACCCGCGGCATCCTGTGTTAACTCAAGATAATATGAAGCACCATCACTAGATAAAAATTCTAATGCGGAAGTTTCATCACTATCTTTAAAAGCTTCATAAAGAGCTTTAAATGCAATGTTTTCAGTAAAGTCCCAATCCATAATGAAAAAAACCTTATTAGAATTATTACCTCCTTACCCCCCATACTCGTCAACCTTTTTTAAAGAAATGTTGGTGTTTTATTATTATTAAAAAAACTATGACCATAAATAATCAAAATCAGTTAAATGTCCTTGGAGAAAAAATTGAGATTTGTAGTTGCGCACCTATGACAGGGTGGTTCAGGGATGGATATTGTAACTATGACAAAAATGATGGAGGAAATCATTCCATATGTTGTGTAATGGATGATAATTTCCTGAAATATAGTAAATCACAAGGTAATGATTTAATAACTCCCATGCCTATTTATTCCTTCCCAGGACTAAAGGATGGTGATCATTGGTGTATTTGTCTTGATAGGTGGAAGCAAGCATTATTAGACGGTCTTGCACCAAAAGTCATATTAGAATCAACTAATATTGTAGTCTTAGAATCAGTACCTCTGGAAAAATTGAAAGAATATCAATTTAATAAAAAGTAATTACAAGTTTATTTTTTTTTTTAAAATGATAATGGTAAATTTTTTTAAATGAGTTTAGAAATATATTGGAAAAAAGCACTAGAACAAACTCAATTATCAATTGATGATAAATCATTATATCCTCTCAAAACTGATATTATTACAAGAGATTTATATGAAAAAGACGACTTCATAATTAGGAAACTCGATACTTCAAAATTTAATAAAAAAAAAATTTATGGTCCTAAGCAAAATCCATTTTGTCCTTGGGAAAAAATACTAGAAATTGATAAAATTGGTGATAATCATCAATTAATATTAAATAAGTACCCTGTACAAAAAGGTCATATTTTACTTATTACAAATGAATGGAAACCTCAAAATGGATGGTTAGATATTAAAGATTGGAGAGCGATCCAACAAGTTAATAAAGATACTAGTGGATTATGGTTTTTCAATAGTTCTCCAATTGCGGGAGCGAGTCAACCTCATAGGCATTTTCAACTTCTGCGTAGATCTAAAGGTGAGATATCATGTCCTAGAGAAAAGTGGTTTTTAGAGATGAACTCATATCAAGATATAGATAGTAAGCTTAAAAAAAATATTGTTGTATCCAAATTTAATTTTTTAGAAAAACCATCATGTCTTTTTGAACTCTACTTGGAATTATGCAAGAAATTAGGACTTGGGAACCCTTTAAGTGATAAGAAACCGATATATCCTTACAATATTTTAATAACTAATAAATGGATCGCTATTATAAAAAGAAAAAATGATCATATCCATGGTTTCAGTATTAACGGTTTAGGATTTGCAGGATACTTATTAGTAACTGAAAATTCAAATATTAATTATTTAAAAAGATTAGGCCCTGAAAAACTTCTAGAAAATTTTGTTTGAATACTAGTTAGTTACTTCAACTTCCTTATCCCTGCTTATTTGGCTTTCTAGAACTTCTATAGATGCTGTAACTGAGGCAATTTTACGTTCAAGTGAATCCTTAATATAATTGAGCATTTCTAATTTCTTATGTTGATAAAAATTCTTTTTTTCTTTAGATGACTTGAAATAACAATTAAACATTTTTTATTTTCATTATAAAAAGACACTTAATTGACTTGTGACATAAAAATAAATTGGTTTTAATTTAAAAACAATATTTCGTATGGACTTTCAATTTTTTTTGAATAAAATTAAATAAATTCCATACTATTCAAGATAATATTATTGAATATTCCTGAAAATTCAAATACAAAAAGAATTTCTATTGATTTACCTGAGGAACTAATTTCGAGGTTTGATCAATTACGAAAAG
The DNA here is from genome assembly GCA_003281405.1 of Prochlorococcus sp. AG-347-K16. GTDB lineage: Bacteria > Cyanobacteriota > Cyanobacteriia > PCC-6307 > Cyanobiaceae > Prochlorococcus_A. The sequence goes on along the minus strand of QCCD01000001.1, from coordinate 156,019 downwards.
AGTGGGGATTTAGAGCAAGAGGACCTGTAATAGAAAAGATACTTAAAGAACTTCTTCAAGAAGATGATTTACTACCTAAGAATCAACAGCAAGAAATAGACTTTAACGAGAATAATAATAAAGAAAATTTAAATATTGATGAAGATACTGCATTGGTATTAATTAAATCAGACGTAAAAAAAGAAGTTAATGAGATATCTTTGAATAAAAGATTTACAAATAATAATCAATCGAAAGAAAAAGCCAACTTAAACATAAGCCTTCCCAATTTTGTTGAAAAAAAAGTAAGGAATCTAAGAAGAAGTATTAATAGTGAAAAATTAAAGGAGAATATTAATGATATTCAAATTAATACAATTAAAGAAACTGAATTAATAAAATGTCGAATTGAGTTAATTAGTCATTGGAAAACCTTATATGGATCAGTTCCTAATGATCATGTAGTAGAAGCTTCGATGGATTGGTTTGAAAGGGATATATGGCCAAATCTTGATGGAACTGAAAATCTACCATTTACGTGGAGTGCAGCCAATAAATTAATGTCAGAATTATGCCCATTCTGGATAAAGAAAAATCCATCCCTTGAAATTGTTTTATTAATGATTGGCGTTTTAGAAGACCCTTTTGCTACATCAGACCTGATAAATAGAATACCAACACTTATGAGAAGGTTTATAAGTAGATTTAAGCGAAATAATAGATCAAATTCATTTGAAACTTTGGACTCAACAATGACAGTACATGGAGCACTTAAATTATTGAATTTATCAACATCCGCAGGATCCGCTCATACGTTCCGTAAAATTAGGGAGGCCTATAAATCAATAGCCTTAGAGACGCATCCAGATGCTGGAGGATCAACAGATCAAATGAGAAGATTAAATGAAGCGTATCAATTGCTAAAAAATCTATATAAAAAATAGTATACTAATTCTCAAATAAGACTAATTCTAAGTCTATTTAGTAGTCTCATATAAGATAGCTGCTATTATGAAAATTTCTAATTTTTGTCAATAATTATTATTCAAATATTTGGAAACATTATTTATATATAAATAAAATAAAAATAGAATATACTTTCAAAGAAAAAATTCATTGTATAGTACTTCTTATATGAGACTAATTATAAGTCCTATATATAGTCTCAAAAAAGATATGTAAGATAAATTAATTTATCAATTTGGAGGATACATACTCAAACTGCTTATTATCTAAAAATATTAAAAATTGCATAATAAATATGCAAATTATGTCCTTTCAATGTCCAAGAAATTAATAACGCTTAAAAAGTCTTGATATCAGGGGTTATTATATTATCCCGTACTGCCTTAAAGACAGTACTACCTAGTTTGAAGCTTTTGTATAGCAGTTTGCTTGTCGATACTAGGGACATCACTTAAACCGTTTGCGTCAAACCAGGGGGCACTAGCCCAATCAAACCCTTCGCCAAAAGTGTTATCAGGTGCAGTTATGTACCAATGACAAGAAGTGTCTGGAACGTCGACAGCACATTTTGACCAATCATCTGACCACTGAGGGACTTGTACCCACAGCACTGAAGATAGCAATAAAGACAGTAGATTTATCATGATGTCTATCATACAACATTAATTAGTTTTATAGGATTATTATTTTTCTTATATAGGAATCATACCTAGACTCGTTTATAGTCTCATATAAGATTAACAATAAATTCAATTCCTCAATTTAGTATTAAAACATTTTTCAACATTAGAAATAATATTTGAGTGTATTGACGTAATGTCCGAGTCCAGTAATGTTTTTTCTTTATCTCTATAAGATAATCTAAATGTATAACTTATATGATCATCTCCAAATTTTGTATCTTCAAAAACATCAATTAAATTTACATCCTCTAGGAGATTTTTTCCTGTTTTTCTTATCTGTGATGTTATTTCGTTTATAAGAAATTTCTTACTAAAAACAAAATTTATATCCCTTTCCATTTTCGGAACAATTGGATATTGCTTATATATTGGAATCCATTTATTTTTTCTTGTACTAGCTCCCAAGAGGTTAGAAACATTCATGCTAAATAAATATACTTTTTTTAATGCCTTCTTTTCTAATATTAGTTTTGGATGTATTTCCCCAAAATAACCTGCATCTTTACCTTCAATAACTAATTTTGCTGTTCTTCCTGGATGAAGAAAACCAATTGTATCAGTAGGTTTATCCTCAATTTTTATGTTCAAAGATGATAAAGCCTCCTTTAACTTTCCTCTGGCCTGGTAATAATTAAGATCGTTATCTTTACCCGAATTTATCCATTTTCCAAATTTTTTATTTCCATAAATCGCGCCATTCAGAACTTCTTCTTGAATGAACTCAGTTTTCTTATGAAAAACATTTCCAATTTCAAATATATAACAACTTTCTTGTCCAGATTTTATATTACGATTCACTATCTCCAAATGTTCTTTCCAGATATTATCTCTAAGACAGCTTGTTTCTAATAACAAAGGATTAGAAATTTTTATAAGTTTTTCATCATCTTCAGGAACAAGAGAGTAGCTTAGTACCTCGTTAAAACCGTTTTCTATAAAACCACTTTTCACTTTTCTCAATGCCAACTGTTTTGATGACAATTTTCCAGGCTTAATTGGATTAGGAAGTTTTAAGTCGAATCTGTCATACCCTATTAATCTCGCTATTTCTTCAATTAAATCTATTTCTCTTATTAAATCATGTGATCTATTAGGAATTACTGCTACATCCCAGCCATATTCTTTATTCTTTAAAGTACAACCTATAAGTTTTAATTTATCAACTATTTCATTATCAGATAAATTTCTTTTTTCAAATTGATCGTTAATTATTAATGGACCAAGAATTTTATGTATTCGATTCCTCCGTAGTTTAATAAATATATCCTCATTACTTATTAAATTTGAAGCATTTATGACTGGTGAATTAATAGAAAAATATTCTTCTAATAGATTAATTGCCCTTGTTACTGCACTTATTGTATTTTTTGATGAAATACCTTTTTCATACCTGCTGCTAGATTCTGTTCTTATTCCAACCGCCTTTGATGATTTTCTTATAGTGACTGGATTAAAAACAGCGCCTTCAAGGTAAATAGATGAGGTAGTATTTGTTACAGAAGTCTCTAAACCGCCTATCACCCCCGCAATAGCGACAGGTTTATCAAAACAAGTAATAACAGTGATATTTTCATTTAAGTCATATTCTTTACCATCTAAGCAAATAAGACTTTCATTATTTTTGCCTTTTCTTACAGAGAAATCTTCTGGAGAAACTTCCTTACCAATTAAGTTTGACAGTTTATCTTTATCAAACGCATGCAAAGGTTGGCCTTGTTCTAAAAGAATATAATTTGTCAAATCAACTAGAAGATTAATAGATTTTATACCTGATTTTTCTATACGGTCTTTAAGCCAACTTGGCGATAATCTCTCTCCATTTACTCCATCAATACAGCTTAATGTATAAATGCAATTAGATTCTATAGCCTCTGGACAAAGTTTAATTCCCTTTAGTAAATGAATATTGTATTTATGGTTTAATTCTGGAAAATTTAAGGTGGATTCTAAAAGGGCAGAAATTTCACGGGCTATACCCATAACAGACATTCCGTCAGGTCTATTAGCTGTAATGGCTAAATCATATATAAAATCATTTAATTGAAGTAATTCAGACCCTGGAGTGCCCAATTTATGTTTTAAGGCTAAATCTTCATCAATTATCTCTATCCCTTCGCTAGAGTCCTCTAAACCAAGTTCTTGCAGTGAGCATATCATTCCTTCACTCATGACACCTCTAATCTCACTTCTTTTAATAGTTAAATCAACAGCATTTAATTTTGCTCCGACAGTAGCAACATAAACATAAATATTTGGTTTAATATTGCTCGCACCACAGATAATTTGTAAATTCTTTGAATTACCAATATCTACTTGGCAAATTGAAAGTTTGTCAGATCCTTCGTGTTTTAAAACAGATAAAACCTTACCTAAAACAACACCATTTACATTTTCTGAACAATCTTGTAAAGATTCAACCTCAAATCCACCAATAGACAATTTCTCAGAGAGATCTTCAGGAGTAGAAGTAATTTTTACTAAATCATTCAACCAATTTTGAGAAACTTTCATATATATTTTTTAATCAATGATGATAAAAGAAATGAGTATATCTTCAAAAAAGTTTGTTGAAGATGTACAATAGAAAATTATACAATAAAGTATTAATTAAAATGGCCAAAAAAGGGACAAGAGTTGTAGTTACCCTGGAATGTACTGAAGCTAGGACAAGCACAGATCCAAAGAGATCAAATGGTGTCTCAAGATATACTACTGAAAAGAATCGTAGAAATACAACCGAAAGATTAGAACTAAAAAAGTTTAATCCTCATTTAAACAGAATGACAATACACAAAGAAATTAAGTAATCAAATCAAATTAAATCATGGCTAATTCAATTTTTAAAAAACAATTATCACCTATCAAACCTGGTGATCCTATTGACTATAAGGATGTAGAACTATTAAAAAAATTTATAACTGAGAGGGGCAAAATCCTACCAAGAAGGATGACAGGTTTAACCTCTAAGCAACAAAGAGATCTTACATTAGCTGTAAAGAGAGCAAGAATTGTAGCTCTTTTACCCTTCGTTAATCCTGAAGGATAATTTCATATTGAATATAGTTGGCACTATAATTAATATCTCAAATATTTGAAAGATTTAACTAATTTAAAAACATATATTATTGACTCTGATGATCCACATGAGGTTGATGACGCTGTTTCATTAGAAATAAAAGAAGGAAATAAAAAAAAATTATGGATACATATTAGTAATCCATGCAAACTCTTTTTGCATGACTCTAACGTTGATTTAAATGCAAGAAAGAGAAATAGCAGTTTATATTTAATTGATGAATATGTCCCAATGCTACCTAAAGATATTCTTGAAAAGGCAAATCTAGCTCAAAACAAAGTTTCAGAAACTATTAGTGCAGCAATAGAATTTAATGACGATGGATCCATAAATAAATATGAAATAACAGAAGCAATAATAAAACCAAAATATCAATTAACATATGAAGATGCAAATGAAATATTAGAAATACAACCTAAAGAAGAAATAGAATTAATTGAGATTAAGAATTTATTAGAAAAAAGTATTAAATTCAGAAAAAAACAAGGAGCAATTATTTTTGAAAGTCCTAATAGTAAAATTAAATTATATGAGGATAAGATTATACTAACTAAATTAGAGAAAACAATATCACAAATTATAGTTGCAGAATCAATGATATTAATGGGTTATATAACAAGTTTATTTTTAGATAAATATAATTTAGCGGCTGCATTTAGGATCCAAAAATTAAACTGCAATCCATCTGAAATACTTAATAGATACAATGATAGTGATATTAAATATATAATATTAAAACAATATATGGGAAGAAGTTACATAACAACGAAGCCAGGAATCCATGAATCATTAGGCCTTAATAAGTATGTACAATGTACATCACCATTAAGAAGATATCTTGATTTAATTATACAAAGGCAAGTCTATAATAAAATTAATAATTACGAAGTTCTAAGTAAAGATTCAGTCTCTAAGATTATTGATTATTCAAAGATTAGACAATCAGAGAATAATAATATATTTAAAAACGATAAATTTAAATATTTAACTTTATTTTTTGAGAATGAACAAAAAGCTCTTTATAAAATAATATTCGTTAAGTGGATTAATCATAAAAAAAATATAGCTTTAGTTTATTTTCCAGATTATTCACTTGAAATACTTATTACTCTTTTTGTATCAATAGAAATTTATAGTAATAAAATATATAAAGTTAAATATATTAAAAATGATAGTAATCTTTTAGAGTTTATTTATTAATAAAATAATAAATATAGTAGGTTGTTATTGGTTTAAAAAATATCTGTTAGTATTAATAAAAAAGCTTTATGACTTTTGTCATTACTTCACCTTTATACTATGTTAATGATAAACCTCATTTAGGAAGTGTATATACAACAATAATTTGTGACTCAATAGCTAGATATAAAAGGCTTGCAGGTGAAGATGTTATTTTCATCACTGGTGTTGATGAACATGGTTTAAAAATACAAAGAACAGCTAATGAAAAGGGTATTGAACCAAAATCACATTGTGATGAAATCTCAGAAATCTTTAAAAATAATTGGAAAAATTGGAATATATCCTTTGATAAATTTATAAGAACAAGTTCAAAAAATCATGAATTTGTTGTTAATGAATTTTATGAAAGAGTAAAAGCATCAGATGATATCTATATGGGAATTCAAAAAGGTTGGTATTGTGTAGGTTGTGAAGAATTTAAAGACAATCCAGAAAACTCACCTACATACAAGTGTCCAATACATCAAAAAAATCTAGAATGGAAAAATGAAGAGAATCTCTTTTTTAGGCTTTCAAAATATCAAAAAGAAATTGAGAAAATAATCAACGAACCTTCTTTTATAGAGCCAATAGAAAGAAAGAATGAAATTATAAATTTTGTATCTAGAGGTTTAAAGGATTTTTCAATTTCAAGAACAAATGTCTCATGGGGAATTCCAGTCCCTGGTTACGATAACCATACCTTTTATGTATGGTTTGATGCCTTACTTGGATATGTAAGCGCCATTAGCTCTGATTCAATAGAACATACATTGGAAAAATCAATTAATGGAGGATGGCCAGCTGATGTTCATTTTATTGGTAAAGATATTCTGAGATTCCATGCTGTATATTGGCCCGCAATGCTTATTTCTGCCAATATGAAAGTCCCTCAAAAGGTTTTTGGGCATGGGTTTCTTACAAGAGAGGGGCAAAAAATGGGTAAAAGTTTGGGAAATGTACTTGACCCTGATTTATTGCTTACAAAATATGGAAATGATCCTGTAAGGTGGTACCTCATTAAAGACATATCACTTGGAAATGATGGAGATTTTCAAGATAAAAGATTTGTTGACATTATCAATAATGACTTAGCTAATACAATTGGTAATTTATTAAATAGAACATCATCTATGTCTAGAAAATGGTTTGACAATAAAGTTCCAAATAATGAAAAAATTTTAAATGATAATAAATTAGAGAAATCTGCAAAAATTGCAGTCGAAAACTATATTAATAACTTTGATAACTACAAATTAGATCTTGCAGCTAATGAAGTCCTTAGCTTAGCAATTAATACAAATTTGTATTTGAATGATAATCAGCCATGGCTGTTAATAAAAGATAAAGATAATCTACCTCTAGTTAAACAAATTATTTATAACGTTTTAGAAAGTACCCGAATAATAGGATTGTTATTAATACCTTTATTGCCCGAATTATCTACAAAAATTAATGAGCAACTTGGTTCTATATACAGAGAAGAAATTTCTTGGAAACAACAGTTAAGTTGGGGATTATTGGTAAGTAACTCAAGTCTTCCTAAACCCACCCCAATCATAAATAAACTGGAGTATGAGCAACATTTATAGATTAATAATTTTCCTTCCATTATTTATGCTTGGTTGCTCCCCAAATGTAATTGATGAAAATAAAGTAATACAAAAAATAGAAAGTTTAGATATGACTATTTTCTCTAAAAGCGGAGATAAAATATATTCAATTACCAGTCCAAATTCAAGTTATAACAATATTGATTTAGAATTTAATTTAAAAAACCCTATCATTAATATTCTCAATGGGAAAGAAACTAAATATATTATTAGTTCAGAAGAATCTACATTATCAGACAACAATAAACTCTTGAAATTGAAAGGTAATGTTAAATTAAAAACTCTTAAAAAAGATGGGGATATTTTATATGCTGATAATTTTATTTGGAATATAGAAAATACCAACTATTTATTAGAGGGTAATATAAGATTTGAAAATCAAAATATAATCTTAAATTCAGGAAAAGCCATATTGGGTTCAGATAACATAATTGAATTTTTCAATCCAGTAAAATATATAATAAAAGATGAAAATAACGAAAATAAATATGAAATAAATTCAGAAAATGCGTACTATAATTTAATTACTGAATCAGTAAGTTTTAAAGCACAAGATAAAAGAGTAAAATCAATAATTTATTTTTAAATTTTATTTTTTGAAAAAATATTATTAATTTTTTTGGACCAGTTATTAATCCATTTTTCATCAGACTTTGTAAAACACTTAGCACTCCAGCCTCCAATCAATATAAAAGCCTTACTATTTATAGGTACAACTAAGATAGATGGAATTTCGGCACAAAAATTAAAAAATTCATCTCTTCCAGGATAAAATTTAGTATTTGCTAATGATATTATTTTCATATCTTTTATAGATCTCAGACAAGTTTCCCCAGGTTTAAAATCATTACTTGAAGTTATTCCCCTCCTCAGTATATTAACGCCATCATTGTGGATTAATATTGCTGCTGCTGCTGTAGAAGTTAATATCGCTTCAGAACCCCATGCAAGTTCATCAATAACTTCATCAGGCATGCTTCTATCGAAGATAAACTTATTTTCTCCTTTTAAAACAGCTTTCTCACCAGCTATGGTTTGGAATTGTTTAAATAAAAAACCTATCAAAATAATAATTAACGAAGCTATTGCAGCTAATACTTGTGCTCTTTCAAGCTCAGGAGTGATTGTATCTATTGAAATGAAATTTGCTATCTGAAAAATAAAGAGTATTACACCGACAGTTATTAATGATTTCCCATTGAATCCCATATTTTAAATATGTTATTTCTAATTAAATTATGCAAACATTATATTGTTTAGTACATTTTAAATTACTCAAACATTTGGTTTTTAATATATAATTAATCAAAACATCTCAAAATGAACCTAAACATCAATAAATATATACTTTCCATTATCTTTACTGGCTTTATTTTCATTATTATCCCTTCGACTACATACGCTAATGAAATTAATAGTATAAATAAATATTTTGGTGTTACTCAACAGAAGACTGTTATAAATTACGAAAAGAGTCAGCCCTCATCTATCGACAACCCTGTAGTGGATCCAAATTTTAACACTATGAGATCAAAAGATACTGAGAGTTCAACTGCTACTTATATAGTTATAGGTTTGTTAATTGCTGCCACAATTATTCCTTTAGCAACCTGGTGGTATTTCTCTAAATAATAGGGAATTTATGAAGGTTAAGAATTTAAGTATTAGTGAATATTCATCTTATATAGTTTTTATTACAGGGGGGACAAAAAGCGGCAAAAGTGAATTCGCGGAGCATCTTGCAAAGGAGGTAAAAAATTTATCATACGTTGCCTTATCTGAAAACAATTTGGATGATAAAGAATGGCAAGATAAAATTAATTTACATCGAAAAAGAAGGCCAAAAGATTGGAAATTAATAGAAACGACAGATCTATTAAATACATTAGGGAAAGAAGAAGGTCCATTATTAATAGATTCTATTGGCGGATTCGTTATGAACAGTATTGGCAAGGAACAAAATGAATGGTCAACAAAAATGAATTCACTTATAAGTCTATTAATGAAAAGAAAAAGTTTAACAATTATTGTTGGAGAACAGGTAGGTTGGAGTCTGGTCTCTGAATATAAAATTGGTAATACTTACATTGAAAGAATCGGCGAACTTCAAAAGAGAATAACCAAAATATCAAAAGATAATTGGCTGGCAATAAATGGTAGAGCAATCAAAATAGATGAAATAAGTATTGAAATACCCGCTTAAAATTGGAAGTTGCTCTTTTTGAACCTAGAATCCCACAAAATACTGGTAATATTGCCAGATCATGTGCTGCATTTAATATACCTTTAAATCTTATAGAGCCCTTGGGTTTTAAGCTAGAAGATAAATATTTAAAAAGAGCAGGATTAGACTATTGGCCTCTAGTTACTGTAAATCAGTATGAGAATTTTGAAAAATTTTTATCCTCAAAATCAACAAAAAGAATAATTTCTTTTAGTAAAAAAAATGGATCATATTTGAAGGATTTTAAATTTAAGCAAGATGATATTTTGCTATTTGGGAGAGAAGATTCAGGATTACCCAATTCCATTATTGATAAAAGCGACTTTTTAATATCAATATTTATGCCGAATATACAGACTGGAAACAACGATCAAAAAGGTGTTAGAAGTCTAAACCTTTCCGTTGCATGCGGAATTGCTATATATGAGGCCCACAAACAAATATATTTTCAAAATGATAATTAAGTACAACCAATGCCTTACAATATTCCCATGTCTCGGTAGCTCAGCTGGTTAGAGCGGCGGATTCATAGCCCGCAGGTCGCGTGTTCAAGTCACGCTCGAGACATTTTCAATACTTTTCAATTGAAGAACATAGGTAAAATTTTAATTTAATTAAACTATTAAAGACAATAATGTTTAATTCACTCAGCGCAGTCTTAGATCCAAAAAAATCTAAAGCAAAATATCCAGAAGCAAGAGTTGTGGTTCTTGATGACAATTTTAATACTTTTCAGCATGTCGCAAATTGCCTTCTAACAATAATCCCAAGCATGAGTGAACAAAGGGCATGGGATCTAACAATCAAAGTTGACAAGACAGGATCTGCAGAGGTATGGAGAGGTAATCTTGAACAAGCAGAGCTATATCATGAGCAACTATTAAGCAAAGGATTAACAATGGCTCCAATTGAGAAAACATAATATAAGTAAGATTGACAGAAAATTTTTGGCTTATAAATTCGAATCGTTCAAGAGTTAAAAGGTTTTCAAAGAATAATAAAAATAAAGATAGATTTTTTGAATATATGTTTATTGACTCTGGAAGAATTCTTGGTGTTTTAGGAAAAGAACCACCTCTTATGACAACCAGAGAAGAACTTAAAGTTGATAAAGCTAGAGATGAATGGAGAAAGTTAATCGCTCATGGTTGGAGGAGAACCAATCCAGTTTGGGAAGACTATTAGTATCCAATATTGTTACTAGGATTAGTTATATAAATTATGAGATTTAGGACGTAGTTAGCGGGTAAATTTAATGGCTTCAAAAGTAACAAAGCCATTCCTTGAGTCACATTAAATTCTTTATTTTTCATAAAAAAATAAAAGTCTCATTTTAATTGTAGAAAGACTGTCAAATACAAACTAAAAATACTGAAATAAAGATATATAAGCTTTTATTGATTAGGGATTTTCAAGATATCTAATATCTCAAACTTATTTTAAAAAATTATAGATTTATTATTACTTTTTATTTTTTTAACAAAAAGATCCACTTTATAATTTAATAATCCCTACTATTTAATAATTATAAATACCCAATGAAGTATCTCGTCTCAAGCAAAAGATCAAGAGCTTTATTTGGTATTGGAATGGTTGCTATCAGTATTGGATTAATATCAAAAAAAGTAATTAACTATCCAGCTGGAGGATGTATGAAAGGTTCTCAAAAAATAACCTTTAATATCTAACCATTAATCATCTTACATTTTCCTTAATTCTTAAATCCACTCAACTTTGATAACTCTTTTAGTGAAAGTACACCTAAAATTAGTTTTCCATTTATTTCCCATGTAGGAAACCCTTTAATTTTTTTATCAATGCATAATTGAGTTTGACTATTTAGGCCATCTCTTGCACATTCAACTACATTAAGTTCTCTATAAGCTTGCTTACCAAATAATTCACTTTGATTAAGGCAATTAGGACACCAATATGCTGAATATTTAACTGCACCATTATCTTTAAGATATTTTGCCAACTCGATTGATTCCCTAGTGCTTTCTGAGGTGACTATAAGTTCTCCCTGATTATTTAAGTGGGAGCTATGTACAATACTTGGTAAAGTAAGCAAAACTAATAGTGGGAATAATAGGCGTTTCATTTATTTACTACTTTCCCTCCATATTTTTTAACTATCTTATCAAGCAAAATTTGTATATCTTTATTTTTAAGTTTCTCTATTTGCTGAATATTCTCAAGAAGATCACATATTTGATCATGTGTGTCTTTATTTAATTCACTTACTGCCATTATATATAGAGTTTTTATATTCCAATTTTAAATCAAAAGTAAATATACATACTTATTGTATTTAAATTTTTTTATTGCTATTTTTTTAAAGCGGGCTAAGGTTCATATCTCCACGAGGATTTAGTCCGCTAAATTTTTAAAGATTCAATTTATTTTGGATCCCTCTTCTTTAAGTTGATAAGAAATATTCTCAAAATATTTATTATTTCTTAATTTCTAGATTCCATTGAAAAGAAATCCAATATAAACATTAGGGGTGTGACACTATTTATTCAAAAATATTATTATTTCGATTCATAACTTTCTTAAAATACTTAAACTCAATAAATTCATGCATCATCTTGATATCATCAGATAAAACTTTTTTATTAATTGTATAGTCATCGTCATTTTCTGGAGATTTATTACATTCAGAGAATGTTTTTTGATCTAAGGAAAAATTTATCAAAACTTCACTTTCAATTTTATCTTGACTAAAAGATTTATTTAATACTCCTCGAGACCTTAATGCTTCTTCGACCAATAAACCTGTAACTTTTGACTGACTAAATTCATTAGCTGTGCACAATTCTTCAATAATTTTATGAACTTCTTCACTTGGCAAAAAACCAATTCTTTTCCTCGGGGAGGGCATAATTAAAAATAATTAGTGTCACACTTGCACAATACAAGTGTTGCACTATATTTGATTTAAGTCAACTAATTTTGCTATGCATATTTTAATATTTCCTGCCGGATTTATTCTTTGGTATTTAGCTTATGAAGCAAAACCTATCATTAATGATGAAGTAACTCTTCGTTGGGAAGAGAAAAATACAAATAAAAGAAATAAACTTTTAAATATAATCAACGAAAGCTTTTAAAATTTACTTTCAATCGATTTTGACCATTCCTTGTGCTTATAATCTAGATCTGAGATCAGCTGTTTTTGATAAGTTAATTTGAGATGATTTTTGTTAAGAAATTTTTTTGTGATAATCATCTCTTTAGAGAAAAAATTAGGAGTGTTGGAACAATTAATTTCATTTTTAACTTCCATAAAAGTAATTCATCTATTTCTTTTTATATGATTTAAAAGGTTTTGGTCTTAATATTTTTATATTCTTTTTATGTTTACTTAAACTTTATTTTTAGCACGTTTGTTAAAAAATTTAGTTTATCAAACAAAAAAGGCTATATTTAGTCAATATATATGTTTTATTATGAATCTTAAGGAGAGAGGGGTTACTGTTGGAGATTTATTAATCATACTAATAATAATAATCATTTCTACAATATTAATTAAATCACTTAGCAAGGATAAGAAAACAACAATTAATCATATTAATCAAGAACAAGTATCTTACATGAAAAATTATTATAAAAAATTTATTTGAATAGCTTAAATAAATTTTTAAAACTCTTAATTAATTCAATTAACAATTATTTATGTCTAATGTAAATCTTAATAATTCATAATTATCAAACAATGAGTTTAGGTAGTTTAAATATTTTGATGAAATGATTTAGAACTTTCCCATTTCAAATTATCCTTTAAATCATTGAAATCATTGGATATTGAAACTAAATTCACCATTTGAAGAATTTGAGTTTTATTTAGCCTATTAATAGCAATAAGTTTATTAAGCATATCTAAAACAGATTTATCATTAATATTCATCCTTTGTATAAAAAAACTATGAACCTTCAATTCTTATACTTTATCTTATAATTTTAAAATCTACTTTTAAAAATTTCATAATATATTTGATGCTAAATATAAAAAATATTTATAAAATCATTAAAAATAAAACTATTACAAATAAGTAAAAATCAATAGCTCACTTTCTTGTAAATTCGTTTATTGTAAAAAGAAAAAAAATGAAAAAAAACTCCAATAAAGAATACCTCAATAGAGATGAAGTTAATGAAATGATTGAATCCGCTTTAAGGAGACACAATAGAAGATCTACAATAATATCAAGTGTACTTGGCTGGATCCTAATAGGAGGTTATTCGTTTGGACTTTTTCAAGCAGTTCAAAATGTCTAATTAATCTTTCTTTAAAGTGGAACTTTCAAGATGATAAATTAATAAAAGACTAAGTATTTATTATGAGGGAGTATATTGAGGCAAATCTTACAGTGATAAGAAAATATTTAAAAAAACGAAAAAAGTATACATCAAAATTAAATAATGATTCGATAATGGAAGAATTCAAAGAATGGAGCAAAGATCCATTACCTGAAACAGAATCAATTTGGACTTTACCTGACTTAACGAGAAATGAAAGACTAAAAAATTTTTGTCGCTCAATAAAAAAGGAAATAAAATGAGTTTTTAACTACCTAGTTGAATATGATTTACCTTTAAGTAATAATAACCCGCAAATCCAACTATATTCAAAATTACAACGAAAATCCAAGCTCCAACTGGCTGATTAGAATCAAATTTTTTTATTTTAACTTTTTCCTTTAGTCTTTCAATATATTTAGCCATAATTAAAAATATTAAAAGGAATATTCTTAATTATACTTAGTTGAATTTAAAGGAATCTTAAATAAAAGAAAATTTCTTTAATTCGAATTTTTATTGTCAAGCCTGTTAATCGGATATTTGATTAACTCCTTTTTAAGATTTTTTAAAAGTTTATTGTGATTCAAAATTGTAAATTTCCTCGTAAAGGAATAATGCCATTTCATTGAATTAAAAAAAACTTGCTAATTCATTATTAATAAAATTATAATGGATATTACGGTCATTCAGACCATAAATAATTTAAATAAGGACAAATTTTTTCATGAGCTTAAGAGTTGGCCAAGAAGCACCAGACTTTAGTGCTACAGCAGTATATGATCAAGAGTTTAAGGAGATTACACTTTCAGGTCTAAGAGGTAAATGGGTTGTTTTATTCTTTTACCCTCTAGATTTTACATTTGTATGTCCAACTGAAATTACTGCATTTAGTGATAGATACCAAGATTTCTCAGCTCTTAATACTGAAATACTTGGTGTATCAGTTGATAGCAAACACTGTCATTTGGCTTGGATACAAACCCCAAGAAATGAAGGCGGAATAGGTGATATTAACTACCCGTTAGTTTCTGACTTAAAAAGAGAAATTTGCCAGGCATACAATGTTCTTAATGATGATGGAGAGGCCGATAGAGGTTTATTTCTTATCAATCCCGAGGGAATAGTTATGCATACGACTGTTAACAAGGCTCCAGTAGGAAGAAATGTTGATGAAACGCTAAGGATTCTTCAAGGTTATCAATACGTTGCGGCAAACCCAGATGAAGTATGCCCAGCAAACTGGACTCCTGGGGAGAAAACAATGTTAGAGGACCCCAAAGGTAGTAAGGAATATTTTTCTGCGTTATAAAGGGATTAGAAGCATTTAAGTAAGTACTGAATAGTAAATAAAAATAAAAAAATAAAAAAATAATAGATGCAAAAAGGGGATAAAATCCCCTTTTTGAGGTTTGGGCACGATCCAATCGCTTAAATTAGTTTTATGTGATAAGTATGACCAAGTATAAAAAGAAATTTCTATGGCAACTAGGATAAAAAGATTAATTAAATTTAAGTCATTAGAACCAAAATATCTATAAATATAAAACTGATCATCAACATTAATATTATTAATTTGAAGATGCCAAATATAAAACGAAATCAAAATAAAATTTACCAATATTAGCTTTTTTAACAGAAACCTAGATTTCTTAAAAATTAATAAGATAGAAATTAAAAACATGAAAGAACTTAACCGTGCAATATCCGGTTTTGGTTCATTAATTCCTTCAAGAAATAAATTAAATATAAGATCAAAATTTATACATAGATAATTAGCTATTAAGTAAGAGAGAAATATTAAATTTATTGCTACTAAGATTAATAGTCTTTTTCCTTTAATGATTTTTATACTGTGGATTTTATCCTTATTAAAATTATAGTATGTATAGTTTTTTAAAGAGTTTAAACACACTAAAGATGGACATATTGCACCGCTCAAATAGTAAAGGATTGAATAAAAGGAAATATCATTAATATTGAGTGAATACAAATTAAACCATTGTTTTTGTACAAATGGAAGAATAAGTAAGAATGAAAGTGTTACTAATAACTTCGTTGTATTGTTTTTAATTAACAAGAAAATAATTTTTTTTAATTTAAAACTATTAAATCAAACTTTCAACAATTTAGAAGTTGTTAATTTAAAAACTTTTTTATCTATAGTTTCTTGAGTTAAAAGTATATCAACTAATTTATCTAGTAAGACTCTATTTTTTTTCAATATTTTTATTGAATTATTTAATGAAATTTTAGAAATATTTATGATTTCTTTATCTATTCTAGAACTGGTATTTTCTGCTATGAGAGGCTTTCTTCTAAATAATCCATCTCCCAAATACATTTCATTATTATCAGAATCCATTGAAATTGGACCAATAATTGAAAATCCATATTTTGTAACCATTTCCCTTACGAGATTTGTCGCATAAGAGATATCGTTTAAGGAGCATTGTGTAATTTCACCATCACCAAAAACTATCGTTTCTGCTGCTCTTCCAGCTAGAGCAATTTCAATTTTTGAAAATAGTAATTTTTTTGAAATCAAGCCACTAGAAATTACATCTTCGTCAGGGCATATTTTTGTATATCCTCCTATAGATCCAGATCTAGGTAAGATGGTAATTTTATCCACTGATTCAATTCCATTTCTCACAGCAGATACAATCGCTCTGCCTACCTCGTTATAAGCAATAATTTTTTTCATATTTGGAGAAGTTATTAATGAACTTCTCAGGCCGATGGTGATTTTATCAAGTGCATTTTCTATGTGAAAATCACTGATTAATTTAGATCTATCTCTAGCACAGTGAATAGCACTCTCGTTCATCAAATTTGCAAGATCTGCTCCCGAAAATCCGACTGTTCTAGAAGCCCAATATCCTAAGTCAACTACGCCTGAAAGTGGTTTGGAAAGTGAGTGAACTGAAAGAATTTTTTTTCTTCCATCTAAATCTGGAAGCATTACTTCAATTTTCCTATCAAATCTACCTGGTCTTAATAATGCTGCATCTAAAATATCTGGTCTATTTGTTGCTGCTAAAACAATAACCCCAGAATTATCAGCAAAACCATCTAATTCAGTTAGAAGCTGATTAAGGGTTTGTTCTCTTTCATCATTTCCACCTCCGATCCCAGACCCTCTTTGCCTACCAATGGAATCAATTTCATCAATAAAAATTATACAAGGAGACTTTTCCTTAGCCTTAGAGAATAAATCACGAACTCGGCTTGCTCCAACACCAACAAAAAGTTCTACAAACTCTGATGCCGATATTGAGAGAAAAGGCACTCCTGATTCACCAGCAATTGCTTTAGCTAATAATGTTTTACCTGTTCCTGGTGGACCTATTAGAAGAACTCCCTTAGGAACTTTTGCTCCAAGATTTTCAAATTTCTTTGGTTCTTTCAAAAATGTTATTACTTCTTTTAATTCCTCAGCAGCTTCAGGGACGCCAGCTACATCTTCGAATCTCGTTTCTACATCATCAATAGTTACAAATTTAGCTTGATTTTTAGTAAAACCAAAAGCTCTGGAAGCCAATTTTGATGTACTCCTCAAGATTAAGACTATAGCCAATATGAAAATCAGGAAAAGACTTATTGAAGCAAATGAATTAGCCGCTGAAGCTTCTTTTCTACTATTGTTAATAGTTAGATCTACCTTATTTTCAGTGGCTTTTTCAAGAATTAATTGATCGTTGTAGAGGATAGGTATTTTAAATTTATCGCCATTTTTATACAGAACATCAATTTCTCTCTGCCTAGGATAGAAAAATATTGATTCTATTTTCCCCGTCTCTATATCTTCTAGAAGATCCGAATAACTTGATTTAGAATCTGAATATGAGAATTTTGATCTAAACACTAATCTTTATAAGTGATTAATAAAGCATATATGCTTATTTAAAAAATTGACGTATATAAACAAAATATACTCAAAAGTTTTGGAGATAACCAGTTAAAGGTTATATTATTATATGGAAATAAAGAAACAGAATGGCTGTACCAAAGAAGAAAAAATCAAAAAGCAAAAGGAACCAAAGGCACGCTGTTTGGAAAGGGAAAGCAGCAATAGCTGCTCAAAAAGCTATGTCTTTAGGTAAATCAGTTTTAACTGGGAAAGCTCAAGGTTTTGTTTATCCTATTGAAGAGGAAGAAGAAGAGTAGCTTTTAAGAACCTAATTTAAATGCTTCAAGTATAACGGCATAGATTGCTCCAATTCTTAATTTGTCAACTACGGTCCATAGATAATAAAATTTTGAACTTTCGGCAGGTTTAATTCTTATAATAATTTCAATAAAAATAATAATTATTGGGACCATTATCAACTCATTTTTACCTTCAGATATAAATTTTGTAATAAAATTAGCGAACAAAAAATAACCTATCAAAACAGAAATTAGAGCAATAGATTTTGTTCTCCAAGTATCACTTAGAAAACCAAAAAATAAGTTATTTAACTGGTAGGTAATTCTTGAAAAATTAGTTTTTTGCATTATTAAAATACACTAAATAATCACTTAAGAAGTTATGGTCAACATATGATTTTTTTAGTTTAGGGCCTTTAATTACATTTGCCAAATAATTCTCATCACCAAGACTGTCTAAAATACAGTCTAATTTAATATTTTCCTCAAGAACCATTGGGATATTTGAAGGAACAAAAATTGTAGGCAGTTTAGCTGCCAAGGAAGATTTCAATCCTGGGTTGGAGTCTTCAAAAACAATTGAGTTGTTTTTGTTTATACCACTTAATTGGATTGCCTTTAAATATGGTAATGGATTTGGTTTCTTTAATTCAACGTCTTCACTTGAAATAATGAACTCAAAGGGGTTGAAGCCATTAAAAAGATATTCAACAAGTAGATTGACTTGAATTCTTGAACTTGAAGTAACAATAAATTGTCTTACTTTTTTTTTATGTAATTCATTTATTAATCTAAAAACACCAGTTTTTAAACTAACGCAATTTTTTTTTATAATTTCTAAATAATGATATTGCTTTTTTTCATGAATTTTGAGAATTAAATCTTCTGAGAAATCATCATTATTAGAGTTTGCGTAATAAGCAATTCTATTTTTGCCCCCATTTATCTTCAGAAGTTTAATATATTTATTAGTGTCCCAATTCCAATTAATTCCAAGGTCATTGAAAGCATTATTAAAAGCAGGTAAATGGGCCTCTAATTCAGTATTTGCGATAGTACCATCTAAATCCCAATAAACGCCCTCAAGATACGTCACCAAATAGAATTTTTTTTATTTACGGTAAAATACAAGAGCAATAATTGCTGGTCCTGCTAACGCAACTACAGCTAAAGGAATAAGTGTTGCCATGATTGATGAATATGTTTTGTGATACTATTTTTACAAATAAATGACGAAACTGTACTGATACGTTACAAGATTGAATTAAATTATGAAATCATGGACATGTATAGAAAATTGTGGAGCTTGTTGTAAATTCAACTTGAACGAAAGAAGCGATTTGGCTGACAAACTTAAGAAAGAAGATATAGATTTGATAAATTCGATGACTTCTAAAGACGGTTGGTGTAAAAACCTAGACAGAGAAAATAAAAAATGTTTAATTTATGAAACTAGACCACATTTTTGCCGGGTAAGTGAATTTTCAACTACATTTAAAGGATATTTGAAATCTGGTGACAAATTTTTAATAGATTGCTGCAAACAACATATTTCATCAAATTATGGATACCAAAGTAAAGAGATGAAAACTTTTAGAATTGCTATTTCAGGAAAATGAATAGTAATTTAGAAAAAAAAGAAAACAATTTAGAAAAAGGTTTTTTTTCTATATTTATAACAACTTTTACAACAATTTTTATTGCTGAACTTGGCGATAAAACTCAGATAGCCACATTAATGCTTTCTGCTGAATCGGGCAGGCCAATAATTGTCTTTCTTGGAAGCTCTCTTGCATTAATAAGTTCTAGTATAGTAGGAGTTCTTATTGGTAAATGGGTATCAAAAAAGATATCTCCTAGCAAGTTTGCTTTATCTACTGGTGCTTTAATGATATTGATAAGTATATTTTTAGCTTATGAAACTTTCAAAAATTATTTATAAATGGTTTTAAGTTTATTACTATCAACATTTCTAACCGTTTTCATAGCTGAATTAGGTGACAAAACTCAACTAGCTACTTTAACTATAAGCGGCACTTCAAATAAACCATTAGCAGTTTTTCTAGGATCTTCTTCAGCACTTGTTTTTGCAAGTTTATTAGGAGCTTTAACAGGTGGTTCTATTTCAAGTTTTTTACCCGAAGTAGTTCTTAAGTCAATAGCATCTATTACATTTTTTATCATTGGTATAAGGCTTTTTATCAATTCATTCACCATCGAAAAAGAGGAAAAAGAAAAAAAAGAAGAGAAAGAAAATAATTAGTTTTAAACTAGGATAATAAGGTGTAATAATGAAGTATATAACCCTAAATTAATTTATAATTAAATTTAGATCATGTTCTCATCATCTTCAATAATTGATAATCTTAATCATTCAGAACGGTTAGAATTTAAAAAATTATGCAGATTATTAAAAATAACAAAGAAATCTGATAGGGATAAATTAGATATTGCTCTAACAGCTCTAGAAAAACTTGAAATAATTAATAAAAATGAAAACGATGAATATAGCTGCATAAAAGATAGTGATCATCTTGTCGCCAAAATAAGATGTAGTAGCAAAGGCTATTGCTTTGCTGTAAGGGGAAAAGATAAAGAAGATATCTACATTAAAGAAAATCTACTCAACTATGCATGGAACGGAGATAAAGTATTAGTAAGGATAATAAAAGAGGGTTATAGAAGAAGATCACCTGAGGGAATAGTTGATTGTATTCTTGAAAGATCAAATCAAATTCTTCTTTCTAAAGTTGAAATAATAAATAATGATGTATATGCAATTCCCATAGACGATAGAATCCTTTCTAAAATTAAACTTCCAAAAGAGAATAAAAAATACACTTTCATACCAGAAAATAAGAATATAGTAAAAGTTGAGATTGATAGATTTCCCATAGGTCAAGAAGAAGGACTAGGTCATGTTATACAAGAACTAAAACTAAATAATAATGAGGAATATGATACAGACTTTGTCTTATCTAAAAGCAATATCGTTAAATCATACAATTTGAATCATATTGAATCTAAAAAAATAGAAAAAAGGGAGAGGATAGACCTTACAGATAAAAATTCCTATTTATTTAAAAGTTGGAATTCTAATAATTCTCCTATGCTCCCAATGATTCAAATAGAGCAGGGACAAATTAAAAGTACTAAATTATGGATACATACAAACAATCTTGCAGAAAGAGTAGATCTTAATAGTAAAAAATCTCTTGAAATATTATTTAATGGCTTCGAATCAATACCCTTATTAAATGATTGGCAAAACTACCTTAGTGAAACCATAAGAAATGATTCTGAATTTAAAATTGGTGAAATTAATGAAGCAATTAGCCTCTGTTTGCATTTAAATAGTGATAATGAAATAACTGATTGGTCATTTCATCTTACTTTAGTAAAATGCGCCCTTATTGTTTCAAGTGATCATACTAACGCGCTTCTATCTAGAAAAAGTAAAACAAGAATAACCTCTCGCGTATTAAAACCTATAAAGGAATATATCGACGATTTAGATAAAATACTGGAAATTTCATGTTCATTCAGACAAAAAAATCTGTTGGGGGGTAAGGTTGAAATTCCTACTCCACTGAACAAAATAGAACAATTAGAAGAATTTTTTATTCACAATCCAGCTGAATATTCAAAAGGGTATATTGAATCATTAAATAAGGAAGATTGCCAAACTTACCTTTCACCAATATTATTTGAAGCTAATTTAATATGGTTCAAACATTCAAATCAATATGGCCTAAATAGCGCTGGATACATCTTAAATGGAATAGATTGCGTTAATCCTAATGAAATCATCAAATATTCAGAATTTATTGAAAACGATATAGAGCTTAATGAAGATGGTAATTTGTCATTTAGTCAAGTAATTAAATTATGTGGCGATGATAATAAAAAAAGAATTTTGCATAAACTTCTAATTAATGAATTCAAGAACAACGAAATAAGTTTGATTTCTAAAAATCCTAATAATCATGACTCTGAAAAATTATTTATTTCTCCATGGACAATTCCCGCATATGACTTCTCTAATCTTATTAACCAGTACTGTATTTTTAATATGATAATAAATGGTAAGAAATCAAAGAAAAATAATATCAATCCAATCAATATAACGGAAAGTAATTCATTAGACTTAGTAACCTGGGATATATTTAACTCATCAATTTCAAAGAATCTAGAAATATTATTTAACAAATTTGTAATAGATAAACTTAATGAATACAAGGACAAAGTTAACCAATATAAATCTAATATGATAAATGTAAAAAAAGTAAGAAAAGCAGAAAAATCACTAGGTAATATTTATAGTGGGTTTATAATATCAGTGCAAACATATGGTTTTTTTGTTGAGATATCAGAACTAAATGTAGAGGGTTTAGTACATGTCAGCACTCTTAATAATGATTGGTATGAATATAGATCAAGGCAAAATCTATTGATTGGAAGAAAATCTAAAAAATCATATAAAGTTGGAGATGCAATAGAAGTAAAAATCATAAAAGTCGATATTCTTAAATATCAAATTGATTTAGAATTAACATAAATAAATTTTCAGAACATATTTTATGGAAATATTTACCCAAAAAATTTAAGATAACTTATTAGAATAATGATTAAGAAAAAATATTTATTATTAGCTCTTTTTTTATAATAATTTTTCAAATTTTATTATATACAAATAATAATCAGAAGACTTCATTTAAATACTTTAAATGGACTCTCCAAGAGGTGAGTATAGGTAAATTAATTAGTATTTCATTTTTTTCTGGTTTATTTATAAGTACTTTAGTGAATACCACAATTACTAGTACTAGTTTCCGAAAAAATACTTTCGAAAATGTTGAAGATGATTTTGTTTCTCAAAATAATGAGGAAGATGTTGAACCAAATGTTGAGATGCCGCCACAAAGGGATATTAGAGAAACTCAACCAACTATTTCTGTCAACTACAGAGTAGTAAAAAATATGAATGATAATAATTTTAAAAAAGATCGAAATTATTCAAATCCAGAGGATAAAGATGACTGGAATAATACTGATAATGATTGGTAGAAAAATAAATTAATTTAAAAAATATTGTTTTTTAATTTATAATAAAATAAATTAATGTTTAATATGAAAGAAAATTTGGACATAAATAATGAGGCTAATCAAGAAATATCTGATAACACAACTGAATTAAAATCGGAGGAAATAAAAGAAACTAAATCAGAAAAAGATATTAATATGGGTAAAGATTATGGTAATTCCCAAAGTAATAATTCTACTTCTAAGATAGGTCTAAATAATGAAAGTGAGACTCCCGTCAAACCTATCACAAAACCAAAAAAAGAACTCCCAATAGAGAAAAAGCCCTTCCAAGAATTTGTTAACATCCATTTAATTCCCTCTCTTATAGATGAAATTAATCAAAGAGGATTAGAAATAAACAATATTAATCTCAAAAACACCAATAGACCTATTGCTGGAGATAAATGTTGGGTGATAAATTGTGAAATTAAAGATACATGTAGCTTCTGGTTATCCTTTGAGAAGGATGACATTGGTTCTTTAAAAAGTATTTCTTTATCAAAACCTAATCAAAAACCCAGCATTATTGAATCTTTTCTTATTGACGAAAAAAGAATAACCCTAAAATTAATTATTTCAAGAGTACTTCAGAGATTGAATGGACAAAAGTTAATAGGAGTTAATTAGAGAAACAATAACACCAAGTTAACTTTTTCCTCGAAAATACAAATCATAGTAAATAATAGTATTAATAAGTTAATTAAAAGATGGCTCAATCAACTGTTGAATCAAAAAATAAAGATATTAATAATGGGAAGATACCTGCAAAAGAAACAATTTTGTCACCAAGATTCTATACCACAGACTTTGAGGCAATGGAAAATATGGATTTATCCATAAACGAGGAGGAATTGGAAGCTATATGTGAGGAATTTAGGAAAGATTACAATAGGCATCATTTTGTAAGAAATAGTGAATTTGAAGGCGCTGCAGAAAAATTAGATCCTGAGACAAGAGAGCTTTTTGTTGATTTTCTCGAGGGAAGTTGTACTTCAGAATTTTCAGGTTTTTTACTTTACAAAGAACTTAGCAAGAGGATAAAAGTTAAAAACCCACTTCTGGCTGAATGTTTTGCTCATATGGCCAGAGATGAAGCTAGACATGCAGGTTTTTTGAATAAATCAATGAGTGACTTTGGACTGCAGTTAGATCTAGGTTTTTTAACAGCTAATAAAGATTACACTTATTTCCCGCCACGAAGTATTTTTTACGCAACTTATTTATCCGAAAAAATAGGCTATTGGAGATACATCGCAATATATAGGCATCTCGAAAAGAATCCAGATAGCAAGATATTTCCACTATTTAATTATTTTGAAAATTGGTGCCAAGATGAAAATAGACATGGGGATTTCTTTGATGCACTGATGAAAGCACAGCCACGTACTGTTAAATCGTTGAGTCAAAAAATTACCATTGGCGGCTCTACCTTTACACACCCACTATTTGATTACTTTCATAGATTTAGATATTTTTTAAATAATCTTCCATTAACATCCAAGCTATGGTCTAGGTTTTTTCTATTAGCTGTATTTGCAACTATGTATGCAAGGGATTTGGGAATTAAAAAAGATTTCTACAGTTCACTAGGTTTAGATGCTAAAGATTATGACCAGTTTGTTATTAATAAAACAAATGAAACTGCAGCTAGAGTTTTTCCTGTAGTAATGGACGTTTATGATAAATCTTTTTATGGAAGATTAGATAAGATAGTAGAGAATAATAAGGTTCTCTACGATATAGCAAGCAGTGATAGAAATAATGTATCTAAAATTCTAAAAAAATTACCTAAATATTTATCAAACGGTTACCAGTTATTAAGACTATACTTATTAAAACCTCTTGATAGCAAAGATTTCCAACCTTCGATTAGATAATCTTTTATACAGAGAAGATTTTATAGAATCATATGCTTTCGTCACAAATCAAATCAAATGAAATCATTTTTGGTATTTGCAATAAAGTTTTATTAGAAGAAATTATTTACTATGGGATTGGACTTGGGGCTGATTTTGTAGAAATATTTATAGAGAATACAGACAACTCAAGCGTTCTAGCTGAAGAAGATTTCATTACAAGTGTAAGTCCATCATTTGGAAGGGGGGCTGGTATTAGAATCTTCAAAGATAATAAGGATGGATTTGTAAGTACAAATGATTTAACAAAAAATGGCTTGATGAGATCGGTATCTCAGGCTATTGAGATGTTAGACATAACAGATAATAAAAAAAGAGAAGTATTTAATGGTCTAGATAAACATAGGGACTACAGTTTATACAAGAAAAATTGGATTAATGAAGTCCCATCGATTCATGAGATAAGCGAAAAACTATTAGTCAGCACAAAGTCTCTTAAAAAAAATAATAAAGTTACAACTAGAAAAGGAAGCTACTCAAGGAATCTACAAGAAGTAATTATAGCCTCAAGCGACGGAACCTATGTCTCAGATATTAGGTTGCATCAAACAGTTGGACTCAACGTAATTGCTAGTGATGCACAATATAGATCTAGTGGAAGTAGAAGATTTGGATCTTCAGGAATGCCTAATGAATTAAGATTATGGGATCATGAAAAAGCAGCTAATGATGTATTTGAAAGCTCAATGAATATGCTGTATGCAGATTATGTTGATGCTGGACAAATGCCTGTTGTATTAGCTAATAAATTTGGTGGAGTTATATTCCACGAAGCCTGCGGTCATTTACTTGAAACTACTCAAATCGAGAGAGGAACAACACCATTTGAGAATAAATTGAATGAAAAAATTGCACATGAATCTGTAACAGCAATAGATGAAGGGATTTCAGAAGGATCCTTTGGTTCATTATCGGTAGATGATGAAGGTATGGAACCTGAAAAATCAGTTCTTATAAAAGATGGAATTTTAAAAAAATTTATATCCGACAGGGCGGGTGAATTAAGAACTGGCCATAAAAGAACAGGAAGTGGAAGAAGACAAAATTATTCTTTTGCTGCAGCTTCACGAATGAGAAATACTTATATAGCTAAAGGTGAGCACTCGAAAGAGGATTTAATCAATAGTATTAGTGATGGACTTTACTGCAAATCAATGGGTGGAGGCAGTGTAGGTGCTACAGGACAATTTAATTTTGCGGTAGAAGAAGGATATCTTATTAAAAATGGGAAATTAACTAATCCAGTAAAAGGAGCAACTTTGATTGGTGAGGCCAAAGAGGTTATGCCAAAAATATCAATGTGCGGAAATGACCTCGAATTAGCTCCTGGATTCTGTGGATCCATCAGTGGAAGTGTCAACGTAACTGTTGGCCAACCTCATATTAAGGTTGACTCAATAACTGTTGGTGGAAGATAGAATATGAACTCAAGAGAAATAACAACTCAAATCTGTGAGGCAGCAGATTCTCTAAATCTTAAAAAATGGGATTATGGTGCAAGCTTTTCTAATGATTATTCTGTACAAGTAGATAAAGGTGAGGCTAAACAACTTAAGGCATCACAAAAGCAAATTTTAACTATAAGAGTTTGGAACGAATCTAATTTAGTTGGTATTACAACAACTAGTGACATCAGTGAATCTGGTATTAAAAAAGCTCTAAATCAAGCAAATATTGCATCTGATTTTGGTAACAAGAATGAAAGAACAGAATTCTCACCACTAGCCAAGGATCCTATTGAAGTTAAGGACTCAAAAAAAAGAAATCCTGTTGGAATAAAAAAATTACTTACACTTTTAAGAGAAGCAGAAGTAAAATTATTAGAAAGCCATGAATCTATAAAATCTGTTCCGTATAATGGTTTATCTGAGAGTTTTTATGAGAGAGTTTATGCAAATAGTGATGGTGCCTTTCGGAGTTATACCAAAAGTCAGGCTGCACTTTATTTATATGCAAGAGCAGAAGAGAGAGATAAGAAACCTCGTAGCTCAGGTTCTGTAAAACTTGGCTATGGAGTTGATGATATAGATATAGAGTCGTGTATTAAAGACGCTTCTAATAAAACAATTTCTCATTTAAATTATTCATCTATTAAAACTGGTAAATATTTAATATGTTTTTCTCCAGAATCTTTTTTAACGATCATTAATGCCTTTAGTTCTATGTTTAATGCTAGAAGCATTTTAGATGGAATTAGCTTATCTAATAAAAATTCTATTGGAGAGAAGCTATCTACAGAAGCACTTAATATTTATGATGATGGACTTCACGA
This sequence comes from Prochlorococcus sp. AG-347-K16, assembly GCA_003281405.1. Taxonomy (GTDB): domain Bacteria; phylum Cyanobacteriota; class Cyanobacteriia; order PCC-6307; family Cyanobiaceae; genus Prochlorococcus_A. Next base: position 128,530 of record QCCD01000001.1, on the reverse strand, counting down.
AAAGAATATTTCTTCATCACCATTTGATGGAGAGGGAACTCCTACCAAAAGACTATGTTTAATTAACAAAGGGAGACTTGAAAATTTTATACATTCTGAATCAACTGCAAGAATATTTAAAACAATCCCCACAGGCCACGCAGGGCTAGGATCAAAAGTCTCAGTATCTCCTGATTGGATAGTCGTTGAGAAATCAGAGGAATTCTCAGATCTAAAAGTATCATTGGATCACTCTACTTATAATGGAGAATTTGTTTATATTGAAGAATTAAATGCAATCCATGCGGGTGTTAGAGCAAGTCAGGGTTCATTCTCTCTTCCATTTGATGGATGGCTCTATAAAAACGGCAAAAAAATCTCAATAGAATCTGCAACTGTAGCAGGGGATATCAAATATCTTTTGAAAAATATAGTAAATATTGAATCAAACCAAGAAGTAACAACAAGTGGAATTTCTCCACATATATGGGTAGATGAATTATCAATAACTGGTGACGCGTGAGAATTATATTCTGGGGAACACCTGAATATTCAATTGCGAGCCTTGATATTTTTATTAAATCTAAGCACGAGTTAATTGGAGTAGTTAGCCAACCCGATAAGAAAAGATCTAGGGGAAATAAATTAATATCCTCACCTGTTAAAAGCTTTGCCGAGCAAGAATCTATAAAAGTTTATACTCCAGCAAAAATCAGGGACAATATACATTTTATAAATGAACTTAAATCACTATCTTGTGATTTATTTATTGTTATAGCTTACGGGAAAATATTACCCAAAGAGATATTGGAAATCCCAAAATTTGGTTGTTGGAACGCGCATGCTTCATTACTGCCAAGATGGCGTGGTGCAGCCCCAATCCAATGGTCCCTAATAGAAGGCGATGAATTTACTGGTGTAGGAATTATGAAAATGAATGAGGGACTAGATACTGGCGACTTATTATTGGAAGAAAAAATTAAAATTAGTAATGACGATAATTTAAATACACTATCGGAAAAACTTAGTATTTTATCTGCAAAATTATTTTTAAATGCAACATCACTTCTCGAAGAAAATATTTATAAAAATACTAATTCTCAATTAACAAAACAAAATACTCTTAGAAGAGAAATTACTTACGCAAGAATGATTGAAAAATCTGACTTTAGAGTTGATTGGGGTAATGAGGCAATTAAAATTTCTCAAAAAATAAAAGGATTATACCCACGAGCAAATACAACTTTTAGAGGTAAGAACCTAAAAATACTTAAAATCAAAGTTTTGAGTAGTAATGAAATTAAAAATAAAAAAACCCTTTTCGCTAGCAATTATTCAAGACCAGGTATTATTCTTGCTGTAATAGAAAATGAAGGAATAATAATTTCAACTAAAACTGATCCGATTATTTTATTAGAGGCAAAACTTGAAGGGAAAAACATTTCTAGCAAAAAGCAATTGATACAACAGTTAAAGCCATCAGTAGGTGAATATCTGTCTGATTAAGTTTTAGATTCTTTTTTTGAGAATCCCCAAATGAAGGCAAAAAGAATTAAAAAATAAAAATAATAGTCTGGAAGAATGGATTCTTTAATTAACGTATTTAATAAAAGTTTAATCCCAACTATTAAAATTGCTACGTAACCGGCTGTTTCTAATCTAGAAAATATATCAAGAAGTTTTAGAAAAATCCCCGATGTAAATCTTAAGGCTAATACTCCAATCAGTGCTCCAAATATTATTAATATATATTGATCGCTAATAGCTACTGCAGTAGTGATACTGTCTATGGAAAAAGCAAAATCAGTAATTGAAAGAAGCGCTACAACCCTTAAGAACTTAAAATTATTTTTATTATCATCTGTCGCATTTTCAGCGTTTTCTATATCTGAATTTAAAAAAACATTAGAAAAGAATAAGTATATTAAATAAAAACCAGCAAAAACCCTAATAAGAATAAACTTTAAAAGAACATTAGATAATATGATGAGAATAATTCTAAATAATAAAGATATTGCTATACCAATATTTAAGGCTCTTGACCTTAATTCTGAACTTTCGAGAGATTTAGTAAGAGAAGCTAATGCGACAGCATTATCTGCAGATAATAATAATTCTAGAGTTATTAATATTGGTAAAAGCGTAAAGATTTCATACCAACTGTCTACCTGATCTAGTGTGGGTATAAAAGAATTTATTGCGGCTGAATCCATCAAATATTATTCACAATAAGTATAAAATCTAATATAATGTATCGGATATTTGTAATCAAGATTGATAACTATAAATGAGTTTAAATACTTTAGTTGATTATATTTCTAACTCACAAATTACTTCTGAATTAATAAAAAGAATTTCAAAAAATAATGAATTAAATATAGTTGGTTCAAGTAGATATGCTAAATCAATAATTTTAGATAGCATCGCAAAAAAAGAGGAGAAAAATATATTATTAATTTGTCCTAATGTAGAAATTGCCTACAAATGGATTGGTTATTTTGAAAGTATAAATAATAAAGCAGTTTTATATTATCCTCCAACAGAACATCTACCATACTCATCAATTAATAAATCCAAAGAGATTGAATTTAGTCAGCTTACTGTATTATCCAGATTAATAAAAAAAGAGAAAAAGGAACTTAATATTGTTATATCAACGGAGAGATCACTACAACCTCATCTAATAAATAAAAAATTATTTATTGAAAACAAGTTAGATTTGCAAAAAGGGGTTCAAATCGAGATTCAAGATTTAGCAAATAAACTTACTTTGCTGGGTTATACAAAGGAAAATGTGACTTCAACAGAAGGATTCTGGAGTAGGAGAGGTGAAATAATAGATATTTATCCTGTAAATAATGAGTTTCCTATAAGATTAGAATTTTTTGATAATGTAATTGAGAAAATAAGAGAATATGATCCCCAAACACAGAAAACATTAGAAAGTATCAATAATATTGAAATAATACAGGCTGGATTTGATTTTCTAATAAAAGATAAGTTAAATAATTTATCTAAGAACAGTATTTTTAATTCAGAAGATATAAATAAAAATAATCTTGATCGTTATTTAGGAATAATTGAAGAAGAACCTTCGAATATAATAGATTTTATTAATAGGGATACAATTCTTGTAATTGATGAATTAGAAGATTGTAAAAAATTTGCAAATAATTGGTATCTAGATTCAGAAAGTAATTTTGAGAATTTTGCGTATGTATTAAATGAGAACCTTAAAAATAATTACATAAATTTAGAAGCCAAACCTAATTTGCATTTAAAGTTTGAGGAAATTTTAAATTCACTAGGAAATTTTAATTTAATAAAATTTTATGAATTTGAATCTAAAGTCAATATTGATAATAGGTTTTTGTTAAACGATAAAAGATTAAATTCATACTCTAAAAATATAGGAAAATTATCCAATGATATAAATAAAAATATAAAAGATAATGAAAAAGTATGGATATTATCAGCACAGCCATTGAGAACTAGGACTTTACTTTTTGAGCACGAATGTAATACAAATTTCTTAAACAATCCTAATGATATTGATGAAGCACTTAAGTCAATTAATAATTCAACTCCTTTAATCTTAAAAAATAAGAACAATTATGAAATCGAGGGGTTTTATCTTCCGATATGGAAAGTTGTCCTAATAACAGATAAAGAATTATTTTCACAACAATCGCTTTTTAATAATGTATTCATAAGAAGAAAAAAAAGAAGTGTCAATTCAAATATAAATGTAAATAAGATTATTCCCGGTGATTATATAGTTCATAAAAATCATGGAATAGGAAAATTTTTAAAAATAGAAAAAATAAATATAACTGGAGATTCAAGAGATTATTTAGTCATTCAGTATCAAGATGGGAAGATAAGTGTTGCCGCTGATCAACTTGGTAGTGTTAACAGATATAGATCAAGCGGAAAAATAAAGCCGAGAATAAATAAATTAGGAGGGACAGAATGGGAAAAAGTAAAAGAAAAAAATAAGAAACAGATCAAAAAAGTTGCTGTCGATATTTTAAAACTTTATGCAAAGAGAGAAAAATTAAATGGTTACATTTACCCAGAAGATGGTCCTTGGCAAGATGAATTAGAGGAATCGTTCCCTTATCAACCAACACCTGACCAAATTACTGCTGTAGAAGAAATAAAATCAGATATGGAAAGCGATAAGCCAATGGACAGGCTAGTTTGTGGAGATGTAGGATTTGGCAAAACAGAAGTAGCTGTTCGGGCTATTTTTAAGGCTATTACATCAGGCAAACAGGTAATATTACTGGCACCCACAACAATCCTAGCTCAACAACATTGGAGAACAATAAGTAATAGATTTTCACCTTACCCAATAAAAGTATCATTACTCAATAGATTCAAAACCGTTAATGAAAGAAAGGAAATCTATGTAGGTTTGAAAAATAACAAAATTGATTTAGTTGTAGCAACTCACCAAATTTTAGGAAAAGAAATTGAAATCAAAAACTTAGGACTATTAGTTATTGATGAAGAACAAAGATTTGGAGTAAGGCAAAAGGAAAAAATAAAAAAAATCAAAACCAACGTAGACGTTTTAACTCTCTCGGCAACTCCAATTCCAAGAACTCTTTATATGAGCTTATCTGGACTAAGACAAATGAGCTTACTAAATACTCCTCCACCATCAAGAAGATCAATAAAAACATATTTATCTGAAATAGATATGGATGTTATAAGAACTGCAATTAATCAAGAACTTGATAGAGGAGGTCAAATTTTTTATGTTCTTCCAAGAATTTCTGATATAGATCAAGCTGTAAACAAATTAAAAAATATGTTTCCCAGCTTAAAATTTATTGTTGCTCATGGGCAAATGAACGAAACAGAGCTTGAAAATGCAATGATTGCTTTTAATAATGGAGAAGTAGATCTAATGATATGCACAACGATAATTGAAAGTGGATTAGATATCCCTAAAGTAAATACAATCATTATTGAAGATTCTCACAAATTTGGCCTTTCACAACTTTATCAACTTAGAGGAAGAGTTGGTAGAAGCGGTGTACAAGCACATGCTTGGTTATTTTATCCAAATATAAATAAAATTAATGACGCTGCAAAACAAAGATTGAAAGCGATAAAAGACTTTTCAGAACTAGGTAGTGGATACCAACTTGCAATGAAAGATATGGAAATAAGAGGTGTTGGTACTTTACTAGGAGAAGAACAAAGTGGAAAGGTTAATGCTATTGGATATGATTTATATATAGAAATGCTCCATGAGGCAATTTCAGAAATTAGCGGGCAAGAAATACCTGAAGTTAACGATACTCAAATTGATCTACCAATAAATGCATTTATACCTGCAACATGGATATTAAACAGAGAAGAGAAGCTTGAAGCTTACAAATCTGCTACTGAATGTTCAAATAATGATGAATTAACTGAATTAGCTACAGACTGGGTAAATAGATATGGAAACTTACCCAAACCTGTTGAGTCCCTAATTATGATAATGAGACTAAAATTGCTCGCTAAAAAATGTGGTTTTAATAAGATCAAGCTCAAAAAGCCAAACATCTTGATAGAGACAAAATTAAAAAATCCTACTTTTAAAATGCTTAAAAATTCTTTGGCAAGTAGTGTTCAAAATAAATTTAATTTTGAGGAAGGCGAACAATTTTCAATAATTACTATAAGGGGATTAGGTGCAACTGAAATTCAGAATCAAATTGATCAACTTATTTTGTGGTTCGGATGTTTTGAAAGAGAAATAAAGAATTTTGATAAAGAACTTATTAAAAGAGAATAAATTATTAAATAATTATTTAAAATCCGCGAAACAGTTTGATTTCGGTTAGGTTTATAAAAATTTATTTATTTTATGGGTGAATATATAGACGTCGGAATACAAACTTCGATTTTACCCTTATCAATTATTCTTTCATCAATAGTACTAGGCATATTTGCATTATTTGGGGAAGAAACAGAAAATGATGATGATGACTCTGATTCAGGAAGTGGTGGCCTAATGCAACCTATTTGAAATTATTTATAAACAATTTGTTTTGACTTTATCTTAAAGACTCTGAATAACCTATTAATTGAACCTACCACTAAAATAAGAGCAGTAAAATAAGATACAAAAATAAAAATCACCAAAAATATCTCATACAAATATGAAAAGAGTTCAATTAATAATAAAAAAGTTTTATTAAATGTCGAGGGAAGATTTAGTAACAGTAAATTTTTATTAGGAATTAAATAATTTATATAAACTAATAAAGCACTAAAAATAAACAAAAAGAAAGATTCAGTAAATAGTCTTCTTTTAGATTTTCTTCTTAAATTTAAGTTTTTTTTAAAAATATATTTATCAGTTTTAATATTCAAATTTGGGATGTTTAAATCTGCCATACTTCAAAGCTCGAAGAATAAATTTGAATTACTATTAAAAGAAATTAACCTATAGTATCGTGTTTGTATTTAAGATGCTAATTGCTCTTTATTCAGGGTTTATTAGTTCTTTTTGTTCCCTATTTTCAAAAGGGCTATAAAAATAAGTAAAAGAATAAGAGAATAGAATTAAAGAACAAATTGCAATAAAAGGTGTAATAAAGTAATTAAAAAATTTTTCTTTTTTATTTAACCCAAATCTTAATTTTTTAGAAATGTTAGTAGATATATAAGTTTTTTTAATTCTTACTTTTGGAGATTCATTTAACTGATCAAAACAATTTATGGTATCTGAAAGTAATGAGTTACCAATCTTTAGAACTAAAGGCTTTACATTTGCTTTAGAGCTCTTGAGAACTATATTATGTATGTGGAGATTATCGGCTTTTATATCGATTAATTTAGACTCATATATTGGAATTTCGTTTTTGACTAAAAGATTTGAATAAATATAAAAAGCATCCATAATAGGCCCTAAATGTTCAATTTTGCCTTCAATAAGTGGTTTATCAACTATGGTTAATTTCCATTGAGAAATTATAGATATTTGATCTTTATTTTCATTATTGGAATAATCTGGCAATCCGATTATTTCGAGACTTACTGAAGATTGATGAAATGACAATTTATTTTGCATCATATTAAAAATCGTATAAAAAATTCTTCAACTTTTGGAAACCCTGATTTGAAATACAAAAAGATAAAATAAGCAAAGATTTTATTATAATTTCACCATTTTCAGCTTGATTTAAAAGCTTTTTCACTCTCATACTTTCTACATTAAATCTCTCTTTAATCAACTCAATAAATCTCTTATTAAAATCATTCCAAATAACTGAATTCTCATTAATATCTTCTTTAGATTTCAGTATTTCTCTGATATAAGGATATAAATATTTAGACATTTCAACGGTGATTTTAATTAAGGCATCGAATTCTTTTACTTTAATATTGTTATTAACATAAGATTTTCTCAATGGATTATTATTTCTTAATTTCCAAATAGTAATTTTATTTGGCAGAACATCATTTAAATCAAGTCTATTTGATAAAGCGTAAAGGGATTGAATACCATTTAAATCAATAGTTTCTAAGATTAATAATAATAAATCAAGCTTCTCTACAGATTGTCTTGATATCTGATTTCCCTTAGTTAAAACTGTAATTGTTCTCGATTAAGATATAAAGTAATTATAACAGAATTATTAATCCATTCTTTGAAATAAAAATGAATATAACTTATCTAGTTCTTCAATAGTTAGCATTCCATAACTCCATAATAATATTGGTAATGGAGTGTTATTTTCTATAGATAATTTTATACCAAGTTCAATAGTAGATTCATCTAAACCCAAAACATTAAATAAATAAATTATCATTTCTTTAGAAAAATAATTATTCATGAATTCTATTTAATACTAGAGTAAATGAGAGATTTAGTCATTTGATTAAGGACTAATTTTCTTATAAAAAAAAATTTATTTAAAAGTAAAAATGAAAATTTCCTTATTGGAAATAAAAAAACATTTCGATTAGCAAAAATTGATATCAACGAGTCAGTTATAAAAATAGTGACAATAATATCTAAAATTCTGCTTGAAAAATACTTAAATTTAAATAATATCAATTGCAATTTACTAATAGAAGTATTTTTATTAAAAAGATCATAAATAGTATTAACATCTCTCCAGCAAGTATTTAGACCCTGACCTCCAACAGGATGAAATGTGTGAAATGCATCTCCTACAAAAACTAATTTTTTAAAATTTAAAACTGGTAAATTTAAGGATAATGAAACAGGAAAAATATTAAATTCGCCAATTATTTGGTCCAACTTAAATTCATTAGGCAAGATTGTTGATAAATTATCCATTAAAAAATTCTTGTCAGAATTCAACCTTTCAATTGCCTTTAATGTACTGGAAGTCCAAATTACTTGATATAAATTTTTTTCTAAAGGTAATAATGCAAGTGGGCCTTCTTTTCTAAAAATTTCATAAGCTTGTTTTTCACAATGACCTCTAAGAGAAACTTTAAAAGTTAAACAAGACTGACTATAAGATTTTTTTATTTCAAAAAAATCTATGAATTTTTTATCAAGTGAGTTTGCTCCTGTTGAAAAGAATTGATAATCAAATAATATTTTTTTACGTAACAATCTCTGTGGAGTCATAAAAAAAATATTTTCATAATTGTCAATCTCTTGAAAAAAAACGTTCATGAGATCCGAATGTTTAACAACCCAGCCAATATTTTTGGCCGAACTTATATCATCATCTAAGTCAGAAGTTGATAAATTGGTGAAAGCAGAAGTTACGCTATCTAAAATTGAAAGGGTATCAAAGCCAAACAAAAATGGTTCTAATTTTTCCCAAAGTCTGAATTTAGATAAGATTTTTCTTGTTGAGTGAGTAATTGCATAAGTTTTATCTTTATCAATTAATCTATCTTTTGTTAATAAATCAGTTAAAAAAATATTGCAATCAAATTTTGAAAGTGCGATTGAAAGTAATAAGCCTGTGGGACCTGATCCAACAATTTTAAAATTGAATTTATTTTTCATCAAATTTTATAAGCATCAACTATTCATTCAAATAAATATAGCAAATTTCCTCAAATGCTGGTCTTAATAAATAGGGGTACTCACCAACCCATAAGTTAATTTCAGGAAGCCAAGCATCGGTCAAATAAAAATCTCTGTCATAATTACGGTTATCAGATGTTATTAAACATCTAATACTCGAACCCACCCTAATTTGACTGTGCTTATTTTCCATAGGAAAACTTAATTTTTCCAAATAACCATCTTCATCTTCTAATTCAAGTACTAACCAAGTCCTTTTGTTTTCAATAACTTCTAATCGTCCTTGCCTATTAGATTGTTCTCTTGAACTTTCAATCTTTTCTGTTTTATAGATATCTGATATATAGCCATCAAATATAGAAAAAAATTTATATTTTCTTAATCGCAAATTTTTTCTACTTGATTCAAGAATTGGCCCCCAAATGATATACAAAAAGAAACCTACACATAGGAATAACCAGAAATTATTAGTTTGATCTCCAGTCGAACTAATAATTAATGAGATAAATCCACCAATTGATGAAACTATTACTCTTTGAAGAATTTTTCTCGGATTCCCCAACGCGTACTTAAATTGACTTCCTGTACCAACTGCAGGAATAAGTTTTGAAATTTGACTTGAATTAATTGGAATTAACATGTTAAAAAATCAATTTTTCAAGTCCGTAAACTAAAGTTTCATAATTACCAATTTTTTTAATAGCTTGTAAAACTCCTGGCATATAAGCCTTTCTATCAATAGTGTCATGCTTAATTGTGTAAGTTTCACCTGGAGATCCCATAATTACTAACTGATGAGCGAGTAATCCAGGTAATCGTACAGAATGAATATTAATTCCTGAATCTCTGAGCCCACCGCGTACACCTTTCAATGACTCAGACTCTTTTACTAAATTCTGATTAAATTTCTTTGGATATTCTTCAATCATTTCTGCAGTTTTTATACATGTCCCACTAGGAGAATCAGCTTTTTGATTATGATGCATCTCTATTAATTCAATATTGTCATAAAACCTTGCAGCTACCGATGCCGCCTGCTGAAGAAGCACCATACCAACTGAGAAATTAGGAATTATTGCACAACCAACGGATGCTTTCTGAGCAAAAACAGACAAATCTTGTATTTGCGAAGGGTTTAGACCTGTAGTTCCTACTACTGGTGATACACCATATGCAATTGCTGATCTGGCATTTTCATATACAGAATCAGGATGAGTAAAATCAACCAGCACAGGTTTGATATTTTCAATTCTATAGTTTTGACTAACAGAACATAAAGTCCCTTCAAAATCGTTTGAAACAAAAACATCACAATTTTTCACCTTCAATAATTCAGAAATATTTGAGCCATTGTTCTTTTCATTTATGTCAATTGCTGCAACAAGTTCACAATCTGTAGAATTTAATACAGCATTAACAACTTCGCTACCCATTCTGCCTAACGCTCCGGATACTAGTACTGGTATGGGTTTTTTAGAATTTTCAATCATTTTTTTAAAAAATTTTTTTTTAAAGGTTGTTACACGCTATTTATATTGCACACAATAACGTCTTTTCATTCGTAGGCTGGTAGAAATACTTAAAGAAAATCAATGTTTACGCAGGTCCGCTCAGCAAACCGCAGAGTATCTCCTGTTGAGGATAACAAACACAAAGTTGTAATAAAAGCAGTTTATGTTGTCCTTGAGCCACAATACCAAAATTCCTTAACGGAAGCTGCAAAGTCTATAAATAAGATGAATGGGCCAATAGGTATAGACCTTAGTGGCTACCTTATCGAAGAACTTAGGAATGATAATAATTTTGAAGATTTTAAAGAAGATATAGCTAATGCAGATATATTTGTTGCTTCTCTAATCTTCATTGAGGACCTTGCTCAAAAAGTGGTTGATGCAGTATCTCCATTTAAAGACAAACTTAAAGCATCAATTATTTTCCCCTCCATGCCAGAGGTAATGAGATTAAATAAGCTGGGTTCATTTAGTATGGCCCAACTTGGTCAATCCAAAAGTATTATTGGAGATTTAATAAAAAAGAAAAAAGAATCTGATGGAGCAAGTTTCCAAGATTCAATGTTGAAGTTATTAAATACACTACCTTCAATACTTAAATATCTCCCAGTAGAAAAAGCTCAAGATGCTAGAACATTTATTCTGAGTTTTCAGTACTGGTTAGGTGGTACTACTGAGAACTTAAAAAACTTCTTGTTAATGATTTCTGAAAAGTACGCTGTTTCAAAGATCATAAAAGATCAAATAGAAGAATTCAAAATTCAAGACCCTGAAACATTTCCAGATTTAGGGATTTGGCATCCTCTTGCTCCTTGCATGTTTGAAAGTCTTAAAGAATATCAAAATTGGGAAAATAATAGGAAAGATATAAATCCTAAAGATGACAAAACTCCAACAATAGGCTTAGTTCTTCAAAGGAGTCATATAGTTACTGGAGATGATGCGCATTACGTTGCTGTTATTCAAGAATTGGAATACAGAGGGGCGAGAGTATTACCTATATTCTGTGGAGGTCTAGATTTTTCTAAGCCAGTTAATGAATTTTATTATGATTCCATAAATAACGATCAACCTATAGTAGATGGAGTTGTATCTCTAACAGGATTTGCACTAGTAGGTGGGCCAGCGAGACAAGATCATCCTAAAGCTATTGAAGCCCTAAAAAGGTTAAACAGACCCTATATGGTTGCACTTCCATTAGTCTTCCAAACCACACAAGAATGGGAAGATAGTGATCTAGGTTTACACCCTGTTCAGGTTGCACTTCAAATTGCAATTCCAGAGCTTGATGGCGCTATTGAACCTATTATTCTCTCAGGTCGTGATGATGCTACAGGTAAGGCGCATACGCTCCAAGATCGAGTGAATGTAATAGCTGAAAGAGCAATAAAATGGTCAACTTTAAGAGTTAAACAAAGAAAGGATAAAAAATTAGCCATCACAGTATTTAGTTTTCCACCAGACAAAGGAAATGTTGGTACTGCAGCATACTTGAATGTTTTTGGTTCAATTTATCGAGTACTTCTTGAAATGAAATCGAAAGGATATCAAATAGATGAACTTCCAAGTAATTCAAAAGAATTAATGGAAAAAGTAATTAACAATCCTGAAGCGATGGATGGCTCTCCAGAATTAAATATTGCTCATAAGATGTCAGTAAAAGAATACGAAAAGTTCACACCATTTTCACAAAGACTTGAAGAAAATTGGGGTAAACCTCCTGGGAACCTTAATAGTGACGGACAAAATCTCCTTATCTATGGAAAACATTTTGGAAATGTTTTTATAGGAGTTCAACCTACATTCGGTTATGAAGGTGATCCCATGAGATTGCTCTATTCAAGAAGTGCAAGTCCTCATCATGGTTTTGCTGCTTATTACACGTATGTTGAAAAAATCTGGGGGGCTGATGCTGTTCTTCATTTTGGAACTCACGGCTCACTTGAGTTTATGCCTGGGAAGCAGATGGGCATGAGTGAAACTTGCTATCCAGATTCACTCATTGGATCATTGCCTAATTTGTATTACTATGCCGCTAATAACCCATCTGAAGCAACAATTGCGAAGAGAAGAGGATATGCTTCAACTATTAGTTATCTGACTCCTCCAGCAGAAAATGCAGGACTCTACAAAGGACTTAAAGAACTAAGTGAACTCGTTGGTTCTTATCAACAATTAAGAGAAAATAGTAGGGGTATTCAAATTGTTAATGCAATAGTTGAGACTTCTAAACAATGTAACCTTGACAAAGATGTAGAACTTCCTTCAAAAGACGTAGAAGAACTTTCAATAGATGAAAGAGATTTATTTGTTGGTAATGTCTACAAACAGTTGATGGAAATTGAAAGTAGATTGTTACCTTGCGGTCTTCATACTATTGGAGAAGCTCCAACAGCAGAAGAAGCTGTTGCAACACTTGTAAATATTGCATCTCTAGAGAGAGAACAAGAAGGATTAAGATCTCTTCCTGGATTACTTGCAGAATCCATCGGTCTAACTATTGAACAAGTTTATGATGGTAATAATAAAGGTGAACTTAAATTTGTAGAGTTAAATGAAAAAATCATAAAGACAGCAAGAGAGTCGATTTTTGCGATGGTCAACTCTTTAAAAATTGTTGATGGCAGAGTTTATTTAGAAAAATCACTTCTTTCCAAACTTTTCGATCTACTTAAAGTTTTTGGTCTAAATCTACCTACCCCTTGGCTAAGAGTATGTAGATTAAATGGATTTAATGAGGTTAATCAGAAGGAATTAAACAAATTATTTGATTACTTACTTTTCTGTTTGGAACAGGTCTGCGCAGACAAAGAAATGGATAGCCTAATTAAAGCATTAGATGGAAATTATGTTTTACCTGGACCAGGTGGAGATCCCATAAGAAATCCAGGTGTTTTGCCCAGTGGTAAAAATATCCATGCACTTGATCCTCAATCAATCCCAACTACAGCAGCAGTAGCTGCAGCTAAGTCTGTTGTTGACAAATTAATTGAAAGACAAAAAGAAGAGCAAGGAACTTGGCCTGAAACAATAGCTTGTGTTTTATGGGGCACTGATAACATCAAAACTTATGGAGAATCACTGGCACAAATCTTATGGTTTGTTGGAGTAAAACCAAAACCAGATTCTGTTGGAAGAATAAACAAACTAGAATTAATCCCTTTAGAAGAATTAGGGAGGCCAAGAATAGATGTAGTAGTTAACTGTTCTGGAGTATTTAGAGATCTATTTATCAATCAAATGGCATTAATAGATCAAGCAGTCAAATTAGCAGCTGAAGCTGATGAACCATTGGAATCTAATTTCGTAAGGAAACATTCACTAGAACAAGCAGAAAAAGAAGGCACTTCTATCAGAGAAGCTTCAGCGAGAGTATTCTCTAATGCAAGTGGAAGTTACAGTTCAAATGTTAATTTAGCCGTAGAAAATTCAACATGGGAGGAAGAAAATGAATTACAAGAAATGTATTTATCTCGCAAAACATATGCTTTTAATGCCGATAATCCAGGTGAGATGAATCAAAAAAGAGAGGTATTTGAGTCAGTAATGAAAACAGCAGATGTTACATTTCAAAACCTTGATTCTTCAGAGATTTCATTAACAGATGTAAGTCATTATTTTGATTCGGATCCAACAAAATTGATCAAGACGTTAAGAGATGACGGAAAAGAACCAAGTAGCTACATAGCGGATACAACCACTTCTAATGCTCAAGTTAGAACACTTGGAGAAACTATTAGATTAGACTCCAGAACAAAACTTTTAAATCCTAAGTGGTATGAAGGCATGCTCAAATCTGGCTATGAAGGAGTTAGAGAACTTTCTAACAGACTTAATTACACTCTTGGTTGGAGTGCGACAAGTGGTCAAGTAGATAATTTTGTATATGAAGAAACTAACGAAACATTTATAAATGACGAAGAGATGAGGAAAAGATTAATGGATCTTAATCCTAATAGTTTCAGAAGAATTGTGGGAACATTGCTAGAAGTTAATGGTAGGGGATATTGGGAAACATCAGATGAAAATATAGAACAGTTGAAAGAACTATACCAAGAGGTAGAGGATAAAATCGAGGGAGTTAAAGAATAATAAATTTATTATTTTCTGTAAATCCTATCAGCTACTTTAAGAATTTGATAATTTAGTTTAACGTTATGAACTCTCACAATATCAATATTAAATTGAGAGCATAGACAACTTATTGCTAGTGTTCCTATATCCCTTTCTTTTACATTTTTTTCATTCAAAATTTCTCCGATAAATCTCTTCCTAGATGCACCTATCAAAATTGGCAACTTCCATTTTTTAAATACATCTAAATTTCTCAAGATTTCCAAATTATGAATAATATCCTTTGAAAAACCAATTCCGGGATCCACTATTATATTTCTTTCAGATATATTTTTTTCTAAAGCTTTTTTTATTAAATTATCAAGCGAGCACTTAACATCACTCAATAAATTTTGGTAATTAGAGAGTTGATTCATGTTTTGACTATTACCACGACTATGAGTTATGACGAATGGACAGTTGAATTTTGATACAACATCCAAAATATTTTTATCTCTTCTTCCTCCAGTGACATCATTTATCCAATTAGCGCCATTTAAAAGAGCTTCATAAGCAACCTCAGAATTAAAGGTATCAATTGAGATTAAAACATCGGGATATTCAGATTTTATTAATTTCAAATATGGGATCAATCTTTCTATTTCTATACTAGATCCAACTTCTTCAGCACCAGGCCTTGTACTTTGAGCACCAAGATCTATAACATCCACTCCATTACTCAAAAAATGATTTACTTGATCCAAAACCTTTTTTGAAGAGTTTAATTCTCCACCATCACTAAATGAATCTGGAGTTAAATTAATAACCCCCATAATTGAAGTTTTTTGTCCCCAGCCTTTTGGCCATGGATCTTTCTTATTGATAATTGGCAATTCTTGCAAAGCTATTCGGATCTAATGAAGCCCCTCCAACTAACACCCCATCTATATCAGTCATTGACATGATTTCGTCAATATTATTAGGTTTAACAGATCCTCCATATTGAATAATTACATCATCAAAGCCTATTAATTTCCGAATCAAAGAACATATCTTATTAGCTTCTTTAGCCTCACATGTTTTACCTGTCCCTATAGCCCATATTGGTTCATATGCAACTATTAAATTTTTTGGATCTGTATTTTCTAATCCTTGTTCAACCTGTCTAGTAATAACTCTATTAGCTTCTCCTCTCTCTCTTTGTTCTAATGTTTCTCCAACACAAACTATTGGAGTAAGTCCACTAGATTGAGCAAAAACTGCTCTTTTATTAATTTGTTCATCACTTTCACTAAAATATTTCCTTGGTTCACTATGTCCAACGATTGCATATGAGACACCATGTTCAAGAAGCATTTTTGGAGATATTTCTGCAGTAAATGCTCCTTGATCTTCCCAATGAATATTTTGACTAGAAATATCTAAATAATCAAAATCAGAATGATAAGAAAAGGTTGAAATAGCCGTAAAAGGAGGTGCAATAACAACTTTACGATCGTCTTTTATGTTTTTTATTAAAGGAATAAACTCTTCTAAATAGGATTTAGCTTCAGCACAAGTCATGTGCATTTTCCAATTACCAGCAATTACAGATTTTCTCAAAATACCAATCATCTCCAAGAAAAATATAATACAAATTGAGTTGAATAAGCTAACTATTCAAAAATTAATTCATTTTTTAGAAATATTACTTTATCCCCTTTGTTTAACTTCCTTCCTCTCCTAGTCTCAATTACACCATTAACTATGACCGAACCAGATTTAATAAAAATTTTTGCTTCGCCACCAGAAGATACCAAATTTTTCCATTTTAAGAATTGATCCAATTTCATTGTTTTTTATACCCAAAGATATTGATAAAGTAGGATAAACATTAAATATATAATATCTTGAGACTAATACCGCCAGTCAGACCATATTCAAAAAGGTTTATCAAGGGTTTTATATGCATGCTTATTTACGTAGCTTGTTGGCCTTTATTAGCTTATTTAGCTGGAAACTTAATCCCAGCAATTGGGTCAGGTGATCTCTCAAAAGTTTCTAGCATAATAATTAAGTCTTTATTTGTATTTTTAGTTCAAAAAACTGCTCAATTTGGACAGGATGTATTAATAGCAAAGCCAGCTTTAGAAATTAGTGAAGTGATGAGAGGAAATTTATTTAGCAGAATTCAAAAAATAAAGATGAATTCTTTTGAAAATATTTCAGCCGGGGATATCACATATAGACTTACAGAAGATGCTGATAGGGTAAGCGAAGTTATTTATAAAACAGCTCAAGATACTATTCCATGCACTTTACAGTTGTTAGCGGTAATAATCTATATGTTTTATTTAGACTGGTCACTAACAGTATCAACTTTTGTTTTAGCACCATTGATTATTCTTTCAGTTAACAGTTTTGGAAGAAAAGTTTTAATAGCTTCCGAAAAAAGTCAGGAATCAACAAGTAATTTAGCTAGTTTAATAGGTGAATCTATAAATGGAATGTCTACAATAAGATCTTTTGCTGCAGAAAATTGGATTGAGAAAAGATTTTATAAAAGATTGAGTACAAATAAAAAAGCAAAATATAAAACATTAAAACTACTTGCATTTCAACATCCAGTTGTTGGATTTGTTGAAGCATTTGGAATATTAGCAATATTAGGTTTAGGAGCAGTAAGAATCAATCTAGGTCTTCTAACAAGCGAAGAATTTAGTAGTTTTTTTGCAGCAATATTAATGCTTATTGATCCAATAAGCCATATAAGTATAAATTTCAATGACTATAAACAGACAGAAGCTTCAATAAAAAGATTGAAAAACATAAATCAAGAACCTGTCGAAGATGATAAAGAAAATTTACGAAGGATATCCAATCTTGAAGGGAAAATAAATTTCAAGAAAGTTAATTTTGCTTACCAAAAAGATAACCAAGTACTTAAAAATATCAATTTAGAAATTAAAAGAGGGGAAGTTACAGCATTTGTTGGAGCTTCTGGAGCTGGTAAAAGTACAATGTTGGCTTTGATATTAAAGTTTATAAATCCAAATAATGGAGACATTTTTATTGATGATAAAAATCTCAAAATATTAAATACAAAAGATATTAGAAACAAAATTGCGTTAGTACAACAACAGCCTTTTTTGTTTTCAGGAACAATTATTGATGTAATAAGAATGGGCAGAAATTTCACCAAAGAAGAAGTTATAGAATCAGCAAGAAAGGCTAACGCTCACAACTTCATTCAAAAGCTTCCAATGAAATACGAAACTGAGATAACTGAAAGAGGATCAAATTTCTCAGGTGGTCAGATCCAGAGGATAGCAATTGCAAGAGCAATACTTGGTAATCCATCAATTCTTCTTTTAGATGAGGCAACAAGTGCGTTAGATGCAGAATCAGAATCTGAAGTGCAAAAAGGACTTAATAGAGCGATGAAAGATAGAACAGTTATTGTAATTGCTCATAGATTAGCCACTACTCAAGAGGCAAATAAAATAGTTGTTTTCGATAAAGGTGAAATTATTGAAGTTGGGAAACACATTGATTTAATAAATAAACCTGGAATTTATAAAGAATTATGTGAAAAACAATTTATTAAAAAATTATAGTTCTATTTTGTTTATTAAAAAGTAAACCCATGAGCGAAAACACAAATGATTCTGCAAATCCAGTTTTAACCTTTGAAGGCAAAAAATATTTAATAAATGAACTTCCTAATGAAATAAAAGAATCTATAAAAATACTACAAATAGCGGAGACACAACTTAAGATGCATCAAGATACTCTCAAATTACTCTCAATTAGTCGAAACTCTTTAGTTAATCAATTAAGAGAAAAGCTAAAAAACTTAGAATAAAATTTTAATATTTATGGATTTCTTGTAGAGAGTAAGTATTAATTTTATTGCATTGCAAAGCTTTGATCGCTTTAATAGCTGCCTTTGCTCCAGGAATAGTTGTAAAAGTTGGAATATTATATTCTAAAGCGGCACGTCTTAAATAAGCATCATCATGAAAAGCCTGTGAGCCAATTGGAGTATTAATTATTAATTGAACAAGTCCCGAACGAATTAGGTCCTCAATATTTGGTCTTCCTTCATGAACTTTTAGCACTTCTTCAACTTGAATTCCTAAATTCATCAAATATGCAGCTGTACCCTTTGTTGCAATTAATTTAAATCCTAAAATCAAAAGTTCTCTAGCAACTTCCTCAAGATTTTTTTTATCTAGATCATTTGTAGATAAAAAAGCAACTCCTTCTGAGGGAACTCCATTACCTGCTGCCAATTCCGACTTGGCATAAGCAATTCCAAAATCTTTTGCTAAACCCATTACTTCTCCAGTAGATCTCATTTCAGGGCCAAGTAATGTATCAGATCCAGGAAATCTTTTAAAAGGTAAAACGGCCTCTTTTACTGCTTGATATTTTGGAGTAAATTCTTCTGTGAAATTAAGATCTTCTAATGTAAAACCTTGCATTAACTGAGTAGCTAATTTTGCAACTGGTTTACCTATGGCTTTTGAAACAAATGGAACAGTCCTGGATGCTCTTGGATTTGCTTCGAGAATAAATAATTTATTTTCATTATTAATTGTATTTATTACTGCAAATTGCAAATTAATTAAACCAACAACATTTAATCTTTTTGCAATTAATTTAGTCCAGTTTCTTACATTTTCTATTGTGGATGTTGAAAGAGAAATAGATGGTAAGCAACAAGCTGAATCTCCTGAATGTATTCCTGCAGGTTCCACATGTTCCATTAGGCCAGCAATTACAACCGAACCCTCTGAATCGCATAATGCATCAACATCTATCTCAATTGCATTATTCAAATATTGATCAAGAAGGATTGGATGATCGGGTGATACCTTAACAGCTTCAGAAATGTATCTCGATAATTCATTCTCATCTTTAACAATTTCCATTGCCCTTCCACCTAAAACATAAGAAGGTCTTACAACCAAGGGAAACCCTATATTTTTTGCTACTATTTCTGCTTCATTTTGATTACGTGCAATACCGTTTAAAGGTTGTCTAATTTTTAATTCTTCAAGAATTTTTGTAAATTCCTCTCTATCTTCTGCTAAATCAATTGATATTGGAGAAGTTCCAAGAATTTTTGATCCAGTTTTGATCCCATCATTAGATTTAAGCCATTCAAATAAAGGTAATGATAATTTCAGTGGAGTTTGACCTCCAAATTGAACAATCAAACCATAAGGATTTTCAGCTTCTACTATATTAAGCACATCCTCCAAAGTTAAAGGCTCAAAATATAAAATATCGCTAGTATCATAATCTGTTGATACAGTTTCAGGATTACTATTGACCATTATTGTTTTATAACCATTTGTAGAAGCTTGATATGATGCATGACAACAACAGTAATCAAATTCTATTCCTTGACCGATTCTGTTTGGACCTCCTCCTAAAATCATAATTTTTTTTGATTTACTATTTTCTGAAACCTCATTATCAATAATTTGAGAATTAAAATTAAAGAAAGATTCTTCGTAAGTTGAATAATGATAGGGAGTTGAGGATGAGAATTCTGCTGAACAGGTATCAACAGTTTTATAGATTGGAATTATGTTAAGTTTTTTTCTATATCTTCTTACTTCAAAAAACTCAGAATTAGTTAACTTTGATATCTGTTGATCTGAAAAGCCTAATTGTTTAGCATGTAACATCAAGTCCCGATCAAGAGTATAAAGTTCCTTATCTTTCAAAAAATCATTTTCAAAATTAAAGATATTACGTAATTTTTCGATAAACCATAAATCTATATTTGTAACTTCATGAATATAATCGTTAGTTTTTCCATGCTGCATAGCTTTTTTAATTAGGAGAATTCTTTCAGATGTAGGGTTTCTTAAACTATTTTTAATTTGACTCTCATTTTTAAATTCATCTTGTAAATCACATTCCCATCCAAAAACACCAACTTCTAATGACCTTAATGCTTTCTGAAATGATTCTTCAAAAGAACGACCTATTGCCATTGACTCACCAACAGATTTCATAGCAGTACTTAAAGTATTAGATGAGCCTTTAAATTTTTCAAAAGCAAATCTAGGGATCTTAGTAACTACATAGTCAATTGATGGCTCAAAACATGCGGGTGTTTTTTTTGTAATGTCATTAATAATCTCATCAAGAGTAAAACCAACAGATAATAAAGCAGCAATCTTAGCTATGGGGAATCCAGTTGCTTTACTAGCCAAAGCAGATGATCTGCTCACACGAGGATTCATTTCAATGACAATCACATCTCCATTAGATGGATTTATTGCAAATTGGATATTACTCCCTCCTGTTTCAACTCCTACCTCTCTAATGATTTTCAGTGACAAATCCCTCAATCTCTGATACTCCTTATCTGTTAAAGTCTGTGAGGGAGCTACAGTAATCGAATCTCCAGTGTGGACACCCATTGGGTCTAAATTTTCAATACTGCAAACTATTACTACATTGTCAGCAGTATCTCTCATGACCTCTAGTTCATACTCCTTCCATCCTATAAGTGATTTTTCAATCAATATTTGATTACTTGGACTTTCCTCTAAACCTGATTTACACAACTCGACAAATTCTTCAAGGTTAAAAGCAATACCACCTCCTACACCACCTAATGTAAATGCAGGCCTTATAATAAGAGGATAGGAACTGATCTCTTTTGATACATTTATAGCTTCATCAAGGTTAGATGCAATCCCAGATGGGCATACATTTACATTTATTTTCTCCATCGATTCTTTAAACAATTTTCTATCTTCAGCTTTTTTTATAGCTTCTAAATCAGCACCAATTAATTCAATATTATTTTGTTTTAAAAAATCTGATTCTGATAATTTAACTGCAAGATTCAAAGCGGTTTGACCCCCCATAGTGGGAAGAATCGCATCAGGTTTTTCCTTTAAAATGATCTGAGAAACAATATCAGGAGTCAAAGGTTCAACATAAGTTTTATTAGCAATATCAGGATCAGTCATTATTGATGCTGGATTAGAATTTATCAAGATAATTTCATAACCAGCATTTCTTAAAGCTTTACACGCTTGGGTCCCAGAGTAATCAAATTCGCATGCTTGTCCTATAACAATTGGTCCAGAACCAAGAATAAGAATTTTTTTAAGATCACCTCTTTGAGGCATAATTTAAACCTTCATTTATCTCATGCTACTTATAAATCATCAGATGTTAATCAAGTTACTTGAAAAGCAACATTTGTTTCTATAGTATTGGTAGGAATTAATTTTTTATGAGCGAACTTCAGCGACTTAAAAGTTTGTTGCCCCCAGAAAATGAAAGTTGGGTATTTGTTGAAGCTGCTGCTGCTATTGACCCACCTTTAATAACACTTGAGGAAATTGGTCGTGACGAAGTAGAAATCCAAATAGATTTAGATGAATGGGATAACTACGCAATTGACCACAGAAACTTACTGTTCTGGCACGAAGTAGGGAAAATTCAAAATGACACAATCCCAAGAGACGGATGGGAAATGGCAGCTCTTGCGATAGGACTTGGAGGCGCGATAGGAGAGCTTTGGGTTCAAGATGGTCTACTTTTATTACTTGCTCTTGGTTTATCAAGTTTTGCAGGATATAGATTATATTTAAAAAATAATTCTGAAAAAAAGCTTCAAGATGCTATTTACGCAGATGAAAGGGCTATAGATCTTGCTTGTAGATTTGGCTACAGCATTCCAAATGCTTATAAAAGTCTTGGAGGGGCATTAAAGGAGTTAATAGAAAAGACACGAAAAAAGAAAAAAAGAAGTTTCTTTGAAGATAGATTAGATGCTTTAAGAAAAAGTGCAGAAAAAGCAAGATCACAACTATCTCAGCAAGAAGGCTCAGAAAAATCAGTTTCAAGTGAAAATGTTTATGGACAATAAAAGTTTGGTTTTAATAGCAGCCAAAGCATGTGACGAAAAAAAGGCAAGAGATATCAAACTTATAAAAATTGACAAAGTATCATTTATAAGTGAATGGATTTTGATTGCAGAAGGATTATCTGATGTACAGGTTAGATCTATAACTAACTCTGTAGAAGGAGAGCTTAGAGAAAAGGCTAAAGTTGAACCTATACGAAAAGAAGGGATTAACGAAGCGAAATGGGCTTTACTCGATTATGGTGATTTGATAGTAAATATTTTTCAACCAGAAATAAGAAAATATTATGACCTTGAATCATTCTGGAGTAATGGAGATAATCTTTTATTTCCATAATTTTATTTTATGAATCAATCTAAATGTCCTGTCCCTAGAGCGCAGCAACCTACAAATGAATTCATAGAATTATCAAAATCTAAAATTTTTTCTTGGCCAAAAACAAAAAAGTCACTATTTCTTATATTGATAAAGTTCTGGGTAGGAACCTTTTTTCTATTTCTTGTTATTTCTTCAGGTAGTGTATATTTCGAAACGTCGCTTTTAAAATATATTCTATTAAGTTTTTTTAGTAGCTTATCAATACCTCTCTTGATTTCAATAAGGTTATATCTAGGTTGGAAGCATATATTTAATAGATTAATATCTGAAAAAGTCGAATATGAGGAGTCCGGTTGGTATGACGGTCAAGTATGGGAAAAACCATTAGTTTTGAAAGAAAAAGAATCACTTATTGCCTCAATCGAGGTAAAACCTATTTTAAAAAATTTAATTCAAATTTTTTCTATTATTTCAGTCTTAGCTTTGTCTGGTATTTTGATTTTTCAATATAACAATTTCTAAATGAGTTCTAATTTCAAAAACCTCTACACTTCTAACAATCCTCCCTTACAAGCAACCTTAATGAGAGGATCAAATATTGAGTCGATCCACAAGATTCATGCTGTTATTACTGATAAAAAAGGGAGAGTTTTAATGTGCGCAGGAAATCCAGAATATAAAAGTTTCATAAGGTCAGCACTAAAACCTTTTCAAGCAATACCTTTCGTAAGTAGTGGAGCTTCATCAAAATTCAATAATGAATCAAAATCAATTGCTTTAGCATGCGGGTCACATAGTGGATCAAAACTTCATTCAAGGGAAGCATTCAAAATTTTATGGGAATATGACATTGACATTAATAATCTTAAGTGTCCAAAATCAAAGACAAGTCCATTAGAACATAATTGTTCGGGGAAACATGCTGCTTTTTTAGCTACATGTAAAAAAATGAACTGGCCATTAGATAGTTACTTAAAAGGGGATCATCCTCTTCAAATAGAAATATTCAGAATTGTTTCTGAATTACTTGAAATCCCGTCATCTGAAATAAAAGCAGAACGTGATGATTGTGGTGCTCCAACTCTTTATTTAAAACTATTACAAATGTCGAGGTTATATTCACTTCTGAGCAGTTCCGAAAATGCTGAATTAGAACAAATCATTAGAGCCATGACAATAAACCCAATAATGATAAGTGATAACAATAAATTTGATACAGAAATAATTAAAGCTTCTCATGGGAACGTTATAGGTAAAGGTGGAGCAGAGGGGATACAGTGTCTATGTAAAGTAAATGAAGGAATAGGTTTAGCTTTAAAAGTAGAAGACGGTTCAAAAAGAGCAAAGCATGCTGTTAGTCTTCACTTACTAAAACAGTTAGAGTGGATATCTGACTTAAGAATTCAAGACATTGAAGAAAAGATATTTAATTTTACTGAAGGAGTGCGACTCGAAGTTAAAGGTAAAGTAAAATTCCAAGAATCCTAAAAAATCAGGAAAAATAACCCTTTCAGATGTATGCTATT
Source organism: Prochlorococcus sp. AG-347-K16 (assembly GCA_003281405.1). Taxonomy (GTDB): domain Bacteria; phylum Cyanobacteriota; class Cyanobacteriia; order PCC-6307; family Cyanobiaceae; genus Prochlorococcus_A. The sequence goes on along the minus strand of QCCD01000001.1, from coordinate 104,229 downwards.
TATATGTCGCGGGGTAGAGCAGTCTGGTAGCTCGTCGGGCTCATAACCCGAAGGTCGGAAGTTCAAATCTCCCCCCCGCCACCATTTAGAAGCAGCTTCAAAGCTGCTTTTTTTAGTATTTGCAGTAGTTATAGCAATTATAAAAATAAAAATTAAACGTCTTAAATAACAAGACTTTATTAATAATTATTTGAAATCTTTTTGAATAGAGAATTTAAGGTCAACTCTAACTATTAGACCAGTAATGATAAAAAGTATTCCAATGTATGAATTCAAAGATAGGTCCAAAATATTAAATTAATTTTCTAACTAAATTTTAACTCACGAATCATTTCTATTGAATATATTAGTAACAATGAATTTTAAAAATATCAATTTTGAACATTTATATCTTTAATAAATAATTTAATAAAGTAGAGTAAAATTGTATAATTTAGAAAAATAATATGCAGAATTTCCTACAGCGTGATTTAGGTTCAAGCATGTTATCAATAGCTGTCCTATTAGGTTGGTTTGGTCTGTTTTTTATATTTTTGAGAGTATTAACAATTTTAATAAAGAAAATCCTTGAAGCTGTTTTCAAAAAATCGTAAATATTGAAATAAATCAATAATTCTGAATTAATCGCATAAATCCTTAGTCACTAGGTATAATAACTTAAAAAATGTCAATTTTAGATAAGGTTAAGATAGGAAATTCTGTTCAAGTTAACCTAAAACTATCTAAGGATAGACTTACCAAAGAAACTATTGAGGCGATAAATGTTTCTTCATTGGGTAAGATAAGTGATTTTAGAATAACTGATGGTAAAGGTATTGGAGTTGTCTTGCAATTATCTAATGGAAAAGAGCAATGGTTTTTTGAGGATGAAATTGATTTTCTAGACGAAAATGGTAATGTAATTAAAAATAATAAGGATAAAAAAGAGAATAATAATTTTATATTTGATTTTAAAAGAGGATTAAATTATGAAAATAAAAATAAGGTTAGCGAGTTACTTAATCCAATTAACTTTTTTATCTGGCTGGTTGTATCGTTTAATGATATTTTTTAATAGGTTAAAAAATTTCTAAAATAAAAAATAATTTAAAAATTTATTTAAATATAAAATTTCAATTATTAAAAATTTAAATGGTACAAAATATTATCGATGTAAGAAATTTATCTAAGTCATTTGATATCTCTTCCAAAGAACCAGGATTAAAAGGAACAATTAAACATTTTTTTAGAAGACAAACAAAAAGTTTAAAAGTTATAAAAGATATAAGTTTTGAAATTAAAGAAGGAGAAATAGTAGGTTTTCTAGGTGCTAATGGAGCTGGGAAAACAACAATATTAAAAATGCTTTGTGGCTTAATTTATCCAAGTGAAGGTTCGATTTTGGTTTCAGGCTACTTACCTTTCAGGAGAAAAGAAAATTTCCTAAAGAATATCACCTTAATAATGGGACAAAAGCAGCAGCTTATTTGGGATCTTCCGCCAATTGAATCATTTTATTTGAATGCATCAATATATGACTTAGATAAGTTCGAAGCTAAAAAAAGAATAAAAAAACTATCGGAAATGCTTGAAATTGATAAAGAGCTATTCATACCTGTTAGGAAACTTTCACTAGGTCAGCGAATGAAATCAGAATTACTAGCAGCTTTGATACATGAACCAAATATTTTATTTTTAGACGAGCCAACACTTGGATTAGATATAAATGCACAGAGAAATTTAAGAAAATTCCTCCAAAAATATAATAATGAAACTAATGCAACAATATGCCTAACCAGTCATTACATGAAAGATATTACATCGCTATGCAAGAGAGTTATATGTGTACACGAAGGTGAGATATCGTATGATGGAAAACTTGACCTATTATTAAAAAAACTTTCTCCTGTTAAAGAAATATTAATAGTTTGTCGCTCAGAAGAGGATGCAAATAAATTAGAAAATTCCGGTTTTACTGTTGAAAATAAAATAAAGAATGAAATCACTATAAAAATTAAAAACAACTCTATTACCTCTTCACTAAAAACTATTCTAAATAATTTTGATATTGAGGACCTTTTTATAAATGAACCACCCATAGATGAAGTTATTGGGAAGATATTAACAAAAAAAGAATATGATATTTAATTTGATTAACCGTAAAATATTCACATTATTAAAAGTCCAATATTCAAACATGTTGGAATATAGGGTAGAAATTGCATTATGGGCAATTTCAGGGATTATTCCTTTTTTTATGTTAAACATTTGGACGAATAATAATCTATATGAATCCATAAACTTTAGTGAAGTAATGCTTTCTAGGTATTTCTTATGTGCTTTTTTTGTAAGACAGTTTTCTGTAGTTTGGGTTGTATTTAGTTTTGAAGAGGATTCTCTTATGGGGAAAGTATCTCCGTATTTAATCCAACCTTTAAATCCATTTTTCAGATATTTTGCACAACATCTTGCTGAACAAATAACAAGATTCCCTTTCGCACTAATAATCGCATTCTTCTTTTTTATTTTTAATCCAGAAAGTATATGGATACCAAATTTAGATATTTTACTCTTATCGATAGTATCTACTTTCTTATCCTTCTTGATTCAATTTTTAATCCAGTCAATAATTGCATGTCTATGTTTTTGGACAGAGAAAGCATCATCAATAGAAAGATTGTTATTTATCCCAACTTTATTTCTCTCAGGTCTTTTAGCACCAGTAGTTTCATTTCCTGCATATGTTAAATCATGGATTTATTTGACTCCTTTTCCGTATCTAATTGATTTCCCTGCGAACTTACTGTCAGGTAATGAAACAAATATTAGCGGAGGCTTAGGTATGCAAATTCTATGGATTTTTTTACTTTTCCCATTATTTAAGAAAATCTGGTCTGAAGGAACGAAAAAATATACCGCAATGGGTTCATGAATTTAAGAAAATATCTAAAAGTTTATAAAAAATTCTTACACACTTCTTTAGCTTCTGAATTGGAGTATAAGACAAATATGTTAGTTGATTTAATTACTGCAATTTTAAGTTTAATTGGGAGTATATTTCTATTATCTATTTTCTTTCAAAATAATGGATATATTGGTGGGTGGAAATTTGAACAGGCATTAATAATTCAAGGCATTTATACAATTTTGAATGGAATAACAAACACATGGTTTAATCCAAATCTTACAGAAATAGTTAAACATATAAGAGAAGGAACATTAGACTTCGTACTTTTAAAACCTATTGATAGTCAATTTTTTATTTCATTAAAGAAAATAAATCCATCTGGATTTTTAGAAATAATGCTTGGGTTTTTCTTGTTGTTCTTCTGCATAAGAATAAATCAAATAAATTTAAGTTTAAGTTTTCTGACCCTATCCTTGATTACGATAAGCTGCTCAATTTGTATTTTATATAGCCTATGGTTTTTTATATCTACTACTACTATTTGGTTTGTTAAGACTTGGAATGCAATAGAGGTATTAAGATCATTCCTTTATATTGGAAGATTCCCTCTAAATTCATTTTCATTTTCTTTAAGAATTATTTTTAGTATTTTCATTCCTCTTGCTTTTATAACTACAATTCCTTCTGAAGTTTTTCTAGGACTTTCTCAATCTTGGAAAATATTGCTTGAAGTTATTGTTGCTTCAGTATTTCTTATAACTTCAAGAAAGTTCTGGTTATTTGCTTTAAAGTTCTATTCATCAGCATCTAGCTAACTAATATTTAAGAAACTCTCTACAAAATTCCCAAATTTGTTGTTTACTTTTCAGATTAGAAAGCCTAGATAATTTCTTAAAATGAATTTTAGATTTTTCAACAGATAAAAGCCTACAGTTGTATTCGATTTTATGATTTCTAGATATGATTCCTAATTCGAGTGCAACATCACAAAGGATTATTATTAAAGAGATACAAAAAACTATACCGAAAAATTGTGAAATTGATTTTGAATAATTTTCAGTTTCAGTTTTTAATTCAAACTTCATTACTTAACTATATGCTGAGGACACTTAATTGCAGCAATAGCAACAGCCGTAACTTTAAAATTTTCTGACTTCTCAATAACCTTTTTAACCTCTAATGGTCCAAATTTATTACTTGCATCACTATAGGAAAGAAGTAATGATTTATAGTTATCGTGACCTAGATTTCTATACTCACAGAAATTATCCCCAACATAATTTAAAAGAGTTAGTAAAGTTAATTCAATCATTAAAGCTTTTTACTAGCAAAGTTCTTACGAATGATACTGTGCAGGACATTTTTAACAAGTAAAATTACCCAAAAACATTTGAAATCATAAAATAGGATTTTGCTCATCAACTTTAAAATTATAAAAATTTTTTAAAATTTTAAATTTACTCATAATAAAAGCATTAAAGCACTATCTGTAGTGTGTGGAAAAGACTATTATTGCGCTACAGATAGGGGGTTGCATTTTTTAAGGAATTGGTTTAAATATAAGGTTCCCCATCACCCGGCCCCACATATGTGAGGCCTTTTTTTGTATTTAAATAAGATCTCAAAGTATTATTAAGTAATTCTATTAACCCCTTTTAAAACGAATAAAGATAATAATTAATTTATTTTGTAATTAATAATCCTGCTTTAGATTTTATAAAAATGTACTGCTATCCTCTAATAATTTTATAAAAAGCTTTTTATGGATTTAAACAATAAGCTAATACCAACAAAAATACAAACTGTTATAAAAGTTTTCTTAATAAGTATATTCCCATTTAATTTTGAAAGGTGAGCCCCGAAAAATCCTCCTGTAAAGGAACCAATTATTAAAACTATCAATAAATTTAATGGCACCGATCCAATTCTTGCCAAAAATACTGCACCCACAAAATTCCAAAAAATCCCAACAGTAAAAAATGTCATACTTATGGCTCGAAGGAAATCCATTTCAAAAGTTTTTATTAAGAGTATTGTTACAAGCAATCCAGTTCCTGAAGAAATAGAACCATTTAATATACCTATTAGAAAAATAAAAATTAAAAATCTAATTTTATGAACAAAATTAAGCTTTTTATTAACAGATGATAAGCCTAAATCTGGTTTAAGTAATGAGTAAAAAGCTAATAATATGGATATTATTCCTAAAATTAAGTACAAATACTTTTCAGATATATATTCAACTACATAAGCTCCTAAAATTACTCCAGGTAATCCAAAAATCAAAATTTGCCCAGCAACACGTATATCATTACCTAAAGATTTGTAATTTCTTAAAGAACCCCCTATTCCTAGTGCTACTGTTGCTAATTTATGACTAGCCAGAGCCTGATAATAAGGAACGCCAGATATGATCAATGCAGGCAGTTGTAATAATCCTGCTCCTCCTCCAGAAATCGCTGAGAACGTATTGGAAAAAAACGATATCAAAAAGATATAAATACTTTTAAATAAAGAATGATCAAAATTTCCTAATAATATTGTGAATAAATAAAGCATTAACTATAAATTGCCTTTGTATTAATAAGTGAAAATTATTCTTTTCATAAGAAACATTTGCTTTAAGAAGTCTTATCTTATCTTTTTCAATCATACTTTAAAAAAAACTGTTATTATCAAAAAAATTATCAAGAATTTTATGCATAGACAAGATGCAATCTACCTTGATCAGTTTTGTCCCAAGATAAGTAATAAAAATTGGAGAGAGTCACTTAATAAAGTTACTAATTACAAATGTATTTATTGCGGAAACCCCTCAGAATCACTCGACCACCTTCACCCAATGTCAAAAGGGGGGATTAGCAGTACAAGTAATTGTGTGCCATGTTGTTTATCATGCAATGGGAAGAAATCAGATTCAGAAGTTCTTAGTTGGTACAGAAAACAAAATTTTTATGATCCTCGAAGAGCAATGGCAATACGAGCATGGTTTAATGATGATTTAAAACTAGCGTCAGTTCTTTTGAACTACTTAAATTAGACAATGAAATAAAAGGATTGAGTTCGAAAAATATTTTTATATGATTAAACATGATACTTACCTTTTAGTAAGTAATGTTTTTTTAAGTTATTCTCATTCTTTCTGAATTTATTTTATTGCTCCTGAAAATCGGGATACTAGAATAATCATCTTTCCACATTATTGGCGAATCTATAACCTTTCTCTCTGGAGATTTCACTGAAAAAATTAGTCCAAATACAAAAAGAATAGTAATCAAAATTATAGTCAATACTAATTTGTCTGAAATATTATTCATTAACTTAATCTATCTCGAAAAATTTTTTTCAGGAGTAGTTTTTTCGTAAATTTCTAGAAAATATGATTTAAAATAATCAACTCCCTCTTTTCCAATTAATCCAAATGACCATCCACAATCATTTACTACTTGCAGTGAAATTTGTTTTGCTAAGTCACTTTTCTCAATCCATTTTTTCTGAGGATTGTAAGAGAAAGATATAATGTTTTCAGTTTTTACAATAGCTGATTTCATTGCTTCATCTTTAGAAAAACCATTTTGGATAGCATTGCAATATTTCTTAGAGAAGTTATTAGAGATCCTATTTTGAAGTAAACTTACACTTGGATCAGACGTATCAAAAGCTAAACATATTGCAGGTTTTAACTGTAAAATTATAAATAAAAGAAAACCAAAAAAGAATTTTAACAACAGCTATAAATCAATAGTTTATAAATAATATAATAGTATTTTAAAATTGTCTTTTCAATTAAATCTGATAATTATTAAAAGCAAATTAAATTTCAATTTATTAAAAATTAAAAGTATTGCGATAAGTTCAGTAATAATATACCAAAGGTTTATTTGACTACAAATATGTACGAATCATTGATGACATTGCTATTTTTTCCTGATTGGACAAATGGATTACCTTCAGATTTTTTAATTCTTCATTTTTTTGTGGGAGCTGTGATATTTCCATTTAACATGATTCATGCTAAAGCAAGAAAAATGGACAGTCAAAACCCACAGGAAGCCGCTAATGGGTATAGAAATTCAGACAATGCGACATTTTTTGGATACGAAGAAATCAATTAGATTTACATATAATTTCTTAAGGAATTAGTTTATTGATGATAATTTCCCTAAATACATCTATAGATCTTAAAATTTTCAGTCCCAGTGAACCCTTAGGAATATTCATAATTTTTATAGGATTAGTATTTACTGGGATGATTTTCTATATTATTTATGCTGTAAGTACTAATAAAGAATCGTTAGAAGATAAAAAAATAAGAACTAACAAGGAGTACTTGCAAAAGGTAAAGATAGAAAAGTTATTTCCTAAGAAAAAATAAATTTAATAGCTTTATAACTAGAAAGGTATTTATTTATATTATTAATTATTAAATCAGTAGGATCTAAAAACATAAGTTTAAGTTCTCTTAAATCAAACATTTTTCAAAACTTCATCATAACAACTAGATTTTTTTTACGAGGAGTTCATATTGTTAATTGCACAACTAAATTATTTTCATATCAATCAAAAAATGTTAAAAATGGGAAAAATGATTTGAAATCTTGGAGAATTCACCTCAATATCTATTTCTTGCTAGTGGAGTAAATAATGGAGAAGGTTTTTGGATTGTGGGAATAAAAAATTGCGATGAAATTATCCTTGAGGATGAAAATCTTTTAGATTGCCATAGAATGGAATTAATAGGGAATAAATCAGCAAAAGATATTCTTTTAGCTATTAATTTAAACGTAAATAATATATTAAATGAACTAAGAAACAAAAATTATTTAATAGCAATGCCTTCAATAGGGATTCCATTTGATATTCCTTTAGAAATCTTGGAAAATATTTTTGATTTTTGGTTAGATATTTATAAAAATCATGAAGCGTGGGAAGCTTGTTTAGGACTTCTTAAAGTAAGAAAAAGGATCCCACTAACAAACCTAATTGAAAGTGAAAGTTTAAAGGGTAACTCTAAAAAATGGGCTATAAAAATTGAAACTTTGCATAATTATGTTCCTTCTTCACTTAGAAATAAAAAATTAAATGACCCAATGTGGGAATAATTTTATCTTAAGATAAATAAATATTTACTTCGTTAGATATTTAAGTAAAAATAAATTAACTAATAATTAAAAAATGAATAAACCATATTCTTTTAGCATCGATCAAATGAACGGAATTGTCGAGAATACATATGCCAATATAATAAATGAATGTGAAAATTTAAAAAAAAATACTAATTGTCCAAATGAGCAAGTAGTAGCACTTTTAAGTGTAATTGCTTCAAATTACGCTACTACAACTGAAAAAAACGAAAATTAAGATGATAAGTTATTTTACTTGGAGGGAATTCGATAGGAGTGTAGAACAAATCGCTAATAAATGTAAGTTTAAGGAGTTCTCTGGTATATATGGAGTTCCTCGAGGTGGATTATGTCTTGCTGTAGCACTGAGCCATAAATTAAAAATTAAATTAATTTCTAAACCAATAAAGAATTCTCTAATAGTAGATGATGTTTATGAAACAGGCATTACATTGAAGACTTTCAAGAATATTGAAGGAGCAATGTTTTTTGTATTATTTAGTAAAATGAAACCTACATGGTGGAATACAGTACATATATCAAAAAAAAACCAATGGATAGTTTTCCCTTGGGAAAATACTTTAACTTCAAAAAGTGACCGCGAAGAGTACATCAAAAAAAGAGGTTTGAGTTGAGAAAGAAATTATATTTGGCTAATCCATATGGATTTTCAAAGCAAACTAAAACCCTCTTAAATGAATTTATTAAAATCTTCAATGATTTAAATGTAGAAGTATTTGAACCTTTTGAGAGAGTAAAACCATTAATAGAAAAAGAAAGTGAGTGGGCATATGACGTTGCAAGGAGTAATTTCCATGATTTAAAGGAATGTGATTGTATTTTTGCGATTGTTAATGGAAATCCACCAGATGAAGGGGTAATGGTTGAATTAGGTATCGCGATTGCTTTAAAAAAGGAAATCTTTTTATTCAGGGATGATTTTAGAAATTGTTCTGATAGCAATCAATACCCATTAAATCTAATGTTATTTCTTGGACTGCCTAAAGATAATTGGGAAAAATATTATTTTGAATCATTACAAGATATAAAAAGTAATAAAAAAAGATTTGTGGAGTGGGCAGAAAATTAGCCAAATAAACCATCAACCTATAAGTACAAGTTTTAAGTTTAAATATATCTGTTAAAATGCTAGAATAAATTTTATTTAGAAAATTTTGACACAAGTTACTGTAGGAGAAAACGAGGGAATTGAATCTGCCCTTAGAAGATTTAAGAGACAAGTATCTAAATCTGGAATTTTTGCAGATTTAAAAAGACTTAGGCATCATGAAACACCTATTGAAAAATACAAAAGAAAGTTGCAACAGAGAAGAAAAGCAAGAAGAAGGTAATTTGCTAAAACTTATAAAGTTTTAGCAAATCATTTATATTATTACTTTTTAAAAAGTTACAAATAAAAAAATATAACTATTTAAGCTTTTTAAGCTTCTTAACAAGATTTATTCCAACTCCTGATACAGCAAGAAGATCTTTTTCATCAGCAGCAATGACTGCCTTTGTTGTTTTAAATCCAGCCTCATACAAAGCTTTTGCGCTTTTTGCTCCAACGCCTGGAAGTGTCTTTAAAGTTTCAATATTTTCCTTCGAACCAACAGCTTTGGTTTTGGTTTTGGTTTTGGTTTTGGTTTTGCTTTTGGTTTTGGTTTTTGAAGTTTTTGCAGACTTAGGTGCTTTTTTTTCTTTCTTCAAAGGAATTTCAGTAGATGCTGCACTTTTAAATAGAATTGATTTTAGTTTGCTTAGAAATTTAGAAATCATTGCAATATAATATATAAGTAATAAAATTAGCTATTCGTTTTAATATATTATCAAATTCCAGGAGGAATTAAAAATAAAAAAAGTCAATTGAATAGAAATAATTTATTTACAATTATATAAAGACACAGATTTAAAATTTATGCAAGCTTATGAGCCATTGTAGGGTGTTTAAAATTAGTCTAATAATAAAAAAAAAAAATACTTCCAAAAATTAAAAAATTTATTATTAGTAAAGTTACAATCTTAATAAAGAGCAAATCATAAAAATGAAGCTTATCTTTATAAGTGGACCTTCTGGAAGTGGTAAAACAACTTTATCAAATCAAATAATTAAAAAAAATAAAAATGGTATTGTTTTAAGTACCGACAACTATTATAAGACTGGGTTAATAAGTAAATTACTATCAAAATTTGTGGAAGGTTTTTTTGATAAAAGTATGAGTTTTAATAACAAACTATTCAAAAAAGATTTTGAATTTATTTATGAGAATGGAATTTCAGTCCGCGATCGTTTTTATAATTTCGAAAAGAAAATAGTTCAAAATATCTTAAATAAAACAAATAATATTAGTTTTTTAATTGTTGAAGGTATTTTTGCCAAAGAATTCTGCAGCACTATAAATATTAAAGATTATTATTTTTTAGAAATAAAAACAAAAAAAAATGAGTGCATGAAAAGAGTTGTTCAAAGGGATATGAAAGAAAGGGGAAAGGATAAAAAACAAGCTGAAAATGATTTCTTAAAATCCTGGGACATTTATTACGAAAAATGGGAACCCAATTGCATAAAAAATAATACAAATAGATTAATTATTGAAAAAAAATCTGATATAGATAACATTATGAAAAAATTATTTAATTAAATCATTAATTTTTTTTTCTAATATTAAAGCACTTAATATTGAGCCTTCAATTCTGCCAAATCCGTCACCTTCAAACCAGTCTCCGCAAAATCCAATTCTATATTTTCTACTAACTTGTAAAGATAATGGAACGGCAATGCCAGAAGGTTGAGAAGCTCTCCATTTCATGATAGAAATTTTTTCATCAAAAGTTAATTTATTTACTACAGAATTACCTTCAAAGAGTTTATTGAAATTCGCAATTATTTTTTGCTTAAAAACTTCTTCATCTTTTGAATTTAAAAAAGAATTAATGAACTCTATATTTTTTGAATGTATTACAATACCTAATCTATTATTATCTTGATGCTGAAAAATAATTCTTTCAAATCTAAATTTTTTTTCTAAATTTTTTTCTAAATAAAAATACCTTTGTTTTTTAGAATAAAAATCTTTATAACTATAATTTTCATTTGTATATATTAAAAAAGTTAACCTAGGAATAAATGTTTGTTCTTCTAAGAAATTTAATAGTAAATCTATTTTTTTATCATAATTTAAAGGAATAGCTTTTCTTAATGGAATTTGATTTATGTTTAATATATTCATTGACCTTTTATGTAACAATAAATTAGTTGAACAAATAAGATATTTAGATGTAAATTTATCTCCATTTTTTGATGTAAGTATCCACTCATCATAATTAAACTTCAAATCAACTATTAAAGTTTCAAAGTAAAAATCAATTTTCCCCTTTAAATTATTAGACTCAATTATTTTTTGCGATAATTCACTCATAGAATCTAATGATAGATAATTAACCCCGCAAGAAAATTGTGATATTTTTTGTTTCTCAAAATTTAAATCTTGATTTAGAAAAAATTTATCAGAGTCGTCAATTTTAATAAATTTATTTTCCAATAATTCATCAATATAACTTTTTAATAGAAGATTATTTTTACTGTTAGATATATTAAAGTTTGGAGCCCCATGGTTTAGTTTCCATCCTTTAAATCTTTTGCTTATTCTTGTACTTGATCTCCCTCCAAGTCCACGGCCAATTTCAACTAATGCAATTTTTGTTGTAATATTTTTTTTAAGATACTTCGAAGCGAAGACACAAGCAGATATTCCTCCACCTACTATTATTAAGTCATATTTACAATCACCTTTCATAATTACCTATTGAATAAAATTATCTTTCATTTTCTAAAAAACCATAAACAGAATCAAGTTTCTCTGTTGATGAAAAATCAGATTCAATTACAGGTGTAATATTATTTTTTTTGTAAAAACTAACTAAATCGTTTGTGAAATCAAAAAAATTATCTAACGCGTATAAACACTTTTCAGATATATAGACCTCTTTCCAAGGACGAAATTTAAACCGTGCTATAAATTGTTTAGAAGGAATAAATAAACTTCCAAATAAATTAAATTTTTCTTCTTTTGCTACGTTTTTAAGATAAGTCACCTCATTGTGAAGAACTTTAATATCTGTACCATACTGAAACCAAATTGAATTTATTAATCCAGTCGAAATTTTTCTTTCGAACCTTTCTCTTTCTGAAGAAATATTATAATATTTTTTCAAATATGGATTGTAAGCTATACCTAATTTAACTTTTATATTTTTTTCATTTTTTAAATAAGCTAATACATCAACTGAGTTAAAGTTTTTTCTCTTATTTGATCCAGACACAAGAAGAATTTCATAATTTTTATTAGTCTGAGATCTTTTAACAAAATCTAAAAAATCCTTATACGATTTTTCTTTATTTTTTGAATATTGATGATAAAGACTATAGTGATAGGTCACATTAAATTCATTATAGTTTTTAGATATATATTTAATAGTTGAATTAAATAAATCCTTCTTTATAAGTCCTTTACATGGAATATTGATATTTTTTATATTATTTAATCTGCAGAAATTAAGTTTATTGTGTAACTGAGAAATATTTTTAAATGATAATTCAAATCTTATGTTATTATTCATTATTTAGTAGTCATACTTAATCACTCAACATATTAACGAAAACAGGCATCTGCTACGATTCTTATTTTGGAAGTCGTCTTTTTATTCTTAGCCTTTAGAAAATAACTGGGTGAAATCTCCAATGCAGCTTTTAAAGAAATTTTATCTTCTGCAGATTTTGCAATAATTTGATTAAAACATCTCCAATTTTCTGGTATTACTAAACCGGGCCATGATAAATAAAGACCTACAAAAATCCCGAAAAATAAAAAGAAGAAAAACCTCATAACAAATAAAATTTTTGATTTTAATATTAAAAATAAAAAAACAATAGTTCAATTGTACTGGAAAATAATTAATAAATTATTTCCTTTCTTCTTATCTCAGATATTTAATCCATGAAAGATTTTGATGAACTCGAGGGGTTAGAATAACAAAAAAGTATTATTTTAGAATATGGCTAGCCAAAATTATCTAATTGCAATAGCTTTAATAGAACAAAACTTAGTTAGGGCAATGCCTCTTGGAGGTAAAGAAATTAAAAATAATTTAGAGGAATCAGAAAATTTCAAGAAACTTGGAGAAGAGATAATTTTAAATCTTCTAATGAGAGTGTTTCAAAGAAGTGATGAAGGGGCTTTAAAGAGGAGTTCTGAAGAAAAAGGTTTGCTCCTTGTTCATATGCATCCTAAAAGAATGCAGAAAGAGCTTCCATTCATTAAATCTGAATGGATAAGAGATGGAGATACACCACAGTTTCTAAAATACCTTGGTAATCTCTCAAAAGAAGTATGGACTGCCTCTTTCGTAAAATACAAAGGGATTGAATTTACTTCTATCTCCAAGAATGATGAGATCTAAATTATATTAAAAATATTTTCTTTTCAAAGAATTTCTTTCTTTACAATATTATTTTCCCTTGTAACTCTAAAGCAGTTTCGACCATTACCAAAATCAATTGAGGAATAGTCAAAATCATTTTTAATATGCAAGGCACAATTGCCCTCAATACATATACAAGATTCAATAATTTTTCTCTGAATAACATTATTAACGTAAGGTTCCCTTTCTTTCTCTTCATCGAAATGCGGGCAGGCGATACCTTCAACTAAACCTAAGCAATCAATAATGGCTAATTCTTCAGCATAAGAATCAGTTATACCTTTATCAAACCAACAAATAGCTCCAGCACTTACACCACTCATTACAATTCCTTTTTCATAAGCATCTCGCAAAATTTTATCTAAATACCATTCTTTCCAAACAGCTAACATACTTTTTGTATTTCCTCCTCCAACATAAATGATGTCTTGAGTTAAAACTTTCTCTTCTAAGTTTTCTGTTCTAGAGAATAAATCAATATGGCTTGTTATGCAATCAAGTTTAGAAAATGCTCTATAAAAATTTAGTTTGTACAAACTACTATCGCCAGATGCTGTTGGAATAAAGCAAATTTTAGGTCTTTTTTTATTACTTAAAGAAACTATATATTTTTCAATTTCAAGAGAGCCTAATGAACGTCCAAACCCTCCTCCTCCAATTGCGACTATATTTTTACTAAACATATTAAATAATAGATTTGTATATGAATTTAAGACAAATTACTATTAAAGATCAACTGGAATTAAAGAAGGTTTATTTTGATTCAATTCAATCTTTAGATGAAAAAATTTATTGTCAAGAACAAAAAAGAGCTTGGTCAAGCCAAGCTTGGAATAACCCAAATTTTGATAAGTCAATAATTAAAGGAAAAGGATGGCTTATAAGTAAACAAGGAATTATTATTGCATTTGCCACAAGATATCCCACCGATAGAATTGCGCTATTTTATTGTAAAGGTAAATTCCAAAGAAAAGGCTACGGCTCTAAGTTACTTTATAAATTAGAAGATGAAGCAAAAAAAGAAGGTTCAGACTCTCTTTATACTGAAGCGAGCTTAATAAGTTATAAATTATTTCTTAAAAATGGATGGAAAATTATACGTAAAGAAAAAGTCATGATAAATAATATTTTTTTTGAAAGATATAAAATGACAAAAATTATAAAAATTAATTAATAATGTTCGGTAAAAGCAAGGGATTAATTCTGATTCAAAGGGTTCTAATTTGGGCGTTATACTTTTTTTCAGGATTTATACTTTATTCAAATCAAGGTATTTTACCTTCATTTATAATTACTTTCTCAAGAATTATTTATCCATTATCTATTTTTTGGTTGCAAATAAGAATTAAAAAAAGAACCAATTTTCTGCCTATTGATTCAAAAATGACAACTTCGCAATTGTGGTTCAATTTATTACCCGTTATTGCATCTCTATTAACTGTAATTTTTTCTTTAACTAATTCTTTCTTGTATATCCTAAGAAAATTAATTAACTTTTAAATAAATCGATTATTATTAGTCATGTAAATTAATCTCATAAAAAACATAATGTAAAGAAATTTGTCTTTTACTTATATTTGATTAACTTTTAAATAGTGATCAATAAAATAATGAAAAATATTTCGTTAAAGGGAAATATTAACTTTAATAAAAAACAAGATATAAATGATTATGAATTATTCTCTTTAAAAATCACAGATAGTTTATATAAAAAAGATATTGGGAAATTCCTCGAGACTCTCTCTTCTCACTTTATTTAGGAAAATATTCTTTTTCTGATCTTCAAATTCAAACAGTCCCAATAATAAATAAGTATTTGAGGGATAATGTGTAAAACATTAAAATACTCCAATGCAATTATTTCTTGCTGACTGCCAATTCCCAGATATCGAGAATCAAGTGAAAGCTTATCAATTATTTGTAGAAGCTTGGGAAAACGGTGAAATTGCGAAATCAGATAAAACAGATAAATTTGAGATGTTATTTAGAGTTCATGCTCCAGGGGAAGGTAGAGTAGTATGTTTATGTAAGGCAGAGAGTGATAAAGAGATTTTCGAGCATTTTGCTCCATGGAGAGCCAAATTTGGCATTCATATGGAATTTACACCTGTAATAAGTTGTCAAAATATTGTTGATTACCATAAAGATTTGTTCAAAACTTTAGGATAATTAGCTTAAATCTAAAATTTATCGTGATTAAACCTTTTCCCAATCTTATTTATAAAAAAAAAGATAGAAATTTTCCTTCTTCAAAAAATAAGCTTAATAAAGAAGAAAACGTCAAATCTAAACCATTAATAATTTTTGGTTTTATTATCTCATTAACTTCCATCTTTTTACTTTTATTCACCATTAATAATAGATTTGGATGAAATATGAGTAATTAAAACTACTAACTGGGAACAAATATGTTCTATTATTAATTTAAAAATAATTAATTAAATGGCGTTTAACGAAGGGGGTATGGCATCTGGCCTCCTAATCATCGCAGTATCAATAGTTTTTGCTGCCGGTTTTGGATTTTTAGTCTTACATTTTGTACCTGGAACACCATTTTAGGTTATTCAACTGAATTTGATTCACAAATTATCTTAAACATTAACAGTTTCTAAATCCTGCATTTGATTATCATCAGAATTAGATTCCTTCTTTAACCGATAGGCATAAACTAAAGATCCTAAGGCTATGGTACTAGAAGCAAAAATCCCCAATATGAGTATCAAGGCAAAAAGACCTCCTATTAGTCCCCCTTTTAATCTAAGCAAATTTGATTTAATTAAAAGTATTGATAAAAAAACAATAGTAGCTTTAAGAGATGAGATTTTCAAAAAATTAAGTGGATAAAAAGGATTTAACAACATTTCTTTGGCGGAATATAATTTAAATCCATTTTAAAAATAAATTTTAAAAACCGCATAAAAAAAGACTCAAATGAGTCTTTTAAAATCAATTTTAAATATGATGATTTATGCATCAGGGTCAAAATTCTTTAGATTCGGACCAGCTACAAGACCAACAAGACCAAAAAGCACTAAAGAACCAATTCCAAAGCCTGCTGCCCATGGATTGAAACCACCTAAAGCAAAAGAAGCTAATAAATTCATGATTTTAAAACATAATATCTCCGAGTAAGCATACAGATTTTTATGAAAAATATACCTATATTGAGACATTTCTTCGTAATTATTAGAATCGTTTAACTATCCCTTTATAAAAAATCCACAAAATTTTTATTATTTGCTTTATTATCGTAGGGTTACTTTTTTGTTGGCGCACTTAAAGACCATCAAAACTGTCTTTTTCTAATGACTTCCAACTATAACTTTATTTATGATGGGGAATGCCCATTCTGCAATCATTTTGCTGAACTCCTTGAGATCAAAAGTAAGATAAATAATATCAAAATTATTGATGGCCGTAAAAATTTAACTCTAATTAAATCCCTCCTAGATAAAGGTTATGACTTAGATGAAGGAGCTATTTTACTAAAAGATGAGGGTATCTTTCATGGGGCAGATGCAATTAATACTATTTGCAAACAGATAAATAATCCCTCAAGTAGTTTACTTTTGTTACTTTCTAGAGTGTTTAAATCAAATAAACGAACAAATTTGATATTTCCTTTACTAGTCAGAGCGAGAAGATTCGCATTGATATCAAAAGGGATATCAACATCCCTAGTTTAAAAAATAAAAACTTTCTAAATATTAAATAACATATTTATAAGCTTCTGTATCAATAAATGATAATTAATTATTTCTTAGCTAGAACTAGGTGGTAACAACAGGTATTAAATGATAGAAAACTTCAATCCCTTTATTTCATTGGGCGGTGATAACCAAAAAGTTAATCATATGGCTGAAGCGGCACTTGAAATGAATTTAACTTGCAATGATTTAAAGAAGGATTTAAATTTAACTGATGGCGATGTAGTGGATATGTTGCAACTAGTCATGGATAGGTTTAAAAATAGTAATTAAGTAAATATCATAATTAATCACTATATATCTATTATTTTTTAATGAAAACAGTACAAATTGAGTTTTCGAAATATGAATTAGTTAACTTTTTATGGCCTGAATTAATAGAAGACTACGGATTTGATAAAGCCAGAAAAATAGTTTCTCAAGCTATTGACTTACAAAAAATGAATGGGACTAAAAATAGCACTATGCCAATCATTTTTTCAGGAACAGGAGGATTAGCTCTAATACCAATACAAATGCTAGAAAAAGAAAAATTAGAGATTAGTTATAAAGATAATCAAGTTTTAATATTTAACCTAAAAAGAAAGTCATTTCAAATTTTAAATGAAGCAAACTAATCTAAATTAGTAATTTCTCGATAAAGCCAAAAGTACCTTATAGTCTAATATAACAATTAATTTATAATGACTTTTGAAGCTACCTACCTTGGTTCAAATGGTTGGGTTATAAAATTTAAAAAAACCAATTTAATAATCGATCCTTGGCTCAAAGGAGATTTAATATTTCCTCCAGGTGAGTGGTTTTTTAAAGGATCATTAGAAGAAGAAATATCAATGGACAAAAATATAGATATTATTTTGTTAACCCAAGGATTACCTGACCACTGTCATGTTCCAACATTAGAAATGTTCAGAAAGGATATTCCTATAATTTGCTCTAAAAGTGCTTTTGAAACATTAAATAAAATTGGTTTTAGTTCAATTAAAGTGCTTAAGCCAACTGAAAAGATAAATCTTTTTAATTTAAGTTTTGAAGCCACTGCTGGGGCTCCAGTGCCACAAATAGAGAACGGATATATTGTTAAAGACGATCAAGATAATGGGTTTTATATAGAACCCCATGGATATCTTGATGAAAATTTAAAGAAGCAAAGTCTTGATGCAGTCATTACTCCTACAAAAAATCTGGAATTACCCCTAGTAGGTTCTTTTGTAAAAGGTGCTGATATAATCCCTAAATTGATTAACAAATTCAATCCAAAATTTATACTTTCAAGCACCATAGGCGGAGATGCAAAATATTCAGGTTTTTTAAATAATTTTATTTCAGTTAAGGATTATGAAGAGGAATTAGATTGTAATCTTGTAGATCTAAAGAGTATGCAATCTATTATGATTTAAATCGATTCAAAAAGATCTTTAATTAAGTCATTTAGCTTGAAAGTAAATCTAATTTAAAAGGAGCTCAAAAAATTCATTCATTTTTTATTACCTCAATACTTTTATTAGCTTTAAATAGTAGCTATCTATGTGAAAATTCAAAGCTTAATCTTGTGATGAGAAATAATATTAATGGTGACTTTTCCATAGTAGAAAAGATATCTGAGTTAAAGCCAGGAGCATTTATAAATATTAATTGGAATAAAAAAAAGCTTATGCTTCCATATTCTCTAAGAAAAGATTATATTTCCTTTACAGATAAAAAATGGGACTGGAGGTATCAATTTAATAAGGACGGATCGCCTGATATTAATAATCCTTCTTTATACGAACTACTACCTTCTGGGGAGATTAAAACACATTTTTGTAAAACAGAAGATAATAAGCCAAACTTATAATTTCAAAATAAGTATTCTAGATTTTTTAACTTCTGAACTTCTTTGTAAAGATGAACAATCCAAAAAAACAAAATAATATTTCAAGATATGTAAAACTTGAAGATTACAAAGTATTTGATTATGAAATTCCAGAAATCTTTTTGGACTTCGTAATTAAGAAAAATGCTGTAAAAGTTACTACCAAACTAAAATTAATAAAAAAAAATAAGAATACCAGAAATCTAATTCTTGATGGTACAGATATATTAATAAAAAAAATATTTATAGATGACTCACTACTGGGAAAGGATTACTACAAACAGAAAAAAAATAACTTAAAAATTGAAAATATAAACAAAGATAATTTTTTATTAAAAATAGAAGGAATAATTAAACCTAAGGAAAATACATCCCTTTTAGGAATGTATGAGAGCAATGGAATTATAACTACGCAATGTGAGGCGGAGGGATTTAGAAGAATAAGTTTTCACTCTGATAGGCCTGATATACTAAGCAAATACACCGTGAGAATTGAGGCAGACAAGAATGATTACCCTGTCTTACTCTCAAATGGTAACGTCGTAAAAGAAAATAATCTTGCAAATAATCGACATGAAATAATTTGGGAAGACCCATATCCGAAACCCTCATATCTATTTGCATTGGTAGCAGGGAAACTTAATTGTGTAAAAGACAATTTCATAACAAAATCTAATAAAAAAGTAAAAATAAATATTTATGTTGAGTATGGAGATGAAAAATATGTTCAACATGCAATAACTTCCTTACAGAAATCTATGAAGTGGGACGAGGATAAATATAATCTTGAATACGATTTGTCATTGTTTAATATTGTTGCTGTCAGGCACTTTAATATGGGAGCAATGGAAAATAAAAGTCTCAATATTTTCAACTCAAAACTAATACTCGCTAATTCTGAAACAACAACTGATGAAGAATTAGAAAGAATAGAGGGTGTAATCGCCCATGAATACTTCCATAATTGGACGGGGAATAGAGTGACTTGTAGGGATTGGTTTCAACTATCTCTAAAGGAGGGTTTAACAGTATTTAGAGATCAACAATTCACTGCAGACGTTCATAATCGTGAAATAAAGAGACTTGATGATGCGAAATTTCTCAGAAGGAGTCAATTTAGAGAGGATTCTGGTCCAACATCACATCCTGTACTGCCTGAAAAATACCAAGAAATAGACAATTTCTATACGACCACGATTTACGAGAAAGGAGCAGAAATAATTAGAATGCTTAATAAGCTTGTAAAAGATGAAAATTTCTATAAAGGATTTAGTAATTACATCTCAACATATGATGGGAAGGCAGCAACAATAGACCAATTCGTAGATAAAATTTTAGAGTACAATAAGGAAATTGATCCTGAAAAGTTTAAAATCTGGTACAAGCAAAATGGGACCCCAAAAATTAAATTCAAGAGAATCTGGGATCAAACATTCGGAAAACTTACAATTAAAGCCTCACAAAGTAATCCAATAAAGAAGAACCCGTATAATGATTTGCCTCTAATAATTCCTATAAATCTGGCTATATTTTGCAGTGAGAATAAAACGATAGAAAAAACAGTTATTTTAAAAACAAAAAAACAAGAATTTATTTTTAAGAATATAAGATCTCACCTCCAAATTCCTTTAGTAACTTATTTTCGCGAATTCTCTTCACCTGTTGAGTGGGAATCAGACACTACCTTGGATGAAAAATTTTTAATCTTAAAATATGAAAAAGATTTTTTTACACTATCTAATACTGTAAAAGTATTTTATAAAAAAATTATTTTATGCAGATTAGATGAAAAACCAGATCATAAAATTGAAAATAAATTAATAAGCACCTTAATATCATTTATAAAAAATAAAGATATTAATTTATCCATTTTATCAGAATTACTAAGTATTCCGACATTTTCTGAAATTGAATCGGAGATAGAAAATATAGACCCTTTAAAGATATATAAAACTATTGACGAATTAAATCATTTATTCGGTACCAAATTAAAAGACGAATTACATTTTAAGCTCCAAGAAATAGAGAAAAATCTAGATAAAGTTTGGCCTGAAGGTAAAAATGAAAGAAAACTAATCGAAACTATTTGGAAACTACTCTTAAGTAGTGATGATAGGGAAATTAAAGGCAAAATAATTAATTATGTCGATAGTAATTCGATGACGCTAGCAAAAGCTGCAATGAATTCTTTCAGTAGAATTAATTGTCCTGAAAGAAAAATTATTTCAAATATATTCTTCAATAAATGGAAAAATAATAGTGTCGTTATGGATAGTTGGTTCTCATTTAATGCATCTATAGAAATTGATGAAGGAACAAGCAACATTGAAAAATTATTTGAAAATAAGTTTTTTGATTCAAAATCACCAAACACTTTAAGAGCTATATTAAATACTTTTGTAACAAGAAATAGTACCTTTCATGCAATTAATGGTTCTGGTTATAAATATATTGCAAATAAGATAATTGAATTTGATAAATTAAATCCGATAGTAATTTCCCGTTTTGTAAAAGTATTTAGTAGATATAATTATTATTCAGAACCTTACAAAAGAAATATGATAAAAACAATAAAGCAGATTAAAAAAAATAAACTATCAAAAAATACTAAAGAAGTTTTAGATGCAATAATAGAGTGATTTTTTGATGATATTTAACTAAATATAATAATAACGATTGTAAAAATTAATAATGAAATAAATACAAAATATTTATTAATAAAATTATAATCATATAAATTTTTATTATTATCTTTATTCCACTTTTTATTAACGTATTCCTTAGTTATAAATTTATTAGGTCTACCACAATATAAACAAGTTGGGGAAGTTTTTAAAATTAAATTTTTACATTGAGGGCACTTTTTTTTTTCCATAATTTAATCCTACTGAATAAAATTGAAATCAGAAACAATAAATAAAATAAGTAATTTAAATTTTATTTATTATATTTTGATTAATTAAATATCATTGCAAAAAAAAAATTGATTCTAACTATTTAAAAAAATTCTATATAATGAAAAATTAGTTTTAGTTTGAAATGTTTGCTATTGCACTTGGAATGTCACCTATCGAAAAAATTACTGTTGCAATATCTGCTTCAATTTTTATAATCGCCTTTACATGGGTCTCGATTAAAGGAGATTTAAGAAAACTTGCTAAAGAACTTATTGAAGATAATGAAAATAATCAGAATAATTAAAAATATCTTTTAACCTAGTTTGCATGCAAACTAGGATAATCAATAATATGCCTAATTTCTTTTAGAGAAGAACCATAGATTTTTTTACCATTTAAGTGCACACCAATCCATTTTTCCTTTTGATTAATAAAATTACTTTTAGTTGTATCCCTCTCAAGATAATCTTTATTTTCCCAATTTAAAGTTATATCCCAACCTTTATAATTTTCTATCATCATAAAATAAAGAACTTACTCAAATAATACCCATAGAGACATAGAACAAAAACAAAGGAAATAAGTATTTTTTTCGTTATTTTTATTTAATATTTATGTAGTACTGACTTTTATTTTAAGAGCAGCTTCATCTGCATTCTTTCTAGCCAAATTAATGTCAGAGTTTGATGAGAGAACAACACCCATTCTTCTGCCTTTTCTGGAAACTGGTTTGCCAAATATGAGCACTTTAGTCTTTTCAAATTCTAATGCTTCATTAAGACCCTCATAAATAGGATTTAGATACTCTTGATTAGAGAGTATAACTCTGGTTGCAGAGGGTTCTATTAGATCTATACGCGGTATTGGTAAATTTAAAAAAGCCCTTAAATGTAATTCAAATTCATTAATATTTTGACTAACTAATGTAACCATACCAGTGTCGTGTGGTCTTGGAGATAATTCTGAAAATATAACCTCATTTCCTTTTATGAAAAACTCTACTCCGTATAATCCAGCTCCATTAAGGTTATTTAATATTTTACTTGTCATTTTCTTAGCTTCAATAATTAAGGACTCCTTAATCTCTAAAGGTTGCCAACTACATTGATAGTCTCCATTAGATTGAAGATGTCCAATTGGTAAACAAAAAGTATTTTCACCATTTTCTTTTCTCACAGTAAGAAGAGTAAACTCACAATCAAAATTAATAAATTCTTCAATAATTACCCCTTTAACCTTTCCTCTTGAATTTGCTTGTGCCTGTTTCCAAGCATTTTGTAAATCATTTTTTGTTTCAACCAAACTCTGCCCTTTTCCTGAAGAGCTCATTAAAGGCTTAAGTAAAAGTGGGAATCCAATTTTATCTGCTTTTTTTTCTAAATCATCAAATTCAAAAATATAATCAAACTTTGCAGTTTTAATTTTTAAATCTTTAGAAGCTAAGTCTCTAATTTTATCTCTATTCATTGTAATTTCTACAGTTCTGGCGTTGGGAACAATATTGAATCCTTCATCCTCGAGTTCTTTTAGGGCTTTAATTGAAAGTGCCTCTATTTCTGGGACAACATAGTCAGGCTTAAATTCTTTTATAACATTTTTTAAAATATTTTTATCTCCCATATCAATTACTCTTGAATAATCAGCAACTTGCATTGCAGGAGCTCTTTCATATCGATCAATTGCAATAACTTCTAATCCTAATCTTTTGGATTCTATTACTAATTCTTTTCCAAGCTCGCCACTACCAAGTAATAAAATTCTCTTTTTAGAAAAAATTGATTCTTTCATAAATATAAAACTTATTCCTCATCACCAGGAGGTTGTGAAGATGAATCATCCGTAATTTTTTTGTCTTTAGAATAACTAAATAAAAAATTCCTACCAAACCAATTTTGACTTCGCATACTATTAGTTATTGATCTTGAAATTGCTCCTAAAAAAAAGATTCCAATCATTGCCCAAATAATTCTTTCTAAAGCAATTGCAGGTGAAAAACCTTGACCGGAATTAATAATTTCGGTAAGTGGGTCTAGAGGGTCCAAATTTAAACTGATTAATAATATCTATTATAAATAGTTAAATAGATGAAAAATTAAAACTTATGAAAGAAATAACCAAAATTACCATATAAATTAAACACAATAAAGTCTATACAATGCTATCTTCAAAGGGTAATTTTTTTTAGACATGCAAGTTGACGTACAAAATACTACTGTTATTTCCGCAGACGGATCATCCATAAAACTAGGTGAATATTCAGGGGAAGTAATTTTAATTGTTAATGTAGCTAGTTATTGCGGAAATACTGCTCAGTATGAGGATCTTCAAAAGCTTCATGATTTATATTCAAGCAAAGGCCTAAGAATACTTGCATTCCCTTGTAACGATTTCGGAAAACAAGAACCAGACTCTCTATCAGAAATCAAAGATTTTTGCACAACAAAATATGGAGTTGAGTTTGAAATCTATGAAAAAGTTCATGCCAAAGGAAACACAACAGAACCATACACCACCCTTAACAAAGTTGAACCTGAAGGGGATGTTGAATGGAATTTCGAGAAGTTTTTGATAGGAAAAGATAGTAACGTAATTGCAAGATTCAAACCAGGTGTAAAACCTTTTGATGAAAATTTAATAGCAGCTATCGAAGTAGCTTTAGATTCATAAAAACCTTTTTATAATTCAAATTAAAATATTAAAAATATAATAATTTAAGGATTCAAGCCTGTCTAAAATTCTTTTACTATAAAACCTTATTTATTGTCAGAATCAATTTCTACGTCTATTATTTCATCTTTAATCTGTCTTTTTTTAGGTTTAATTGATTTTACTTCTGCCTCTACTATTTCTTCTTTAACTTCACTTTCTTCTGGTTCCTCTGATTTTACTTCTGCCTCTACTATTTCTTCTTTAACTTCACTTTCTTCTGGTTCCTCTGATTTTACTTCTGCCTCTACTATTTCTTCTTTAACTTCACTTTCTTCTGGTTCCTCTGATTTTAATTTTGAATTATCTAAGCTTTGATCTTCATCTTTACTTAAAAGGAATTTTAATAGTTTCTTGAATAATAAGAAACCTTTTTCAATTCTTTTTGGACCTAAAATAGAAAGCAAAATTACTAATATTATGAATATTTCAGGTGAATTTAAACCTAGTAGTTTCATGAAATTTCATATTCTATTTATATTTTAGTACATGCTAAAAATATAATCTAATTATTCTCAAAAGTAGGTAAATAGAGTTCCCTATTTGATGCAATTAAACCTTCTTCTTTAAAAAAAATCTCTAGGTCTTTTAGGTCATTTATCTCTACAAATTCACCACAGTTATCTAATATATTATTATGGGTGAAATTCCATAAATCAGCCAAGTATTCGTCATCATCTGGAAATGCTACAAATTTCAAATATGTATTATTCAAAGCATATTCACTAGCAAAATCAGAATCTAAACCTTCCCTCTTAGCATCACAAAAAACTTTAGCAAATCTTTTGCCTACAGAAGTTTGAGCACTTGATAAATCTAAATTACCTTGTACAGCATTTACATTTACAGGTGCAATAAAAATAATTATTGGAAGAAAAATAGATACTAATATAAACAAGAAAAAATTTCCTTTTTAAATTTCAACTCAACATAAACTAGCAAAAAAAGTAATCAATTAGGCCTATTTAAGTAAAAGCACTTATTATAAATTAAGAAATAAATAGAAAACATAAAATCAGCTCCATATCTGAATTTATAATAATGAAAGATAAAATAAATTTAAAATTATATGTCTTCAAATATAAGGCTAAAAGGAAGGGGAGTTAACAGGATAATTACGAGTAAGGTCATGCTATCACCATTAGCAGGAGTTACAGATAACATTTTTAGACGAATTGTACGTAAATGGGCTCCAAACTCTTTACTTTTTACAGAAATGATAAATGCCACAAGTCTTAAAAAAGGATATGGCACACAAAAAATCGATCAAATAGATTTAGAAGAAGGTCCAATTGGAGTACAAATATTTGATAATAGGCCATATGCTGTTTCTGAAGCTGCGAAACAAGCAGAGGACTATGGAGCTTTCTTAATCGATATAAATATGGGATGTCCAGTAAAAAAAATTGCAAAGAAAGGTGGAGGCAGTGCTTTAATTAAAGACCGAAAACTTGCTATAGAATTAGTCAAAAATGTTGTAAAAGCTGTTAGGGTACCAGTAACCGTAAAAACACGACTCGGATGGGATAGTAAAGAAGAAAATATAGAGGATTTCTTATTTAAACTTCAAGATGCGGGAGCAACGATGATCACACTTCATGGAAGAACTAGAAAACAGGGTTTTTCAGGCAAGTCAGATTGGGAAATGATCGGGAGACTTAAAAATTTGTTGGAAATTCCAGTAATTGCTAATGGAGATATCAAAAATCCAGAAGATGCTCTTAATTGTTTAAAAAAAACAAATGCTGATGGTGTAATGATTGGACGAGGAATTTTAGGATCCCCATGGAAAATAGGAGAAATAGATTATGCCCTTAGAGAAAATAAAAATTTTAAAGAACCAAATGCAGAAGAAAAACTATATTTAATTATTGAGCATCTTGATGAATTAATAAAAGAAAAAGGAGATCACGGATTGCTAATTGCAAGGAAACATATCTCATGGACATGCAAAGACTTTAAAGGAGCATCAAATTTGAGAAATAACTTGGTTAGAGCTGTTGATAAAAATGAAGTTAAAAATTTAATAATTAAAATGATTAAAACTTTGAATAATGAAAAAAATAGATTAGCTTAAAACAAATTTATTTTTTAAATGAAAATTATTAGTAAAGAAACAAGTAAAAGAGTTTGTGATCATATGAACAATGATCACATAGATTCAGTCCACCAATTTCTTATTCATTATGGGAAGATATCAAGATTTGAGAATGCTTATATGGAAGAAATTAATAATAGTTATATAAAAATCAATTTCGATGGCCAATCAGCAATTATCAATTTTAAAAATGAAATATCTGAAGAAGAAATACATTCAACTTTGGTATCAATGATAAAAGACATTAAAAAATAAAATAATTTATAAAGAAATTCTAATTTTTATTTTCATAGTAATCAGTTATCTTTTTACATTCTTCAAATGAAAGCATGCTTAATCTAGATGTGGCTTTTATTTTTAGAATTGCACAAACAGCTAATAAATCAGCGCTATCAAAATTGAGTGCTTCAGAAAGTTCAAGTACCCTAAGACCTTTCATTAATATTAAAAAATCTTTTCTACATTATCAAGAACCTTAAAATCAATGGGCTGCATTTTTACCTAAACCTGCAACGAATGGAAAAGTTTGTTCATCACCAAATATATCTTCTACCGTAGAATTAGAAATATTAGTTTTTTTATTATCAGGCTTAAGTTCTTCAATTTCACTAGAAATATTATCTTTAATGTTTTTTTCAATTTCTTTTGCTAATAAATTATTCGTATTAGAAAATATTGAAAAAACTAATACACATAAAAACAAAACAATTCTTTTCATAAAAAAAATTTATCTAATTCTATTGTTATATGCCAATAGAGTTATTTAGAAAAACCAGATAATTTTAAAACAAATCTATATAAATCAAAATCAAAAAATATTTATCTTCCCAACTTATTTCTATTTTTAAATCTAATTAAAAAATAAAGACCTATTAACAGAATAATTGGCAAGGAGTACTTATTAAGAAAAACATAAACTATATAAACGAGAAAGGGGAATAAGCACGCCCTCTTAAAATTTAATTTCTGTTCCTTCGACATATTTTTCCAATTTAAATATTCTTCCCATTGAAAAATCTTCTTCATTTTTCTACTTCTATTTTTACGATTAAACATAACTTTATAAATATAGTTTTGATTATTCTTATGTTAATAAACAAAATTAATCTACAATATCAAAATAAGTTGTTTCATTTAATAAAAATATTTTTTAAATAGAAGATGAACTCAAAACCAGTTTGGAAAATAGAAAAAATTGTTTTACCTCAACATGCAGATCATGCAGGCGTAATGTGGCACGGTAAATATTTTAATT
This sequence comes from Prochlorococcus sp. AG-347-K16, assembly GCA_003281405.1. Lineage (GTDB taxonomy): Bacteria > Cyanobacteriota > Cyanobacteriia > PCC-6307 > Cyanobiaceae > Prochlorococcus_A. Next base: position 76,220 of record QCCD01000001.1, on the reverse strand, counting down.
GGCTTGAAGAAAGCCGAATAAATGCACTTTCAGAAGTAGGTATAAGTTATTTCGAACTAACTAAAAATGGCTTAGATTTACCTTTAATCAATACTTCAATAAAATATAAATCTCCTTTATTTCTTGGTGAAAAAATAACAATCGAGAGCGAATTCAATATTGATAAAAGTCCTAGGATTAATGTAATTTCAAAATTTTATAACAAGAATAATGAAATCTTAACGATTGCTCAAGTCAATTTAGTCTTAATAAATAAACTGAATTTTTCTATAATAAGAAAAAGGCCAGATTTCCTTTCGGAGGCTTTTAGTAAATTAAACGGTTGAAATTATTATCCGCCAATTGAATGATTTTTAAATTTATTAATTATGAATATATTTCAAGTTATTGATTCTTATCAATATGAAATGGAATCAAGATATCAAGAAAAATCAATGCTCACAAATCTTTTTACAGAGCACAAATTTATAGGATGGTTAGGGTTGTTTATAGTATTTTTCTCTATCTTTGCAATTTTTGTTTTTCAATTTCTTGAGTGGGAAAGTAATGACAATGATAAAAGTTAAGAAGATTTAATGCTTATAATTCAACTGAATGACTTAAAAAATGGCTATCTACTTAAAAATAACTAACCCTACAGAGGTTGTAAAAAAAAAGACCTCAAAATGGCTTACAGATATTACACCTGAAAGAATTGATAGAAAATTAGTCGAGGATGAAGTAATTAAAGGCATTATCGAGCAATTAACATTAGAAGGCATAAAAGGAGAAATATCAGCAATTAATGGGTTTGAAGTAAATGAATCTTCAGTAATAACAAAAAATAATTTTGTTATTAGAAAAACAAAAACTTTTTAAATAGAAAAAAAATCTTTAATGAAAAATTTTTTTATTTTAATTATTTTTATCATTTTTTTAATTTTTATAATTGTAAGAAATTATCAAATTAAAAAGAAAAAGTTAAAGTTAAATAATGCCTTAAATTCCAATTTCTTTATTCAAACAATAAATAATTTAATAGACGAGAACAAATACAATTTGTTAGAGGAGAGGATCAGATTAAGGGAAATAGATGCTTACGGTAACGAGGATTATAAAAAATGGATTGGCAATCCACCTCTTGATGAAAAAGCCATTGAGAAAAATATATTTAATGGATCTAAAAGATTTAAAGAAGGTATACCATACTTCTGGGAAAAAGTAATTTTAAAACAATTTGGAAGTATGGAATTATTTTTCGAAAAGTGGAGATCGTATTGTAATGAAAATCCTACTATTGATGATGAAATAGTTGGATCTATTAGAAAGCTCGAGACTGATGATTGGTTTGTTTTTATAGCAAGTCAAATAGAGAAATCATGCTTAAACCTAATAGAAAAAAACTACTCAAGTAAAAACAATGAAAACTACAAAAAAGGTATTAGATTTGAAAATCATTGTATGGAAATTCTCAAACAAAATGGCTGGGAAGTAAAAGAAACCCCTAATACAGGAGATCAAGGGGTTGACTTAATTGCGTCAATAAATGATTTGAGAATATGTATACAATGCAAAGATCATGAAAAAGCTATTGGAAATAAAGCAGTTCAGGAAATTTCAGCTGGTAAATTATTTTGGAAAGGCACACATGCAATAATAGTCTCAAAATCAGGCTTTACGAAGTCTGCTCATCAACTAGCAAAATCAAATAAAGTGGAATTAATCAATGAATATCAATTAAAAGATTTAGAAAAGTTTATTGTTTAAATAGTTTATATCAATTGTGTTAAGCCTTCTTTGTAAAGCAAAAGTGTTGTAAAAATTCCTGAGGCCCACATTAAACCTCTAGCTGTTGGGATATTAAATACATATGCACCAATATATAAAAAACGAAAAATAGGATGAATCAATGCTGCAATTATTGCAATATTAGAGTCAGTTAAAGTAATCAAACAAAGAAGACATGCGGGTGCATGTAGGGAAATACTTTCCCAACAATTTTGATGACACCAAACTGCTCTTTTTCCAAAAGAAGGTAATTCATCGAATAAAGCTCTTGGAGCAGACATATTTTCAACAGAATATCCCGCTTTAACTCGGCCTATAGTTAATGGAATAATTGATAATAAAACAACACCAACTGATAGACAAAGACTCCAGGCAAAAGCTACTTGCATATGATTTAAATAATATTATTAGCTTAATAATTGAAGCTCGTTATCGTGATAAATGAAAAATCATTACCTTAGATAAAACTTTGCAAAAAATGCTGTAATTTATGTATAAAAATCTTTTATGGATATTTCAAAGATAGTTTTAATTTTTGCCATAAGTTTACTAATATATTTTGCTTTTCTGTTTTTAGGATTTTTTCTAAAAGATAAAAATCTAAAGGCTCAGAATCTAAAAAAAGAAGAATAGATTATTAATTCCACGAAAACTTACTATTTTCTTAATGTTTTTATATCTTTTTGGATACATTTCATGGAAATAAAATTTGATCCCAATAATAATAAGGGATATTTGAAATCCAATAAGAAAGTTGCTGGTATATGAAAAAATTTTATAAATTTCTTAAAAGTTTTATATTTATATCACTTTGGCTTATTTTATCCTCATTTTTAACCCAATATTGGAATACCTTTCATTGGGAATATATTTACTTAAACTTCAGAATTATATTTGATAAAGAATTTTGGTTTGTTGTAGAAAAAATTTTTTTAGGATTTGATATTGGTTACTGGTTAGAAGAAGCGCTAAAATTCTTAAGTTATGAAATACCTAAAGAATCTTTTAAATATTTACCAATTTATTTCGTATTAAAGTCTATTTGGATAAAGAATTAATTTATATTTTTAATAGATTTTAATAAATTCCTTAAAATTCTTAAATAAAGTCTGTGAATTTATTTTTCTTAAAACAAATAAAGTTCCTTTATCACCTCTGCAGATTCTAAGCTTATTACTTAAATAAGTTATCTCTAACCACCCTAATTGTTCATTTTTTATTTCTTTCATAGCATTTATATTTTTTCTTCCAAATTTAGGACCTATAACACCAGCATGTGTAAATTTGACCCCAATTTTTTTTTCATTTATGTAATTAAGTCTTATTAAAATACCAGTACCAATAATTGATTTTATTCCTCTAGGTTTAAGTAAATTAAGACCATTTAAATTGAAGGGATCAAGAATTTGAAGATTATCAATAAAAGGAGAATATTTTAAAAAAGGACTATTAGAACTACTCCACCTAAGCTCCCAAACACCCTGTAAATCATTTCTATCTTTGCTAAACGAAAAATTATGATCAATTTCAAGTTGTTCGGCAATAGTCTGTATACTATCTGAATTTGGAGATTCAAGAAGTAAATTTAATAAATCATCTTCGCATTCCATTTTATAACCACTGAATAAATAGATAAGGATAAATACTTACCTCCATGTGCTATATTCTACCCAGAATATGTTGATTTGATGACAAAGAGCTATTGGCTAAAGAAAATTTCAATTCCAAATGCTGATTTATTTCTGGAATATATAAGGACAGTATTACCTTGGATTAAATCTGTGGGAGGAGTAATAGTAAAAAGAGATTTGATACAAGAATCAACCTCAAATGAATGGGACGGAGGGCAGCTTGGATTAGTAATAGAATTCGAATCAAAATTTGCTGCTAAAAAAGCATTTTATTCTGAAGTATTTCAAAAATATCTGAAGTCCAGAGATTTAATGGAACTAGTTACTATAAGTACTCTTTAAAAATCAACCAATAGCAATCTCACACAAACAATTTATAAGTATTTATTACTATTAGATTATTTATGTAATATTTATAACTTCACTAGCAATAGCATATTTTGCAAAATTTAATTGTAAAAGTAATCCGTTAATCAAATGAACTATTCAACAGAAAAGGACGATTATTTGATGACAACTCCGTATACAAAAAAAATTCAGCAAAAATTTGAAAAGGTTAAATCTTTTTTAGAGCAAAATGGATTTAATCCTTCATCAGAGAGCTTAATGCAAGATATAGTTAGTTCAGAAGAATATATTGCTAAAAATGGCTTGTAAAATATCAGAATATATTCAGAGTCCTTAAATAATAAAAACCGCCTATTAGAAAAGGTAATAATATTCCAATAAATAAAAATATGGATTTCTTTGATTCACCTTCTGACATGGGGTTAATTTCTGGTTCAATTGCAAAACCATTTTGTCTACCACCGCTTTCGGTTGTATAACCTTTTTTATTCATAAGAAAAATAATTTAAGCAGATTATCTCATGTAAAAACTTATTTAAAAAAAATTTTTACATTTAGAATTAAACTAATTTTAAGGTCTAATAATTGATTTCAATCTGAGATTTCAATTTGGCAGCTTTTTTTAAAAGACCTACAACTTCCTTACGGCCAGTAGCAAACTCAGCCTTATTAAGTAAATCGCTATATTTTTTTGTGATTTCTCTATGATTCATTTTAAATGTTATCTTCTATGGATTATAAAGTTACTATAATTATTTTTTGTATAAAAGATATCAAAATAGAGTTTAAGTACCTTTACCTATTTAAACCAACCTTTTTTCTTTGGTTTAATCTCTTCTTTAATAACTTCTTTTTTTCTCCCAAATAATCCCTTTTTTTGGACTGGTAAATTCTCTTCAACAGGTTTAGATTTTCTGTTAAATAAGCCTTTTTTAGGTTCTTTTTTAATTGATTCTTTTGTGTCGGCAATCTTTGTTTTTTTAGGATTTGATTTTGAATTTTTGGGTTTTCTATCTGCGAATAAAGTTTGATATACAAAAAAACCAAAAACAGCAAAGAAGCCTAATGCCTGTACTAGAGCAGTTCCAAGATTATCAAACATTTAGGCCTCAACTTTGTATAGTGATTCTTTTTCTTTCGCTTCTATACATTTTTTATCATCAGAAAAGCATTCAATTTCTGCCTTCTTCTCAGTATGAGAACTGCAACCACCTGCATTTGCATTAGACATTGAAAAGAAAGTTAGTGCCCCTAAAATTAAGGCGCATGAGGTGTTAATCGATTTCATGAGTTTTATTTTTATTATGGAAAAATAATTTCTCAATTGCGAAGATAATCTTCTCTTCTGCTAAAAGTATCCCCTTTTTATATATCTATTTGTAGTAATTAACTAAATCGATAATTAATATTGCTAGTAATGAAAAACCTAAAATGAAAGGTAAATAAGGATATTTATTTAAAATTTTGTTTAGTTGATTTTTCGATGTTTGTTTTTCCTTTTTCTTTTCTCTAGGTGGTAAGCCTAACTCTTCCCTTCTCTTAGCTTCTCCCATAATTTTTTAAACTATTTAAGACTATTTTATACACTTAGAAAAAGTAGTGTATTGTTCTTGATTTAAATTATTAACGATTAATTTAGTTTAAATTTTGGATATATTAAAAATATACAAAAAAATTACATGATAGAAGTAGTTTGGTCAGTAAATATAATGATTGCAATTCTCATTATTGGTGTTGCCTGGGTTCTTTATTACATATTTACTTATGATCAAAAATTTACTTCCTAGATAAATGTCAGATAAAGATCTAAGTAATTTTCTAAAAAAAATAGAGCAACTTAATCAAATTGCTGAGCTAATAAAAAATAATCCTAGTAAAAAGTTATCCCTTTCAAAATGCAAGAATCATGATGAAGTAATTAGATTAACCACTGAATGGGGTTTTGATATTGGTAAAAGGTGGGGAGAATATTAATTGATTTTATTACCAGTATTATTGTAATTGCCATCAAATTCAAATTAACTTCCTAAGATTAATTAGTATTTCTCGTATTGGAGTTATGAAAGAAATTGGAGAGATAAAGTCAAATATATATAAAATAGCTGCTGTTACAGATAGAGGGCAAAGATTAAATAAATTAATTTCTCCTATGTATGAGGAAAAAGCTAATGAAATGGATGAATTAATTGATGCTCTTAAAGACTTTAGTTTTGAAATATCAGAAAAATTATTGTCTGGAGAGTGGGAATTGATTTTTTCTAATGTTGAATTATTTCGAAGTTCTCCTTTTTTCCTTGCTATTGAAAAGGCATTAAATGATGAATTTAAAAGTAATCTTTTTTTTAAATTACATCAATTGCAAGTAGGATCCTTTGGTATATCAACTATTGGAAGAATTGCTCAAAAGATTGATTTTGACAAAAAAGAATTTATATCTACTTTTGACACTACAATATTTGGCCTCACAACAATTCCTATCTTGGGTTGGTTCAAACTATTACCTACTTTTGGTGGCAGAGTAATCACCCTAGGAAGTGATTTAGTTTTAAGAAACAAATTACTTGATATGAACTTACAAAAGACAAAGGTATCCAAAGTTGATGGACTTAATAAGATTCCATTATTTAGTGAATTACTTATGGATAGATGGTATCCAGTTAAAGAGGTATGGAATAAGTTACCTTGGAATAAAGAATCGCCAAATTGCCAGGTTTCAATTGTTTATTTAGACGAAGAAATGAGAATCATGCAGGATATGTATGGGTCTATTTTTATTTATATAAGGCCTTCAATTTCCTTGTTAAATTAAAAGGCAATCTTTCTTTAATGATTAATTAAAACACTGAATAATATTTTTGTAATTTATAGAAAAAACCATTAAAAATTTATTTTAAAGATTAATTAATAAAAACATCTCACATCTTAAATACAAATAGGTTATGTTCATAATGAACATTTTTTATTATGCTTAGAAATCAAGAAAAAAATTCAGTTGTTATAGGAATATTCCTAATAGGAGGCTGGGGCTTAGGTCTAGACAGATTCTACGAAGGAGATAAAAAAGGTGGCTTTTTATCAATCATTGGTTGGAGTATCACATTTTTTAGCTTTGTTTTTCTTAAATGTTCAGGTTATGAATATGTTGGGGTGTGAAAAATTATTCAGATTATTCCTCTAACCCTTTAATGGTATTACCTTTACTGGCAGGAGCATACGGTGGCTTTCTAATAATTAAGAAGGCATTTAGATTAGCAAAGCAATTTGAGAATGCTGAATAATAATAACCGCAAGCAAATTCAAGATAATAATCCAGATCCTTTCAAATAAAATTTAAATAAAAGAATTACTAAAAGGTTTACTATTGCTAAGGCTACTACACCATTTCTGTTTTTTACATCTAATTTCTTGACTAAATTAGAAAGATAAACGACTGGATTTTCTGGCTCTTTATTATCCAAATTTTATTTAAATATTAATTTGACAAGAAAATATCATAGTTTCATTTGAAGAATCAAAATTGTAAAGATGATTATCCAAAAAGAAATAAATAATTTCTAACCCATAATTCCAGCATTTCTTAAAAACGCTTTACCCATATTGCCAATTACAAAAAATAGAGACAAATTAATTAAAAGGATTATTAATAATGCCAACATTTTATAGTTTGGATTTGTTGAAATTCCATCAAATCCATTATTTAGAAATCTTTTAAAAAGTGATTTGTCAATTTTTGGTTTTTGTTGCTCAGAATCAAGTTTTACTTTTTCTTCTGAAGAATCTTGACTACTTGCTTTCTCTAGAAATTCTGTAAATGCTTTAACATTTTGTTCTTTTTTAATCCCCTCATTAAGATCTTTATTGTCTTCATTCAAATTGGGGGTCGATTCGATTGAATTATTTTCCTCAGGATTAAGTTTTGAATCTTCCAAATTAGTATTAAGTGCTAGGAGTATATTACACCATAAAAAAAAACCCACTCGATCAATTAAAGAGAGGGTTAGCTAAGGTTAAAGTTCTTGTTTAAATAATAATTTATTTTAATTAAATTTGCGGTCATAACATAATGAAGTTTTAATTTAGATTATATTAAAGTGCATTTTTTCGTACACATGTTAGATGCGAATACTAAAAAAGCATGTAAAGATGATCCCTCAATAAGAGAAATTAAAATTAGAAATATAGAACATGCTATTGAACAAGCAGAATTGATGATAAAAGAATCAAAAATGAGCCAAGAAGAATTAATTTTCTTAAAAAGGAAAATATCGGACTCAAGACAGGATTTAGAAATACTTTATTTAATGAAAATTCAATGAATATAAATTTGTTAATCTTTAAAAGGATTGAATTTTTGCAAAGAAAATTAATTTGTATATTTGAAGACTTATAAAGTTTAAAGGGAATGTAATTATTTGTATAAAGTTTCTAGTAATGTCTAAAAATAATCTATATATACCTTTAAAGGTTGTTCCATACATCTTCATTTCAATTACTGCTATTGCAATAACAGCAGCTACATATGTAATTACTTAGTTCTATCTGCTATGTAAATTTTTTAGATATTAAATAAATTAAAATATTTGAATTAACTAATCGTATGAATAAAGTCAAAATAGCATTTTTAACAATATCAGTAATAATTTCCATTATTGGGATTAAAAATTTAATTTATATAAATCAAGTTAAAGATTTAAAAAACAAAGAAGAATCATTTTTAAATGAATCTATACGTGTTTTAAATGAATGCTTCGATATAGAAAATAAAAATAAAAGAACCCTTAATAAATCAATTGAATTAATTGAGTATTGCTTAGAGGAATATGGATATAAAAACTGATTTCAAAACTTGAATGATGAATTTCCTTAATACTCCACTAATATGCAAATAAAAATTTATAATCAACAATCTTGTAATGTTCCATAATTTTTTTCATAATATTTTCCTAATTTAACTTTTTTAAAATGACTAAAATAAAATGTTCTTATTTAGGTAATTTAAACTGTGAGGCTATTCATCTACATTCTGGAAATCTTATTAGAACGGATGCACCTTTAGATCACTGTGGTAAAGGTGAAAGTTTTTCCCCAACTGATTTATTAGCAACATCTCTAGGTACTTGCCTGCTAACCATTATGGCAATCAAAGCTAAATCGAAAGGATTTGATTTGAAAGGTATATATTTAAATATTGAAAAACTAATGACACAAAATAGTGAGAGAAAAATAAAGGAACTAATAATAGATATTTTTATACCAGAGAGCACTTCTAATAAAACTATTAATTTTTTGAAAAAAGCTTCGAAAGAATGTCCAGTAACAAGAAATTTATCTCAAGAAATAGATATTAAAATTAGTTGGCATAATGAATAAATCTCAAAAATAGTAATTACATAAAAAATAATGAAATACTTTATTGGAATAGTCATTCTTTTATTTGGAATATATGTAATGACAGACTTGGCATTAAAGACTAGGTATACAAGAAAAAGACTTTCAAAAGGAAAAAAATAAATCTTATAAATTTTAATATTGAAGATTAAGGCAATAGAGTTATTTTTGTACTGACAATTAAGGCATATTTTAGTTTTATTTTTTCACTATTTTTTGGTCAATCAAAATAATCAAAGGGATCATGAAATTTACATTTATTCCAACAGTGCACCATGTATAAATAATAAGAAAAAATATTTTTATAAATAAATTAGGGGGTAAGGTGAAAAATATTTTGAAAAACCCTCCAATGAATAATACCAATATTCCAATTTGAAAAAGACCTTTGATTATCCATTTAAGTCCATTTTTTTTAATGTTTATATAAAACCAGAAAAAAACAAAACTAGATAACAATAAATACATAAAATTTATGATCATCTTTTTAGAGAAAGTCTAATAAATTTGCCATTATCAAGGCATAATGACAATTATCACTTTTTTATCTGTTAAAAATTTTTTTTAAACGGAAAAGTTATACAAAAAACAATAAATACAAATTATTTTTTACTTTTTATCTTAAAACATTTTCGATTTTAGTAAATCAACTCTTTTTTGATTCACGCCCAAATCACTTTCTCCAACTCTTGATTCTGATCTTATTGATAAGATGTTTGATTCAGGTAGAAAGGATACTTCTAAGTCGTCTACATACTTCATCCATTTACTGGTTGCCTCAGCATGAAGATAATCGCCATCAATTTCTACAATCTCAGTTCTTGGAGTGTTTTCGATAAATGTTTTAATCTCTTCAAAAGGTTTCTCAATATTGTTTACCTCCCATTCTTCTCGTACACAATGAGCAATCTCTACACAAGGTTTTAGTTCTATATGTGAGGCAAATGATGAAGAAGGGAATAAAAAGCTTGAACAAATTAAAATTGCTAAAAAAAGTATTTGCATTAACAGAAGAACTTAACGACTCATAATCTAACGAATTACATTACTAATTTGTAATGACGACCAAATTGTTTTGGAAGAAAGCATATATGTTTTTATTTTTCAGAATTTAATATGTATTTCTAATTATGACCAAAAAAAAAGACCTCTCAGAGAGAGATCTTTTTAAAATTGATTTATATCAAGTGTTTCCTTGTTTCCACTGAAATAAATCAATTCCTCCTACACACAATCTTAATATCACACCTAAATTCAAAATATGTAATGATTAATGGTCCTCTATCTTAACTGTCACATGGCAAAAAAACAAAAAGTACTCAAACATCGAGGTCGGAGTACTTTTAAAGTTATCAGAAAAAAGTGTGTGAGGAGTTTCTGATGTATTTAATTTACTCCTTAGGCAATTTAAAAGGCTACAGTATAAATTACTAATTATTTAAATCTTTCAGAAAAATTGGGCGTTGATGAAAAAAATAATCAAAAACATAAAAAATTCATGAAAAGCATTTACAAAAAAATCATTTTTACTATTTCGGCAATTGCTCTTTTTTCAGTAATAGTGAGTGTTGTCAAATATTCGCTTACTTATATTGAAAATAATCCCGAAAAATACTTACCTACACAAAAGTAAAACAAAAATTAAGTATAAATTCACTTTAAAAAATCTAAAAAGTGTCTTAAATATGGTCTACATTGACAGCTTGAGTCATGAAAATCAAAAACACTTCAGTTCTTAATCAGAATAATATTCATTTAAGTCAATTTAAAAATAAGCATAAATATCAAATACTTGAAAATTACTGGAAGAAAAGAAAGAAAGAATGTGAAAAAAATCTTTCAAAATTTTGCTAACCGATAATTATGAATTTTATTTTTTCTTTTTTATTAGCATCTGTAATGTGGGTACAAGTTCCACAATGGGAAGCTGACTGGTCAAAATGTGCTGTAGATGTTCCCGATTCGTCATGCCACTGGTACGTAGCTGCTCCCGATAATACTTTTGGAGAAGGATTTAATTGGGAAAACGCTCCTTGGTTTGATGCTAATGGATTACAGGATGTAGCTAAGATTGAGAAAGAATCTGTAGTAGAGAAACTTCAGAATAACTAAAGTTTCTATTTCATCAATTAACTTTTAAAAGTATTTAAATCTAGTTGCTTAGTGGTTAACTTTTGATTAATTAAATAATTTTTATGCGTTTCAAGGTAAGTCTCAAAAAAAATGGAAAGGAATTTGATGAAGTTGTTATAGCTAATAATAAAAAAGAAGCTATGGAAGTAGCTTTAAAAAACAATCCAGAAGCTCAAGCATTAAACTCTGATTGGACATTTAAGATTTAATTATTTGCGAAGCCTAGGAATTAAAAGGGACGCAACACAAATAACGCTAATTGCAGGTCCAGGCGAGAGATTAAAGACTATAGAGAGAATAAATCCAAGAAGTGAGATACATAATCCAAAAAATGAAGACCTCATCATTGCAATTCTTAAACTATGAGCCTTATTTAGCCCTAACAAAGTTGGCGTTGAAAGAAGAGCAATTACAAGAATTACTCCCACTGCTGACATTGAACTAACAATTACTAATGCCGTTGTAAAACTCAAAGCAAGATTTAATAATGAAACGTTTATACCACTTGCGGATGCACCTTCTGGATCTAATCCAACATAAACTACCTTTTCATATCCAAAAGTCATTAAAAATATAAATACTAAAAAAGCAATTATTGTTCTAAGTAAATCTCCAAAATTTGCTGTCAATAAATCGCCAAATAATACTGCCTCCAAATCAATCCTTATTCCGAGTAAAGGGATTATAAGGACCCCAAACCCAAGCATTCCAGCGAGAATAGTATTCATAACTGCTTCATAATTTTCACTTTTTCTATTAGTTAAACTTTCCGCAATTACTGAGCCCAGAAGACCACTTATAACACCACCAATTGAGGGGTGAATTCCAAGCGCTAATGCGAGGGCAAGTCCAGGCAAAACACAATGAGAGATTAAATTAACTTGTAATAATCTCTTATGGGTGATTAATACAGTTCCCATAGCTGGGCATAAGATCCCGGAAAAAATAGTTATTATTAATGGAACCAACCACCAGTTGTTATTAATAAAAGACATTATTCGAAAGATTCGGTATGATCAAAAATACGAGACAAAAAAAGATTTTGGAAACAATGGTGACTAAGTCTGACATTACCAAAAGACAAGAACAACTTCTTGAAGAACTTAATAAATGCGAGGATGAATTGAGCGGTCAAGAATTGCATAGGCAGTTGATCACAAAAGGCAAATCTATGGGGTTGACCACTGTTTATAGAAATCTGCAAATCTTGATAAAGCATGGATTAATTCGTTCCAGACATCTCCCAACAGGAGAGGTCCTTTATACTCCCGTAGACAGAGATATTCATCATTTGACCTGCGTTCAATGCGGAGAGACGTCGAAAATGGAAGGTTGTCCTGTTAAAAATATTCATGCCCCTAAAAAAAATCCAAGAAAGTTTCAGCTTTTGTTTCATACACTCGAATATTTCGGCCTTTGCCAAAACTGTTATCAAGCTCAAAATTAAGAAGGAACATTTTCTAATCACAGAAATTATTTTCCTTTATAGAGCTTATGTTTATCGCATCTAATTTATCTTTTATTTGATCAGGACTACCAACTGCTAAAACGCTTTTATCAAGAACTATTACTTGATCATAATTATTTAGAGACTCGCCCCAATCATGGCTACTTACGAGTAAAGAAAGTCCCGCATCTGCGAGTTGACGAACAATTTTCAGGAAGTCCTCTTTTGCGGGGGGATCCAATGCCGCACAAGGTTCATCCAGAAGAAATATTTTTGCAGGGGACATAAGAGTTTTTGCTAATAGAGCTCTTTGTTGCTGTCCTCCTGAAAGAGAATCTAATCTTCTATTAGCCAAATTAGCAATTCCTACTCTTTGCATTGTCGCTTCTAATTCACAACATTTATTAATCCAAGAATTAGGATATTCTAGAAGAGCCTTGATTTGAAAGGGGTTATTACTTCTTGATTTTGAATACTTTATTTGACCAAGAGATACCAATTTTTCAACTGTGATGGGAAACTTCCAATTCATAGAACTTCTTTGAGGCATAAGTGCCACTAAAGCTCTAGATCTATATAAATTTTCACCGTCAATTTTTATATCGCCTTTATCTGGAGTATTTTGTCCTTGCAATATCCTCAAAAGAGTGGATTTACCGGCACCATTTGGACCTACTAGCGCTGTTAGAGTTCCAGGTTTAATCTCAACCGATACCTTATTTAAAGCTGGCTTACTTTTTTTTGTGTATGCAAATGTTAAATTTTCAGCGACTAAAGTAGCCATTAATTAATCTTCATGAAAAAGTCACTTTACAAGCTTACCAATAATACAAGCTGCGTATTATTTTCATAACATTTGATACCTTTTCTTGCCAGACGAAATGAAAATGATTATCATTTTTAAGTATTTAATAACTTTTTATGTCAATTTTTAAAAGACTTTTATCAAATAAAAAAGGTTCAAGTAAGTCAATTATTAAAAATTCCGTAATCGCTGGAACGATTATATTTTCTGGTTTTGGGCAAGATGTCATGGCTAAAGGAAAGTCATACGTTGCAGTTGAACCACTAGTTTGTGATTTAGTTAAATCAATTGCATTATCATCTGACGAAGTTACATGCCTAGTAGATAGAAAACAGGATGTTCATGATTTAAAGATCAATCCAAGACAAGCTCAATTACTAAATAGCGCAGACAAAGTATTCACTCTTGGCAAAGAAATGACCCCAAGTATGAGAAATTGGGAAAGTAAAAAGAATACTGTTGTTGTAGGTGTTAGTGCAATAGACGTAGATGATCATTCTGATCATGAAGGTCACGATGACCACTCAGACCATGGTGGACATGATGATCATGCTGAACATTCAGCTAAGGTAGATGATCATTCTGATCATGGAGGTCATGATGATCATTCAGACCATGGAGGACATGATGATCATGCTGAGGGTGCTTTCGAATGGGCAGGTAAATTCCAACTTTCTAAGGGTTCATACAAATGGTCATTTGAAAAAGTCGATGGAGAATATGCAGATCCTGCAATGAAGATGGTAATTCTCAAGTCTAATGATATAGAAGGATCTGAAGATTTAGCTAAAGAATTATTAGGATCTAAAGAATCAATAAGCAGAAAAAATAATGGTACTTTGATCGCAAGTAATAAAGCTTTTATTCTTAACTTTGATCAAAGAAAAGAAAGCACTGTTTTTAATGTGGATATCAAAGAAGATGGTGAATATATATTTTTTACTGAACACATGCCTTTTGAGTTTGAAGCAACTCAACACTTCTTTAAAGATGTTTTAAATAGTGATGTCGAGCCAATAGCACAAGTACCAGACGAAGGAGAGGGACATCATCACCATCATGACCATGGAGGTCTAGATCCACATGTATGGCATGATCCACATAACATCATAAAAATGGGAGATGTTATAAGCAAAAGTTTAAAGAAAGATATTTCAGTTTTTAATAGAGGGGACAGAAAATTAATTAATGAAAAATTTGAAAAAGCCGATTCACTCTTAGAAGGCTTAGATAGTTGGATCGTCGAACAAGTAAGCTCTATTCCTGAGGAAAACAGAGTAATTGTCTCTAAACACAAAGCAATGGAATACTACGGTGATGCTTTTGGTATTGAAACTATTAGTTTACTTGACTTTCTTGGAGACTCCTCAAGCTTAAGGCCAGAGAACATAAGTTCTACTTTGAAAATGTTAGATGAAAAGAAAGTTCAGGCAATATTTCCTGAACAAATTCCAGCATCTAAGTTATTAAGAAACTTAAGTAGACAAAGTTCGGTTCCTTTAGCTTCTAATCAAATATTCGTTGATGGATTGATGATGGACGGGAATACGGTTTCAGTAGCTGTTCACAACACTTGCACAATTGTTGATTCATTAGGAGGAAGTTGTGATAAAGAATCTGGCTCCAATCTTGAGTCTGAATGGTACAAACTTTCAGATTAAATTTTTCTAATAAAAACGGTTTTCATTTCTTATTATTACTATTATTAAACTATTGTTTATTTAGTAAAAATCTGTAAATGAGCATCAAAGATAAAGTTCCCGTAACCATCCTCACTGGATTCTTAGGCTCAGGGAAGACTACTTTGCTTAATAGGATATTAAGTGAAGAGCACGGGAAAAGAATAGCCGTAATTGAGAATGAATACGGTGAAGTAGGTATAGATCAAGGGCTCGTAATTAATGCCGATGAAGAAGTATTTGAGATGTCAAATGGGTGCATTTGTTGTACTGTTCGCGGTGATCTAATAAGAGTCCTTGGCAACCTTATGAAAAGGAGAGATAAGTTTGACTATGTTTTAGTAGAAACGACAGGGTTAGCAGATCCTGGGCCAGTTGCTCAGACTTTTTTCATGGATGAAGAAATTAGTTCCGAATTTACTCTTGATGGAATTGTAACTTTAGTTGATGCTGCACATATTGATCAGCAATTAGGAAGAAGTGATGAAAGTTCAGAGCAAGTTGCATTTGCAGATGTTCTTGTCCTAAATAAAACTGATTTAGTCTCTGATGATGCTCTAGATACTCTTGAATCGAGGTTGAGAGATATGAACAGAATGACTCGAATCATTCGAGCCGAGAATGCCCAAGTACCCATCGAAACAGTCCTAAATCTAAGTGCATTTGATCTCGATCAGATCCTTAAACGCAGACCAACATTTCTTGAACCAGAATATCCCTTTGAATGGACAGGAGTTTACGATCTTGATGCTGGTAAATATGAATTAATCCTGGAGGAAGGACCAGACCCAGAAATGTCCTTAGTAGCTCTCGCTAACCAAGGTGAGAGTGAAAAGGAACTCAAAGATGGTGCTGAATACTCCGTAAGACTTTATGCAGAAAATGCTAAAAGCTTAGAACCTGAGAATATCATTCCATTTGGAGAACATATAAATCTTAAATTGGAGGATAAAGGAAATAAATCATTCATATTAAACATCGAAAAGGAATCAAAGATAGGTTTATATACACAGCACACTGCTGAAGAATTCAATATGAAAATCATTAAAAGTGAAGAAAATAATTCAAAAGAGATTCCATTTAATATTGAAAGATTCTGGCAAGCTGAGCACGAACACGATGATGAAGTAACGTCAATTGCAATTGAACGATTTGGAGATGTTGATCCAGAAAAACTTAATACTTGGTTGGGCAGACTTCTTTCTGAAAAAGGGGTGGATATTTTTAGAACAAAAGGTTTCATTAGCTACGCAGGAAACCCACAGAGAATAGTTTTCCAAGGGGTACATATGTTATTTACAGCACAACCTGATAAAGAATGGGGTAACGAACCTCGTAGAAACCAACTTGTTTTTATAGGTAGGAATTTGGACGAGAAAGAGATGCGTGAAGGTTTTGAAAAATGCCTGATATAGAATCATTTAGCCCAAGAGGGATGTTCCACGAGGGATGGACAGCTGAAGTTAACGATTACGCAATAGCATGCGGCTGGGCTCTTAAAGGTAAACAATTTATTGTTGGCGACGTGGTAGGAGGTCTTTTTGCATTCGAAGGAGATACTGGAAAAATTATTTGGGAAAAAGAAAATACTCACTCTGGTGGTCTACTAGCGATGGCAATTCATCCAGAGGGTGAAATTTTTGCAACATCAGGTCAGGATGGAAAAGTTCAAATTTGCAATTGCCACGAAGGTAAAGTAATTAAAACGCTTGATCTTGGTAAGGTCTGGGTGGAACACCTCAAGTGGTCTAATGACGGTTTATTTCTAGCGATAGCTTCCTCAAAAAAAGTATACGTTTTTAATGAAATTGGAGAAGAGAAATGGATCTCAGAAGACCATCCAAGCACAGTAAGTGCAATAACATGGTCAAATAAAAATGAGCTGGCAACTGCATGCTACGGCAGAGTGACATTCTTTGACATAGTTAATAATAAAACGAATCAAAAACTCGAGTGGCAAGGATCATTGGTCTCTATGGAATTAAGCCCAGATGGAGATATAGTCGCCTGTGGGAGTCAAGACAATTCAGTTCATTTTTGGAGAAGATCAACAGGAATGGATGCTGAAATGACTGGATACCCTGGAAAACCAAGTCACCTTTCTTTTGATGACAGCGGAAAATTATTAGCGACAAGTGGCAGTGAAAGAATCACAGTATGGAGCTTTATAGGGAATGGTCCGGAGGGCACTATGCCAGGAGAGCTATGTCACCATACAGAACCTATTTCGAGCCTAGCCTTTTCAAATAAAGGTATGCTTGTAGCCTCGGGATCTAGGGATGGTTCTGTTGTCGCAAGTTTTCTAAAAAAAGACGGTAATGGGGACCCAGTTGGGGCTGCATTCGCAGGGGATCTAGTAGGGGCAATATCCTGGAGACCTGATGATTGTGCACTTGCAGCAGTTAACGCAAAAGGCGTGGTAAATGTATGGAAATTTAAAGTTCGGACTAACCTTTTTTCTAAGGGATTTAAGTAAAAAGTAGAAGTTTATAAAATTACCAATAGTTAGCTTTTAAATGTCTTTCCATACAAATGACCTCACATTCGTTATCTATTCCTTTTGGGTGAATATCGCAATATGAAAGACATTGAAAATATTCGTCTATAGGATTAGATTTATCAGTCTTACTAACTTCATTTGAATGATCCATAAAAGAGTTCCTCAATTATTTAAAGTCAAGATAGTCGAATTAAATATCAAAAGAAATAAGCAAAACTTACTAAAAATATCTTAAAAAAATTAACACAATTGAATACTACTCTCGGACATTTTTGATTAAAAAGCAATGCGTATAAAAACGGATTGTCTTTAGAGAAATATTTTCCTAATTTTATATTGTTGAGTTCTAGGGGGTCTTTCAAAATGATCGATAGCCTGCCTGAAATTTCGGAATAAACCGAACTAATTTAATTAACTGCTCCATTTATTTTTTATTAATGTCTAAGCTTCCTTCTTTTGCATCGTTAAGGTGCCCTTTAAGAAACAAGCTTAATTCTAGAGTTTTTGCCCCAGTTAAAGACAATTAGTTAATTTTGGTGAGTATTAGCTTAATAGAGGTTAATAACAAGGATCCATGATTTAGGTACGTTTTTAACTTCATAAAAAAAATATAAGTAAGAGATAAAAGAGGGCTTTCATTAGTCCTCTTTTTTTTAATTAAAAAAAATAAGGTGACTTTCTTTTAGTTTTATAGATAATGATTAAAAAGATAAAATAAAAAATATGGTTAGATACTATTGCCCCTATTGCAATCCTAAATATCAATTTCAAAAACAATCTTCAAAAGGGGTTCTTGTATGTGGATTGTGCGGTGAGGATCTTGTAAAAAAACCATTTATTAGGTTAAACCAGATAATTGCTTTAGTTGCTGCGTCATCATTACTTCTACCGTTAGTGTATACTTTTATTTTTTTAATTAAAAATCAAATAAATCCTCCAAATAAAAATTATCAAGCAAATATTAGGTATTCATTAATAATTAAAGATACAATTGCATAAAACAATTTAAAAAAATTCAGTAAGTCAACCTCTACAAAGAGATTTATTTAAACATGAATTTTTACTCTCAATATTTATTTGATCATCAAAATTTTTTAATTGTTTTTTATTATTTATTGATTTAACTTTCTGTCCACAATGACCTTTGCAACCTCCATTAATTAGATTATGTGCATATAAATTAGAAATATTTGTCAGAAATAAAAGAAAAATTATTTTATAAATTTGATAAAAATTAAATTTCATATTAAATATCACTTTTTCAAAATTAGTATATAAATAATACCAGTTAATTCCAAGGAGTGTTTATAAGTCCCCAGATATCGAAGAAGAAAAATAAAACTGCAATAACAACAAGATCCCATGCTCTTTCCCTAAACGCCCAAGGCGCAATAAAAACTTCTCCAAGTCCATGGAGCGCCGCCCCAATAGGTAAATGATCAAGAACCAGCAAACTGTGAGAGAGTATAAACAGAAAGCTTGCGAAATATCTAAAAAAAACAAATTGCCAATTACCAGAATTCATACTTTTTTAGATTTTTAAGAAATATACTTCAATGATCCAAATAATTAAATATATCGAGTTAAGAGATATTATTTTTGGTATCCATAAATACGAATATAGATTTGAAGCTAAAGTAAAAATTACTAAACGATGAATTATATGTTTTCAAGTTATCAGCCTAAAAATAATTTTGATGAATACTTTAAGGATAATGTTAATTCTGCTAGAGAAATATTGATTCCACTACTTTCCTCTTTGGATAATATGGGTCTTGAAGAATTAAACAGGAATCACTCTGCCGCAAAAAAATTATTATTAAGACATGGTGCAACTTTTAGATTAAACGATACTGGTTTAAAAGGTACTGAGAGAATATTACCTTTTGATCCACTTCCTAGAATAATTAGTAAAGATGATTGGGTAACCTTAGAAAAAGGTCTAAAACAAAGGCTTGAGGCAATTGATTTATTCCTAGATGATATTTATAATTCTCAAAAAATAATTAATGATGGAATAATTCCAAGAGAATTAATAGAGAGTTCAGAAGGTTGGAGACCTCAGATGATAGGTTTTAAACCTCCACTAAGTAAATGGTGTCAAATTTCAGGACTTGATTTAATAAGAGACAGAAATGGAGATTGGCATGTTTTAGAAGATAATTTAAGGTGCCCTTCTGGGGTTGCATACTTTTTAGAAAATAGATTAGTTATGAAAAATATTTTCCCTAATCTTTTCTCAGGAAGAATAGTAAAACCAATTGATGAGTATCCATCATATCTTTTAAAAACACTTCAAGAACTTGCTGTTTGGACAGACACTCC
The DNA here is from genome assembly GCA_003281405.1 of Prochlorococcus sp. AG-347-K16. Taxonomy (GTDB): domain Bacteria; phylum Cyanobacteriota; class Cyanobacteriia; order PCC-6307; family Cyanobiaceae; genus Prochlorococcus_A. The sequence goes on along the minus strand of QCCD01000001.1, from coordinate 56,197 downwards.
CAAGATAGTTCTACTAACTCCAGGAATTTTTAATAGTGCTTATTTTGAACATAGTTATTTAGCTCAAGAAATGGGTATCCAACTAGTTCAGGGGCATGACTTAGTTTGTAATGATGATTATGTATATTTAAAAACTACCTCTGGATTAAAAAGAGTAGATGTAATTTACAGACGAATTGACGATGATTTCTTAGATCCTCTTAATTTCAGAAAAGATTCCTGCCTTGGTGTAAGCGGATTATTAGATGTTTTCAAGGCAGGTCATGTTGCTTTAGCAAATGCACCTGGGACTGGAATAGCAGATGACAAAATGATTTATTCATTTGTTCCAAAAATGATTAAATATTATCTTGATGAAGAAATTATTATTAATAATGTAGAAACGTATATTTGTCATTACCAAAAGGATCGAGAGTATGTCTTAGAAAATTTATCAAAACTTGTTGTTAAGTCTGTTGCAGAAGCTGGGGGTTATGGAATGTTAATTGGACCTCACTCAACAACAACTCAGATAGAAGAATTCGCTAATAAAATTAAAAAAAATCCTAGAAATTTCATAGCACAACCAACGTTAGAATTATCTACTGTGCCATCGTTATGTGATGGAGAACTTTTTCCATGTCATGTTGATTTAAGACCATATATCTTGAGAGGGAAAGATTCATGGGTAAGCCCTGGTGGGCTTACGAGGGTAGCATTAAAAAAAGGCTCATTAGTCGTCAATTCTTCTCAAGGTGGAGGATGCAAAGATACATGGGTTGTAGGTAAATAATATGCTTTTAAGTCGTGTAGCAGAATCTCTTTATTGGATAAATCGTTATTTAGAACGTGCAGAAAACATATCTCGTTTCGTGGAAGTAAGTGAAGCAATGTCATTAGATTGTCCGCCAGGAAGCGCAGAACCTTGGCTTCCGTTAATTGATGCTTCAAGTGACAGAGAATCATTTGATAAAAGATTCCCAGAGAAAAAACCTGATGATGTTATTAACTTTTTAATAAGAGATCGTTTGAACCCAAACAGCATAATTTCTTGCATTCAAATGGCAAGAGAAAATGCACGACAAATCAGAGATGTTATGACTACAGAAATGTGGGAACAAATTAATATTTTATATTGGAATATGCAAGAAGGAGAGGCAATATGGAATAAACCAAGGCAAGAACAATTAAGTGAAATAAGGAGGGAATGTCAGCTTTTTTATGGAATTACAGATGCAACTCTAAGCAAAGATCTTGCCTGGAGATTTAGCATCCTTGGAAGATTAATCGAAAGAGCTGACAAAACATCCAGAATTTTAGATGTTAAATATTATTTACTCTTACCTAGCTTAGATGAACTTGGAGGAGTTCTTGATGAGCTGCAATGGATTGCACTTTTACGTTCAGCTGGAGCTTATCAAATGTTTAGGAAAGCAGTGCAGAATTCTATAAAGCCTAATTCAGTTGCAAGATTTCTTTTACTTGATCCAATTTTTCCGAGATCAGTGAGGTACTGTCTTGATGGGATAAGTAATACACTTAAAGCGATAGATACCTCTCCATCTACTGAAAATCCATCAGAATTAGAATGCATGAGAGGTTTGCTTAAAGCAAAGTGGAGTTATATCAGAATTGAAGATATAATCAATGATGGTTTACATGAGGCAATAGATTCATTGCAATTGGATTTAAATAAATTAAATGATCTCATTCAAGAAAAATATTTTATTAATTAATAAGTTTATTAATGAGAATTAAATACATTCACAAACTTGAATACAAATACGAAGAGCCTGTTCAATTAGGCGAGCATAGATTATGTATAAAGCCAAGGTCAAATGGCTTCCAAAAACTAAAGAATTTTGAATTAAAAATAACCCCAGAACCAGAAATTATTTATCCATTACTTGCTGCCAGCGGAGAAGAAATTAACAGAATCAGATTCAATGGATCAACAGATAATTTAATTATTGAATCAATCAGCGAAGTTGAAACTATAAAATATCCAAACATTATTGATGGAGTTAAAAATCGAGATTTAACATTACCTTTTTGTCGAAGCATTATTAATAGAGATTTACAGGGGGCATTGGAGGGATGGATGCCAAATGGACAACACGATCCCTCTGCCGTTGAACTTGCCCAAGAAGCTCTAGCAGGAAGCATTAATAACGCATTATCATTTACCTACCAACTAATTGAGATTATTCAAGATCGGGTTAAATATACCAAAAGACATACAGGGCCAGCATGGCCGGCTAGCAGGACACTTAGAGAACGTATAGGTTCATGCAGAGATTTAGCAATGCTTATGGTTGAAGCTTGCAGGTCTATTGGTATCCCAAGTAGGTTTGTAAGTGGTTATCATTTTGAAGATCCGTTGCCCTCTGAGTTAGATTTACATGCTTGGGCTGAATTATATATTCCAGGTGCTGGTTGGAGAGGTTTTGATCCAAGCGGACAAGGATTAATAGACGAAAGATATTTAACATTGGTATCATCTTCCAAATCTAATTTAACCTCTGTAATTACTGGGAACTTTATGGGAAAAAATAATTTAGAAAATACTTTATCTTGGGAAATCAAACCTATTGAGATTAAATAAAAATTAAATCTTTAATCTTTAAAAATAGAAAAAAAATTAATGAAAATATGTTTCTTTTTTAGTGTTAATTGATACGTTCTTAGAGAAATATATCTGTTTTCATTTGTTTAACCTTTAAAGAAAATTGAACTCAAGTTTAGAAATTCCAGTTATCAAATCAAACAAATCAAAAATGTTTGAATTGATAAGTTATGAAAAATTTCGCGATACAAAAGATGTCAGATTTTTTGATATTAGTGTTAATGAATCAAATTACAGAGATCTAGTTATTCACAGTGGACCTGCGGTTAGCCCTCCAAATGAAGAAGAATTTAATAATTGGCAATTTTACATACATCATAATCAAGAAGATAATCTATTAGCTATCTCTGGGGGTAGGACATTTTTCCTTGTTAATTTTGGTTGGGATTATCCTTTTTATAAAGTTAGATTAGAATCTTGCGGTTATATTTTAAGAATACCTAGAGGAACTTTTCATAGATCAGTATCTGACGAAAACGGTTCCATAGTTTTAAATCAAGCCATTAGAGATGAGGGCGGCACAGTTGAATCTGAATTCAAGGTTACGAATAGCAAAGATAACAAAAAACTCCTTGATTGTATAACCAATCTAGAGCCTAGATTTAAAATTTACAGTGTTAAATAATCTTAAAAAGGAGTTCCAAATTTACACATCAATTTTAAAAATTATCTAATTGTTATAAAATAACAACATTCGAATTCTCTAGTATGAAATTTTTCAGATTTTTAAAATATCTTTTGTGCATAACTTTTTCTTTCTTAGTTTTATCCTCTCCAGTTTTTGCTGGGGCAAATGTAGCTGTTAAGGGCGAGGGAGATGAAGTTCCAAGTTATGTAAGATCTAATATTACAGGATTTGATTTCCATGGAGAGGATCTTCATTTGTCATCTATAGCTGGAGCAGTGGCAAGAGATGCAGATTTTAGTGACGTTGATTTACATGGGACAACCTTAACCCTATCTGATTTAAAAGGTTCTAATTTAAATGGAATCGACCTGACCGATACTCTTTCAGATCGAGTTAATTTCCAAAAAACAGATCTTAGAAATGCTGTTTTAATAAATATGATCGCTTCAGGTAGCAGTTTTGCAGGAGCTCAAATAGAAGGAGCAGATTTTTCTTACGCCATTCTTGACAGCGAAGATCAAAGAAATCTTTGTGAAATTGCTGATGGTATCAATCCAACAACAGGCGTTTCAACCAGAGAAAGTCTTGAGTGTAGTTAGAACATAAATCATAAGTAAACTTTTTTTCCATTATTAAATTTATAAATCCTTTGTTCATCATCTTGAAATATCATTTCACCATTTAATTTGGATTTCTTAAATTTTGAAAGTCTTGCTCTGTGTATATTGGATTTTCTATTTATATTTTCTTCGTTGTCATAAACACCAATATAAATATTTATATTAGGATTTGAAAAGGTTTTTTCTTCCTCTCTTAAAAAAATCCTGTCAATATTTGTTTGCGTGCTCTGTAATTTATTTTTAAATTTATCTAATTTTATGTTCTTTGTTTTTTTAGAATTAATTTTTTTGAAGACCAAAAAAATAACTCCTAAAATTAGAAAAACTAAAAATATATTCATTACTTAATTTTTATTTTTATATCTACGCCTAAGTTACTTTTAGTAGTTAATATTTCTTTTTTTATGATTCCATAGGTAAAAATTTTAGATAAAGTTTTTAAAGAATTAAAAACTAAAAAAACAGTAAATAAAAAGAAAACAATAATGTTTTCTACAAGTAGATTTTTATTTTTATTATCTAGATTGCTCATATAAGTCTTAATTCAATTATTTTTCATCACTATTTGCATATGGGCCGAAAAATTCACTTGCGTCTCTTCCCATTACTTTAGCAAGATTTAAACTTTTATCTATATCCCATTTAGATGCCATTCCATAAAGAATCCCAGCAGCAAATGAATCGCCACATCCATAAGAATCAACCTTTAATTTTTTATTTTTAAGAGCCTTATATCTTCCTCCTGGGAATATTATGCCTCCCTTCTCTCCCTCGGTTTTAATAGTATATTTGGGTTTTAACGATAATTCAGAAAAAGAAAAAACTTCTCCGGGATCAAGATTACTGCCTATTAATCCATCTAAAAGAACATTTGAATTATTAATTGTATTTAATCCTACCCTTGGTGTCGTACACAGTATTGAAGCTGATCTAGCCATTTTAAAAATCTCTGAATCAGATGCCGTAATAAAAATTCCGTCCATTTTTTTTAAAATATTCCATTCCAACTTATCTTTATGAGTTGGAGCTAACCTTTCACCAATAACTGTTATTGCTCTTTCACCTAGAGAGTCAATTAAACTAAATCCTCTTCTAGTTGGTTTATCACGCCAAGCTACATGCATCTTAATTCCCATATTTGAGAGAATCTTGAAACACTTATCTCCATATTCATCATTACCTAATGACGTAAAAAAATGAATTTGGTTTATAGTTAAATCAGAAAGTATTTTCGCGATAATAGAGCCACCACCAGCTGGATAATCAAGAGATTTTTCAGAATGAGAAATGACGCCTGGTTTTGGTAATTGATCGACCTTTAAGAAATTTATCCACTCAACATGACCAACAACAGCAAAATTTAAATTTCCTTTTTTAAATTTATAGTCTTCAACTTTATTATTCTTTTCAACAACCATAAGCTTTTAAATACTATTATTAAAAGAAATATTTTTGACAAGTGAATTCATTTAACATTTTAAAAGATAATAAACAGATACTATCTTATCTTTACCTTTTTCTATCAATTTTGGGTGCTGTCCTGCCAATGATGGCAAATTTCGAATTTGCTAGGGAATATGGAAGCAGCTTTGATATAAATAACTTCATTTCTTTAGCAAATTCAAACCCTGCAGCTCAGTCAATTTCTAGAGACTTATTAGTAGGTGCAAGCGCTATTTTTATATGGATAGTAAATGAATCAAAAAAACTAAACATGAAGAATATGTGGGTTGTATACATTGGAACTTTTCTTATAGCCTTCGCATTCTCTGCACCTTTTTTCTTATTTCTAAGAGAGAGAAGAATTATTGAATTAGAAAAGATTAATTAAAATAATCTCTTTAATAGAATTGTAAAGGCAAAAAAGCAACAACAAGAAATTGAAAGCCAGATTATTGAAGCATAACCAAATAGATCTAATATGCGTCCAGAAATAAATGGTCCAAAAAAATAACCCATAGCAAAACATTGTGATAATAGAGCAAGTGCAAAACCTTTTTTATTTGAAGGAGCTATTCTGAAAACGACATCTGTTGATGTTGGAAGAAATGAAGCAGTCCCTAAACTTACTAAAATCAATGCCAAAGAAATTAAATAAAACGCTGCAATATTTAAATAACTAGAAATAAATAATAAAAATGAAGCGAAAGTGAAATTTATTAAACTAAATTTCAAGCCAAATAATCTTTCTTTCTTAGATATCCAAGAACCGACAGGCCATTGTAAAAACAACAATAAAATTAACTGAATAGAAATTATAAGACTAATAATTTCTTTGCTTAATGCATTACGATATACTCCACCTTTAACAAGATCCAGGGGCAAAGTTACTTGTATCAAGGCTAAAGAGGTAGTTATCAATAAAATAGATAAAATTATTATTGTTGAATTTTTATTCCATTTCGATAGTCCCTGATTAGTTGGATCTACTAATTTTTTTTGAAAATTTTCTAAGTTTCTTTTTATAGAAGAACTATTTCTAGATATTAAATACGTGATAACTAACATGCAAAATATATCATTTATAAATATTGATTTGGAATACAAAAAATTCGTCATATAACCCCCTAAGAATACCCCTAGAAATATTCCTAAAGCTTCCGAACTTCTAACAAGGGCATAAGCTTTACGTGTTTCAATAGGATGACAAAAATAGGGCACCCCAAACTCGGCAGAAGGCCAATATATTCCCGCAGCAGCCCCAACAAGTGATTGTCCAATTATGTACAAAAAAGTATCTCTTGAAAAAATGAGGCAAAAGCTAGCGGCAATACTTAGTATTGAAGAAGTAATTATCAGAAATTGTATTTTTCCCGTTTTATTAAGATAATTACCTGTAAAGAGTCTTGTTAGCGTTCCAATTATTGATGAAATGGTAAATCCCAGGCCAATATCTGTCGCCGATAATCCTAGGTTATTAAAAATAAGTGATGTTAAATAAATAACACCTCCTGCTCCAAATGCAGCGAAAAATCTTATCTTGGTTATTAACCTCAAATGATAAGGAAATTGAATCCACCAATTTTTGCAAATTTGTAAACTATTTGGACTAATCACTAGTGAAATACATTTTTATAATTTTTTTTAGTTTTTGTGGTTTATTTTTTAATAATGGTTTAAAGGCTGCTGAAAAGATAAATATTAAGTTTGAAGAGATGGAAATCCCTCTTACTATAGAACAATTATCAAAATTAGAAAAATACAAAGATGATTCAACAGAATTAATAGATTGGTTTAAAAAAAATGGATTTATAAGAGTTTTTGAATTATCAAAATTTTTAGAATTTCCAGTTTTCAAGGAAGAGGGATTAAATAGAGAAATATTAAGAAGTTGGATAGGGCGTAAAGTTCTTACAGAATTAAGTAAAAGCATTAAAGTTCCAAATGACAATAATGGAACAGAAATTTATAACACCATAGAAAATTTATTAGATCAAAAAAAAGAAGTTTCAACTTTAGAAATCATAAAGGCATTACCATCAGAAGAAATTTCACTTGATATTGATAATTTAATTTTAATAATTTCATCTTGGAAAAATGAATTATCAATGCAACAAGATCTTTTATCGAAATTAAATAAACTTGAAAAGACTAACCAAAATGCCTACAAAAATATTGAAAAAAAATCAACTAAAGATCTAATAAAAATTGATAAAAAAATTTATACTCCTCACCGAGTGAAACCTTTTGAAATTGAAATATGGAAAAGTAATAAAACTAATGAAGATAAAGAACTGATAATTTTTATGCCAGGACTTGGAGGCGAAATTAATAATTTCAAATGGATAGGCAACGAATTGGCTAAAAGAGGTTGGCCAATATTATTCATAGATCATAGAGGAAGTAATTTGGATACATTTATAGAAGTACTCGAAGGAAAGGACACAATCCCAGGAAGTGCAGACTTTTTCTTATATAGAATTAAAGATTTAGATGCTGTATTAAAAGCTCATGAAAATGGAGAATTTGGTTTACCTAATGATTCTTATATTTTAATGGGGCATTCACTTGGTGCTTTTATAGCACTTTTATATGAAGGCAATAAACCTATTGATAAACTTGAGGAAAAATGTGATTCGGCATTAAAAGACTTTGCTGTAACAAATTTATCTAAATTACTTCAATGTCAGTTGAGCGAAATACCATTCCCTAAGAAAAATAACTCTAATAAGGCCAGTGCGATTATAGGTTTTAATTCATTTGGCAGTTTAGTATGGCCAAAAGAAAATAGTACAGGCATTAAAACACCAACTCTTCTAATAGGTGGTACTTATGACCTTATTACACCATTAATGAATGAACAATTTAGAGTTTTTTCTGCTTTAAATAATCCATCAAATAGATTTCTAATTATTGAAGGGGCAAGTCATTTCTCTCCAATAAGAATTAATAAAAGCTATGAAGAAAATAATGACGTATTCAAAATAAATGAAACTTTTATTGGTTCAGAGCCAATATTAGTACAAGACTTATCTACTAAATTTATAGTTGAATTTTTAAAAAATATTAAAGACCAAAAGATCCCTAATGTGATTAAAAACCAAAGAGATTTTGGACTTGATTTCCATCTTTTAAATCTTGAAACAATAAAAGAAATTTCCAAAAATTAGTACTCTATTCGTGGATCTAAATATGCGATTAAAATATCCACGAAGAGATTTAAAGAGACTATGAGCATAGAGGTAAAAATTACAATTCCTTGAACCAAGGTATAGTCTCTTTGAGAAATAGCTTCATGTAATCTTAAAGCAATACCTGGCCATGAAAAAGTTACCTCGAATAATAAAGCACCTCCTGCTAATGAGGCCATAGTCAAGCCAGAAATAGTGACAATTGGCAATAGAGCATTAGGCAATGCATGATTTAAAAATATTTTTTTCCTTGATATTCCTCTGCATATAGCAGCATTTACATAATCACTTTTTAATGTCTTATCCAAATTTACTCTTAATGAGCGGCTGAATATACCACTTAATAAAAAGCCAAGGGTAATCGAAGGAAGTGCGAGATGATAAAGACTATCTTTCAAGGCAATAATATTATTTGAAAGAATACTATCTAAAACCAGAAAACCTGTAATTTGTGGTTGTTGCTGAAATATTGGAAATCTACCTCCAATTGGGGAAATATTAAAGAATACAGAAAATAATAATTGCGCTAACATTGCACCCCAAAAAGGAGGGATCGCATATGTAGCAATTCCTAGTATTCTCGCAATATAATCAGTCTTTTTACCTTTATTTCTTAAGCCAAGTAATCCCAATGGGAATCCTATTAGTGTGGCACTTAATATTGAAAAGAATCCAAGCTCAAGACTTGCAGGCAATGACTTAATAATAATATTGAGGACTGGCTCCTGGGTACTAAGAGATTGGCCAAAATCTAAGTGCAATATATTTTTAATATATGAAAAATATTGACTTATTAAAGGTTCATTTAGCCCCAATTTATTTCTTAGAAATTCCCTTGAAACCTCATCTGCACCAGATCCAAGTATGGCATCGACGGGATCGCCGGGGGCAACTCTCAATAAAATAAATACTAATGAAGAAATGATCCATAGCATTATCGGTATTAATGAAATTTTTAATAAGGAATAATTTAGTAATTTATTTAAATTTCTACTCATCAATTAACTCTAGATCACTCAATGAAATTATTCCTGCACCATTAAAAATAGGTTTTGATATATTATTTTGAGACCATGCTTTTTGAGAGGATATCCAAATAGGAATATAAGGGATTGAATTTGCTGCTATTTTTTCAATTTCAACAAGTTTTTCTAATCTTTTAATTCCACTTATTTTTTCACTTTCAAGAAATAAACTTTCAACTTTATTAGATGCCCAAAAACTGCCGCTATAAACTGACTCTCCTTTTTTACATATGCCATCAACTATTTCATTACAACTTAAAAGAGGGGTGAGATAAGCCTCTGGATCTGAATAAGCCCCAGTCCAATCGAGAATAACTGCCGTATAAATTCCTAAACTTAGATTCTTATAAACTGTTGTAGATTCAACCCCATTTAGTTCAATATCAATACAATCTTTTAATGAACTTTTAATTTCTTCTTGCCATGTCAGAGCAATAAGCTTGTCAGCTGGTACATTCGATCTATAAGTAAGGGGTATTTTAAGAATATTTCCATTGCAGTAATTTTCTTTTTGCAATAACCTTCTCGCTTCTAAATAATCATATTTAGGCCAAAGTTTTTGATTATCTTTTTTTAATATCGGAGGAATAATTGATCTAGATGGCTTCCTTAATCCATAACTTACTTTCTCACTAATTAATTTTCTATTAAGACTTTTTGCCAAAGCGAGTCTTAAATTAAGATTATTTAATGGATAAGAACTAGTTTTAAGGCTTATAAAACTTAATTCAGTGAAAGGGCTATTACCTTCATTAAACTGTTTATTTTTGCTTAAATTATTTAAACTTTTTCTCTGACTATCATCAATTGAATTTGATAAAAGCACGTCAATTTGTTTACTTTTTAAAGCCCCAAAAAGAGAGGATGAATTTGAGTATCCCACAAAATTAATACCGTTATTTAAGGGCTTTTCACCCCAATAATTCAAATGTGGATCAATTGATTGGACTTCATTAGAAAAACTATTCAGCACATATTTGCCAGTGCCAACGAATTTTTCATTTAGAAACTTATCAGAAAATTCTTTGTAAAATATTGGAGATATTGGAGTTAAATTTACTGATGTAAGTAAACCATTCAAAGAACTTGATGGTTTATTCAAATTTATTATGACAGAATATTCACTTGGCGTTTCTATTGATTTAATCTTATTTCCTAAAATATAATTCATCGTTCCAATTCTTTTGAATCTATCAAAAGAAAACTTTATTGCATTTGAATTAAATGCAGTGCCATCGTGAAATAAAACATTTTTTCTTAAATTTATAATTATTTGAAGTTTATCCTTTGAAATAATTGGCATCCCAGAGGCTAATTCAGGTATTAATTCTCCGTTAGAATTTAATTCATATAATGTGTCTCCAAGAGAACTGATTAATTGAATTGCTTTAAGAGTATTGGCTCTAGCTGGATCTAAAGATTCAATTTTTCCAGAACTTGCTACTATGATTTTTTTAGATATTCTTTTTGAGCCGCAAGAAGTTTGGAAAAAAGAAATAAAAATAATAAATATTGATAAAACAACATTTTTTTTCATATTTCTTAAGTACTTAATTATTCTGAAAAATTATTTGAGCAAAAAATTTGTAAGGTTATTTGACTTATTTCTAAAGCGAATGTTTTTTTAGAATTATAGGCAAAAGGCCACTCTCTCACCCAACAAATTTCTTTAGATATGTTTATACCAATTACTTGAAAAGTCTTATTGCTATTTTTAATTTTTACACAGGCACCTTTATAAAGGTTTTCAGAACAAATTAAATTATTTTTTTCATTTTTATTTTCTAATAGTTTTGAATGAATCATTAAGGAGCTAAAACCAAACACTTACTTTCTTCGGTTTAACAAGCTATAAAGAAATTTGCAAACTATTTTTTTAAATACAACTTAATTGACTTGCAATAATTATTAATTCATTTAGCGAATTTATTTCATCTTTCGATTTCTCAAAATCTCCATTATTCACTTCATGAGTAATAACAACAATTTCAGCTTTGTCCTCACTTGCATCTAATTGGACAATCGATTCGATTGATACATTATTTTTTCCAAAAATATCTCCAATCTTTCCTATTACACCAGGACTATCAAGACAAATAATTCTAAGGTAATTTTTTTTATTTATTTGTGAAGATCTAATGATATGACAGTTTCTCCAGAAATCGAAAGATAATAATGGATCGATTGAATTATTATTTTTTACTGAGGCGGCATGCAGATTTAATATATCTGAAACTACAGATGCAGCAGTTGGGCCACTCCCAGCACCTGGACCATACAACATTATCTCTCCAAGAGGATCAGCCTCTATTAATAATGCATTGTTAACTCCCTTTACTGTTGCCAATGGATGAGATTTTGGAATCAAAGAGGGTCCTACCCAAATATTCAAGGCAAGTGATTCATTACTATTAATTTGTCCTCTTTCGGAAAGCGCTAAAAGTTTTATTTCAAACCCTAATTTATTGGCATATTCAATATCCTTTAGATTAATTTTACTAATGCCCTCAGCATGAATCTCCTCTCTTTTGATTTTCCCTCCAAATGCAAGTTCACTAAGAATTGAAATCTTATCAGCCGCATCATGGCCTTCAACATCGGCAGTTGGATCAGATTCTGCATACCCAAGGCTTTGGGCCAATTTTAAGCTCTCCTTGTAATCAGCTTTTTCATTTGTCATCTTTGAAAGAATAAAATTTGTTGTTCCATTTATTATCCCAACCATTTTTTTTATGCTGTTACTTTTTAATGATCTTTTTAAGGGTTCAATTATAGGAATCCCGCCGCAAACTGCAGCCTCTGACAATATATAAACTCCTTCTTTAGATGCAGTTTTATATATTTCTTCTCCATATCTTGCAATGACTGCTTTATTTGCTGTAACAACAGATTTACCTAATTTTAATGATTGCAGAATAATATCTTTCGCTAAATCAACACCACCCATTACTTCAACAATTACATCTATAGAGGGGTCATTAATTAATTTAAATGGATCATCAGTTAATAAATTATTATCTATTTCAATATCCCTTTTTTTATTAAGATCTTTAACTGCTATTTTTGCAATTTTTATTTCTTTTAGAATTGGATGTGAATCAACTTCCGAACTTAATATTTTATAAATCCCTGACCCTACAGTTCCAAAACCTACAATCCCAATTTTGCATTTACTCATTTTTATTTCTTTTAACTTTGAGTTTAATTTTATATTATTAGGTCTACAAAAATTCATTTGCTTGAGACTGCATTTTCAATAGAATGTTTAAAAAACCATTTGATCGTGAAGGGGTTAAGCTTGCTTTCAAACCAGTATCTTCTAAAAATTTCTTATCTATTTCAACAACTTCATTTGGTGTTAACTCATTTAATCCACTAATTAGAAAGGCCAACAAACCCTTTGTTATGAGAGCATCAGAATATCCTTCCCAAAATAATTTACCGGCCTTAATGGTTGCCTTAACAAAAACTTCTGAAACGCATCCTTTAACTTTATTTTCCTCAACAAGAATTTCACTATCAGGTTCTTTCAATTTTTTGCCTAACCATAAAATGTATTCATATTTTCTTTTTGGATCATCTGATTTCTTCAACTTTTCTACTAATTTTGATAAATTATTGTATTTTTCCTGATTTTCCATTTTTTAAAACTATAAATTAATCACTTTATGAGTTTTCTATTATACAGATATTTCTTTTTCTGTAATAAAGCCCGATAAAGGGATATCCCACTCAGCTTTAGTTAATGGAGTTGTACTTACACAATTAGAAGTTAATACTCCAATGCATGGAACATTTCTCCAATCATTATCTCTCCTTAATTTATCAAAATAACCTCCTCCATAACCTAATCTTGTTAAATTTTTATCAACGGAAAGACATGGTACAAATATCATGCTTATCTGCAAATGACTTAATGGGTAAGAGTTACTTGGACTTAGTATCCCCTCAGAATCTTTGGTGAGAGGTTTTTCGTCCCATGGATAAAATAACATCTCTTTTTTATCTTTACACCTTGGCAAAGCCAAAGTAAATTTTTTCCTAAGACTTCTTATATCAACCTCATTTTTTAGAGGCCAATATATACATATATAACCAATTTTTTTATATCCCGTAACAAATGAATCAATATATAATCTTACATTCTTTTCTACATTTTCTCTTTGATTAAGAGAAATCCCATCTCTTAGTTTTCTAAACGTATCCCTCTCCAATTTCTTATTTTCAAAGATAGTCATATTAAATTTTCAGTTAAAGCCATCCTCATTTAGTTTTGTAAGTGCTATAGCCAATGCATCTGCTGAATCATCAGGTTTTGGAGGCTTGTTAAGATCTAAATTATACATAACAGAATCAAGTATATCTTTCTTAGATGCCTTTCCAGACCCAGCAATTGTTAATTTTATCTGAGCGGGTGAATACTCACTAACATGAATTTTTTTAGAGGCCAATACCATCATAATCACGCCTCTTGCCTGCACCACACTTATGGTAGTGCTTGACCTGTAAAAGAAAAATTTTTCTACTGCCGCTGCAGTTGGGTTCCAATGATTTATTAACTCATTAAGATCTTGGAATATCTCGTAAAGTCTATCTTCTTCTTTTTTATCTTTACCTGTCTCAATAATGCCGCAATCTAATAATTTCTTTCTTTCATTTTCTATCTCAATTATTCCATAACCAACTCTAGCTAATCCAGGGTCAATCCCAATTATTCTCACTTTTATTTAGCTTCAGCAGATAATTGAAATTTTGAAAGATTTTCTTTTTCATCTAAATCAAATACTTTACAAAAAGCTTGAATAACTCTTTCACCTGAATCAACTTGTTCTAAGGGATCTTTTCTAAGTCTATGTCTTAAAGAACAAGAGATAACCCTTGCTATGTCATCTTCTTGAACTTCAGTTCTGCCCTCAAATGCTGCAATTGCCCTTGCTGATCGATTTGTAACAATATCTCCACGTAAACCATCCACATCTAGTTCTCCGCATATTGCAGAAATATTCAATCTTAAGTCATCGTCCATTTGAACAGAATTTAATATTTCTTGTGCTTTAATAACTTTTTGTTGAAGTTCATCCTGTTGTTTCTCTACACTCAATGAAAACTTATCAGGATTATCATCAAAAGAAGTTCTTTGATCAACTACTTGCACTCTTAGTTCAGCATCTCTAACTGTCTTAACTTCAACACTCATTCCAAACCTATCCAATAGTTGAGGCCTTAATTCACCTTCTTCTGGATTTCCTGAACCAATAAGTACAAACCTCGCAGGATGTCGAACTGATACCCCCTCCCTTTCAACTGTATTCCATCCGGACGCGGCCGAATCTAAAAGTACATCAACCAAATGATCATCAAGTAAATTCACTTCATCAACATATAGTAGACCCCTATTAGCTTTTGCTAATAGACCTGGTTCGAATGCCTTAACACCTTCGCTCAAAGCCTTCTCTATATCAATGGTTCCACAAAGCCTGTCTTCAGTAGCCCCTAAAGGCAAGTCAACCATAGGCACTTGTTTTTGAATACTCTCTAAATTTTCTCCTTGAGTAATTTTTTCCAAAACTTCTTTACTTTGCAAATCAGGATCGACTAGTGAACTATTATATGGATCGTCTTTAACAACATCGATTGCAGGCAATAAATCAGCTAAGGCTCTTATTGTAGTAGACTTTCCAGTCCCTCTATCACCCATTATCATCACTCCTCCTATTCTTGGATCAATAACATTTAACAAGAGAGCCAATTTCATTTCTTCTTGACCAATTACTGCTGTAAAAGGAAAAACTCTTCTTTTCTTTGTTGTAGGCACAGGTTTAGTTTTCTTAAATATTCAAATAATCAATAGATGTTACTTCAGAAAATGTTTTTAGTAAATATCCCTATCAAATTAAAACAAGAAGTGTATAGTAACTAATCAACTTTATACTTATTTATTTTTTTTTGAATTATTCAAAAACCAGTTTATTTGATGGACAATTCCTCGTAAAACATTTATTTCGTGCTTTGATGTATTTGAACTCAAAATAAAATTCTTAAATTTACTGACTTTTGCCTTAGAGGTATGTTTTAACAGATATCCAACTCGCAAAAGCATTTCCTCTATCTCCACGAATGTGTCATGTACTTCTTTCGATGATGCTAAGTTAAAAACTTTTAATTCATTATTTAAATTCTTTTTAAAAGACTTATTTAATTCATACAAAACTATTGAAACAGCGTGAGAAAGATTTAATGAAGGATTATTCTGGGAAGTTGGAATATTAAAAGTTTTATTTGCAAGAAGCAATTCACTGTTAGTTAAACCTCTATCTTCTCTTCCAAATATAATTGCTAAATTATTTATCTTTTCAAAAGATGAAGTCCAATTAAATACATTTTCTGAAGATTCAAAAAATGAATCTTTACTTACATCAATTCTTCCACAAGATGCCAGAACCAAATCACAATCAAAAATTGCTTTTTGAAGATCATCAAAAACCTTACAATTTTTTAGAAATTTTAGACCTTTAAGAGCCATTTTCTTTGCTTCTAAAGAAAATATGTCGCATTTAGGAGAAACAATTCTTAATTCATCAACTTCAAAGTTAGAGCATAATCTAGCAACGCTCCCTACATTTAAAGGGCCATTTGGTTCAACTAATATTATCTTTAAATTAGAAAAATTTTTTCCCAAATTCATTCAAGGCTATGAAGATATTTTAATAAATTGGACATATTTATAGGGTCAATTTCAAAACTTGGCATAGGAGGAGTCAGGCCTCCAGTAACTTGTTTTATTATTTCTTTATCATTCAAACGTTGAGTTATTGAGTGCAAGTCTGGGCCCACTAATCCTCTTGCTGTAATCCCATGACATCCAACACAATTAATCTTAAAAAGAGCATCTCCTTCATCTGCAGAGCCATTAAGCTCAAGAGTTTCAATAATATATTTGTTATTTTCATGATGATTTACGAAAAAAATTGAAAAACAAATCAATGAAACTCCAAATACAACAAAAACAATCTTTAAGAATTCTTTCTTAAAGTCTCTTTCTGCTGCAGTTGATGAAGATGTTGACACAAAAAATAGTCCCTATGTAACAATTGTGAGTAAGAAATTCAAAAAAGGCAAAAAAATGATCGAGCCTCTTCTCTGTGGAATTGTTTTAGGTTTAGTTCCAATAACTCTTCTTGGATTATTCGTAAGTGCATGGAATCAATACAGAAGAGGTTCAGGGATGCTGGACATTGATTAAAAATGTTAATCTTGATTGCCCATAATTTCTTACATCTATAGTTTCCCACAAATTACTTTTTTTAATATTTAGGTTTGGAGAATGTTCACAAATAACTGTTGAATCTTTTTTTAAAAGATTACAATTAAACAATTGATTTAAAACTAATTCATGGAAGTCCACTTCGTATGGGGGATCTAGATAAACAAAATCAAATTTTAATTTGTTTAAATCCATTTTTTTAGATGATAAGTTTCTCTCATAATTAGGTTTTGTCCATTTCAAAACGTCTTTACAAATAACTTCGATATCATTTCTCCTATTCTCTATATTCTCTAACGAGAGTAAATTTTCTAAGCAAATTTTTGAGTTGATTTTATTTTTTTCTATTGCAATTATTTTTCTTGCTCCGTGATTATAGGCTTCACAAGATATGGCACCTGTTCCACTAAATAAATCTAACCAGTTACAGTTTTCAACTCTTTTGTTCAATATATTAAATATGGCCTCTCTCACTCTCAAAGTTGTAGGTCTGGTATAAGAATTATTTGGACTTTGGAGTTTTTTACCTCCTATTAATCTCAAGTTAGTCTTCATTCCTAAGAATCTGTTATTGAATATTACTTAGCCATCTTCTCAAAAGTTTTTCACCGGTTTTTCCAGATTTTTCCGGATGAAATTGACAGGCTAATAAATTTTCATTCTCAATCATTGCAGTTAATTTTTCAGAGCCATAATCAACCTGAGCTGCAATGATATTTAAGTCATCTGGGATTGCATGATAGGAATGTACAAAATAGACCCAATTATTTAATTCTTCAATCCCAAATAAAGTATTTTTTTTTGTAGGTAAAAGTTGGCACCAACCCATGTGTGGGATTCTTTGGTTAACAATATTGGGTATTTTTTGTATTTTTCCTTTTAAAATTCCCAGTCCTTGAACTTTTCCTTCATCACTAGATTCAAAAAGGAGTTGGAGACCTAAACATATCCCAAAAAAGGATTTCCCACTTTTAATCCAATTTTTCAAATCAGTTATTAAATCTGTATTTATGAGATTATTCATAGCTGGGTCAAAGGCTCCAACCCCAGGAAGTATTATCGCCTTACAAAGCTTGGAATCATTAAAGTTTTTAATTAATATAATTTCTTCTCCAAGACTTTCTAGAGATTTTGTTACGGAATGAATATTACCCATTCCATAGTCTATTAGTCCAATTTTATGCAAAGCTTTTAAATTTATAAATGCTTAGTTAAAGTACTCGAAAGAGTTGCTTTTGGCACTGCCCCAACAACGGTATCAACCTTTTGACCTCCTTTAAAGATCATTAATGTAGGAATACTTCTAATTCCGTATTGACTGGCTACATTTGGATTCTCATCTGTGTTTAATTTAAAAACTTTAATTTTTCCTTCAAAGTCTTTTGAGATTTCTTCTACAACTGGAGCGACCATCCTACATGGACCGCACCATGGTGCCCAAAAATCAACCAATACTGGCAGATCACTTTGCAGTACATCCTTGTCAAATGAAGAATCAGTTACGGCTGGAGCTGATGACATAATTTAAGTATTCCTTTTTGAAAATTTAGCAGGCAATTCTTTTAAGTGATGATTTCATTACAGATTAAATAATATAAGTAACAAAATATCTAAAAAAGCCCGATTAATCGGGCGATTTAGTGTGTGAGGAGTATGGGGTTTCCCCCATCATTTAATAATAACTCTTAATTAGAAAATTTTTCAAATTAATACTACATTCACTAAAGTTCTCTCATTTTGCTCTTGATTAACTACTTACCCATCCCAAGCTGCTGAGCTTTTTGATAAACCTTACCTTCTGTAAGAAGCGATGGTGCGATAACTATTTCAACTTCTTGCATCTCTTTAATATTTTTGGCCCCAAGAGTACTCATTGAGGTTCTAATGGCTCCTAATAAGTTATGTGTCCCATCATCAAGTAAGGCAGGGCCTTTAATTATTCTCTCTAAGGATCCTGTAGAACCAACTTCAATTCTTGTGCCCCTTGGCAATATTGGACTTGGAGTAGCCATACCCCAGTGAAATCCTTTACCTGGAGCGTTTGAGGATTTAGCTATTGGAGATCCAATCATTACAGCATCTGCTCCACATGCCAAACATTTACAGATATCTCCGCCAGTAACAATTCCTCCATCACCAATAATAGGAATATAACGACCTCTTTCTTTAAAGTAATCATTTCTTGCCGCACTACAATCAGCAATTGCGGTTGCTTGAGGGATTCCAATTCCCAATACTCCTCTTGATGTACATGCAGCTCCAGGTCCTATCCCAACCATCAATCCTGCAACTCCAGCATCCATGAGAAGTTTTGCAACTTCGTAAGTAACACAATTACCGGCTACAACTGGGACATTCATAGATTGACAGAGATATTTAATATTTAAGGTTTCCTTACCTTCCATACCAAGATGTTCAGTGGAAACAACCGTTCCTTGAAGAAAAAATAAATCTATTTTGGAATTATTAAGTGTTTCTTTAAACTTAATGGCAGCTTGAGGAGTCCCACTAAAAGCTGCTATACCTCCTCTTTCTTTTACCTCATTTATTCTTTGTACAATTAATCCCTCCTTGACTGGTTCACTGTATATTTTCTGCATTAATGGAACAAAATCATGCTTCCCTACTGATGCTATTCGGTTCAATATTTCATCAGGGTTTTCATATCGTGTTTGTATGCCCTCCATATTAATAACCCCTAGGGAACCTAATTTTGTGAGCTCTACAGCCGTATTGACATCTACAACGCTATCCATAGCACTAGCGACGATCGGGACTTCTCTTTTGAAATCACCTATTGACCAAGAAGGATCAGTCAAATCGTAATCAAGTGTTCTTTTACCAGGGACTAAAGCTATTTCATCGATGCCATAAGCCCGTCTGACTTTTTTATTTAAACCAAGTTCAACATTCACGGAAGTTTTCTTTTATTCTGATTAAATTAACAACTAAAGGGGTAATAAGCCAAGGTTTATTCAAAAACAACAGGTTTTATTTTGATTTATGTGTAAATGTGAGTATTTGGCAATTAAAAAAATCTTTTTTTTTATTCATTATTACGATCAGCGATTATTATTAAAGAAAGGATTTATGTATGTCTGATATTTTAGATTCCGACAACTCAGGATTAAGCGAAGATAACGATCGAATTATTCAGACTGACCTAAGAAATGAGATGTCTCGTTCATACCTTGAGTATGCAATGAGCGTTATAGTTGGTCGTGCTCTTCCAGATGCAAGGGATGGATTAAAACCTGTTCACAGAAGAATTCTTTATGCAATGTATGAACTTGGTTTGACTAGCGGTAGGCCATACAGAAAATGCGCAAGAGTTGTAGGAGAAGTACTTGGTAAATACCATCCTCATGGCGATACTGCTGTTTATGATGCTTTGGTTAGGATGGCCCAGAATTTCTCTATGAGGATGCCACTCATAGATGGCCATGGAAACTTTGGTTCTGTTGATAATGACCCTCCAGCAGCAATGAGATATACAGAATCTCGTTTACAGTCTCTTACGGATGAAAGTTTATTAGAGGATATTGAATCTGAAACTGTAGATTTCGCCGATAATTTTGACGGTTCTCAGCAAGAGCCAACAGTTTTACCCGCTAGGATCCCTCAACTACTTCTAAATGGTTCATCTGGAATAGCAGTAGGAATGGCAACTAATATTCCACCTCATAACTTAGGGGAATTAATTAATGGTCTTAAATCAATAATCAAAAACCCTTCAATTGAAGATAGAGAACTTTTTGAAATAATTAAGGGTCCTGATTTTCCTACAGGTGGTCAGATCTTAGGCAGAGATGGTATTAGAGAAACTTTCAAAACAGGAAGGGGGTCAATAACTATGAGAGGGGTAGCAAATATTGAGCAAATTAAATCCATTGGTAGAGCAGAGAAAGATGCAGTAATAATTACAGAGCTTCCATTTCAAACCAATAAAGCGGCATTGATCGAAAGAATTGCTGACTTGGTTAATGAAAAAAAATTAGAAGGTATTTCTGATATTAGAGATGAAAGTGATCGAGATGGAATGAGGATTGTTATTGAACTAAAAAGAGATGCTTACCCACAAGTAGTTTTAAATAATTTATTTAAGTTAACGCCTCTTCAAAATAACTTTAGTGCCAATATACTTGCTTTAGTGAAAGGAGAGCCCACGACACTTTCACTCAGGAAAATGCTAGACGTCTTTCTAGATTTTAGGGTTGAGACAATAAGACGAAGAACAGCATTTTTATTAAAAAAAGCAGAAGAAAGAGATCATATTGTAAAGGGTCTTTTATTAGCCTTAGATGCTATGGATGAAATTATAAATCTAATAAGATCGGCGAAAGATTCAATATCAGCTCGAGAAAAATTACAAAACGATCATAAATTATCTTCCATACAGGCAGATGCAATTCTACAAATGCAATTAAGAAGATTAACAGCACTTGAAGCAGATAAAATCAAAGGGGAACATAATGAATTAACCCGAAAAATAAATCTATATCAACAAATATTGAATAGTAAAGAACAAATTTTTGAAATTATTCTTGAAGAACTTAATAAAATCGATGAAAGATTCTCTTCTCCTAGGAAAACAGAAATACTAGATTTAGGCGGCGGATTAGATGATATTGATCTCATAGCTAATGACAGATCCGTAGTTCTATTAACTGATGCAGGTTATTTAAAAAGAATGCCTGTTAGTGATTTTGAATCTACCAGTCGTGGTTCAAGGGGTAAAGCTGGCACAAAAACTAAAGAAGATGATGACGTGAAATTATTTATAAGCTGTAACGATCATGATACTCTTTTGCTTTTCAGTGATAGAGGAGTAGCTTATGCTCTCCCAGCATATAGGGTTCCCATGAGTAGCAGAACAGCAAAAGGGACTCCATCAGTTCAACTTCTCCCAATTCCAAGAGAAGAAAAAATAACTTCACTAGTTGCTGTGGATTCTTTTGTTGACGATCGTTATTTATTAATGCTAACCAAAGCTGGCTTTATAAAAAGAACTGCACTTTCTGCTTTCTCAAAAATTCGCTCAAATGGACTAATAGCAATTAATCTTGAGGATGGAGATGCCCTAACCTGGGTCAGATTATCAAAAGAAGGTGATAGTGTTTTAATTGGATCTAAAACAGGAATGGCGATTCATTTCAGACTAGATATCAATGAATTAAGACCACTTGGTAGAACAGCAAGAGGGGTTAAATCAATGAATTTGAGAAAAGGAGACAATCTAGTTTCTATGGATGTTTTAACATCTAATCTGGTTGATCAGTTAGCTAAAATTGAAGATCTCACAGAAGTTCTTGATGATAATGTTGAGGAAAACTCTTCAGATGGTCCATGGGTATTAATAGCCAGTGCATTTGGACTAGGAAAGAGAGTACCTGTAACTCAGTTTAGATTACAAAAAAGAGCAGGCATGGGTTTGAGAGCAATAAAATTTAGAATTAAAGATGATCAGCTAGTTTGTTTGAAGGTCCTTGGAGAGGGAGAAGAATTACTACTTGTGACCGAAAAAGGTGTAATAGTAAGAACAAATGCAGATAAAATCTCTCAGCAATCTAGAGCAGCTACAGGAGTAAAATTACAAAGATTAGATGACGGTGATCATTTATCTGAAGTGGTATTGGTACCTCGTGAACAAATAGAGGAAAAAGACCAACCTGGCTCAGTTGAACAAAATTAAAAGGCTTATGGTGATCTAAATAATATGGAAATACTTGATATTTTAATTTTAGGTTCAGGTCCTGCAGCATTATGTTTAGCTTCAGAATTAGCCAAGCAGGATCTAAATATTAAGGGAATATCAACAAAATCTCCAAATGAAAAATGGGAGAATACATATGGTATCTGGGCATCTGAATTAGAAGAATTAGGATTGGAGTCCTTGTTATCTCACCGATGGTGTAAAACAGTTAGTTTTTTTGGAGATGGGGAAAATAAAAAAGGGGATGCCCCGACAAAACACAACTACGATTATGGTTTAATAAATCAAGAAGCCTTTCAAAATGAGCTTTTAAAAAAATGTAAAGGGATTGAATGGCTGAATGAAACAGCAAAAGACATTAATGAAAAGAACAAACTATCTGAGGTAATTTGTTCTTCAGGATTCAAAATAAAGGCGAGATTAGTTATCGACGCAAGTGGTCATAAAAGTAATTTTGTAAAAAGACCAATTCAAAATGAAATCGCTCAACAAGCTGCTTACGGAATTGTAGGTAAATTTACATCACCACCTGTTAATAAAGAACAATTTGTTCTAATGGATTTTCGTCCAAATCATTTAAACAATGATGAAAAGTTATCATCTCCTTCCTTTCTTTATGCAATGGATCTTGGCAACGACACTTTTTTCGTAGAAGAAACTTCATTAGCTAGTTATCCTGCATTATCCCAAGAAAATCTTAAAAAAAGACTTTATAAAAGACTTAATAGTAAGGGTATTGAGGTAAGTGAAATTTTTCATGAAGAGAATTGCCTTTTCCCTATGAATTTACCCCTCCCATTTAAAAAACAATTTGTACTTGGTTTCGGAGGGGCTGCAAGTATGGTTCATCCTGCATCAGGATACATGGTTGGATCTTTATTAAGAAGGGCTCCACTCCTTGCACAAAAATTAGCAATCTTTTTAAAAGAACCTCATCTAAGTTCACTAGATTTAGCTTCAAAAGGTTGGGAAATTCTATGGCCTTATGAGTTAACACAAAGGCATAAACTTTACCAATATGGTCTAAGAAGATTGATGAGTTTTGACGAAAGTAGATTAAGAAGCTTTTTCTCAAATTTCTTTAGATTATCAACCAATGAATGGGTAGGTTTTCTGACAAATACACTTCCACTACCAAAACTAATTTACGTGATGAGTAAGATGTTTATAAATTCACCTCTAAAAGTAAAACTAGGCATGCTCAAGTTAAATTAATATTTTTATTTTCGCCAATCATCAATATTAATATTTGGGAAGATATTGTCCTCTTCCTCAATATCTTCAAGGAATTTTAAATTAATATTAGAATGATTTTTAATCATTTCAACTAATTTCCAGAACCTGAATAAGTGTCTTTCTATTCTCTCTTTTGCGAGCTCAGTTGTGGTTCCAGCTCTTAGAATAAAACTCCAATCAGAAGACTCAGAAAGAAGTAGTTCTCTTGCAGCTTGCTTGAAGATTCTTGGAGATAAATCATTATTAAAATTTTCCAAGCACAAATCTACAAATGTTGAGCCTGCCTTTGTGATTTCTGGAACGATCCATGCATTTGCATCATTAATCCAGTAATTATGGTAACCACCTTGCCCCCAGCTTGATGGCGATGGATCACAAATCTGAAGATTTGGCTTTTGAAGTAAGAATTCTTTTAAATTTGTAAGCTTAATTGAATATTTACTGGAGTTTTTTAGTATATTTTCAATAAAAAAAGGTCCCTCATACCACCAATGACCAAATAACTCTGCATCAAATGGAGCTACCAATAAAGGCTTAAAAGAAGAGGATAAAGTTAATTTTTCTAGCTGTTTGGATCGCGCGATAAGATAGGCATCAGCATGTTCTGCTGCCTTATTTTTGGCTTCATTTTCAAGATAAAACTCTTTTTCCCCTAAAGAAATGTTTTCATTTGTAATCTTATGAAACTTTAAACCCAAAGGTCTTTTAGTTGAAATACCCTTCTTTTTGAGCTTTGAGAGCGGTAATTCCCACCCCAAATCTTTATGAAATTCCCTATAAACTTTGTCGCCCGGGAATCCATCCTTAGCGGACCAAACGGGCAAGGTTGACTCGCTATCTCTCCCAAAAAATGCCACTCCTTTTTTGGAGCATATTGGTGCATATACACCATACCTAGGTCTTGGTGTGGAATTTAGAATCCCATGGCCATCTAAGATTGTATATCTAATTCCGGAATTAAATAGTATTTCATCTAAACCCTCGTAATATGCGCATTCAGGTAACCAAATACCTAAAGGCTTTGTTTCGAAAATATTTTCATGGCTCCTAATGGCTGTATTAATTTGTCCTTTAATAGTTTCAGGATTCTCCCTTAGAATTGGTAAATACCCATGAGTAGCGGCACAAGTAAGAATATCCAAATTTCCAGAGTTATTTAATACCCTAAACTTCTCAATTAAATTTCCAGAACAATTTTGCCAATAGAGGTATTTATCATTAAGATTTTTCATTAAAAATGCAGAGGCATTTTTTTCTTCTATTGGCAGTTCGTTTAGGAAATCATTCCTTGTTTTAATCCAGCTTGGGAAAGTTTCTTGAATTTGTTTATTATTTAAAAGTGATAATAATGTTGGAGACAAACTAATAGTAAGTTTTGTATTTTCAGGATTTTCATTTTTGGAAGATTCTATTGATTGAAGAAGTGGTATATAACATTCCAGAATCGCCTGAAATAACCAATCTTCTTCTAAGGAATTTTTTTCATTTTTTCTCACATAAGGTAGATGAGCATGTAAAACTATCGCTAACTGACCTAAAACATTTTTTTGGGGGTATCGCCCATTCATATTTTTTATAATTTATGTCTGAAATTCTATAAAAAATCAAAATTAACCTTTTAAAAAAGGAAGCTTTGATCCTAAAAGAATACTTTAATAATTTAAGTATTTCATTTTTTTCTTCAGAATTTTAACCAATTTTGTTTAAGTTATAAATTTGCAGCAAAATTTCTTTTTGAAGTTAATCTAGTCAATTTTTTTTAATTAGCTTAATATGAGATTAGTCTATTCCATCTTATGTCAAAAGATCCTGGAAGAATTTTGATATTTGATACAACTCTTCGAGATGGAGAGCAATCTCCTGGTGCAAGTTTAAATCTTGAAGAAAAACTTGCTATAGCCCATCAATTAGCAAGATTAGGGGTCGATGTTATTGAGGCTGGATTCCCTTTTGCAAGTCCAGGAGATTTTAAAGCTGTTAATAAAATTGCCAATGCCGTAGGGAAAGAAAATGGACCTACAATATGCGGTTTAGCTAGAGCGTCTAAAGGTGATATAAAAGCATGTCACGAAGCAGTAAGTCCAGCTCCAAAAAAAAGAATACATACTTTTATTGCAACAAGTGATATTCATCTTAAACATAAACTTAAAAAATCTAGAAAAGATGTTCTTCAAATAGTTCCAGAAATGGTTAATTATGCAAAATCATTGGTAGATGATATTGAGTTTTCTTGTGAAGATGCCTCAAGGAGTGATCCTGATTTTTTATACGAAGTGATTCAACTAGCAATTTCTGCAGGAGCTACAACAATAAATATCCCCGATACTGTTGGATTTACAACTCCTAGTGAATTTGGCAAACTAATTGCCGATATAAATAGAAATGTTCCAAATATTGATGAGGCAGTAATATCGGTTCATGGTCACAATGATTTGGGTTTAGCAGTAGCCAATTTTCTTGAGGCAGTAAAAAACGGAGCAAGGCAACTAGAATGTACTATTAATGGAATTGGCGAAAGAGCTGGGAATGCTTCTCTAGAAGAATTAGTCATGGCTCTCCATGTTAGGAAAAGTTTTTTTAATAGTTTTTTCAAAAGAAATACAGATTCACCAACTCCGCTTACGGCTATAAGAACAGAAGAAATAACAAAAACCTCTAGACTTGTTTCCAACCTAACTGGAATGACTGTACAACCTAATAAAGCAATTGTGGGAGCTAACGCTTTTGCACATGAGTCAGGCATTCATCAAGATGGAGTTTTAAAAAATAGACTAACTTATGAAATTATCGATGCAAAAACTGTTGGTTTGAATGACAACAAAATATCTTTGGGGAAACTTAGTGGAAGAAGTGCAGTTAGAGCAAGATTAGAAGAGATGGGATATGATTTGAATCGAGAAGATTTAAATGAT
This sequence comes from Prochlorococcus sp. AG-347-K16, assembly GCA_003281405.1. Lineage (GTDB taxonomy): Bacteria > Cyanobacteriota > Cyanobacteriia > PCC-6307 > Cyanobiaceae > Prochlorococcus_A. The sequence goes on along the minus strand of QCCD01000001.1, from coordinate 29,563 downwards.
GCTTTTGCCCGTTTTAAGGATTTAGCTGACAGGAAAAGAGAAATTACTGATAGAGACTTAGAAGCAATTGTTAGTGAACAAGTTCAACTCCCAGAAGCCAAATTTCAATTAAGTCTTGTACAAGTAAGTTGCGGTAATGCATCTAAACCTACTGCTACCATTTCGCTTTTAAACACAGAAGACAATACAGAGGATACTGCTGTATCAATAGGGACTGGGCCCGTTGATGCAGTATGCGAGGCTTTAAATAAATTAGCTAAAGTCCCTAATGAATTAATTGAATTTTCTGTTAAGTCCGTAACAGAAGGAATTGATGCTTTGGGCGAAGTAACAATAAGAATAAGAAGGGATAATAAAATATATTCTGGTCATTCTGCTGATACAGATGTTGTAGTTGCTGCAGCTAATGCTTACGTTAATGCTTTAAATAGACTTGTATTTTCCGAGAAAAAAAATTCAATTCATCCACAATTTGATAATTTAGAAAATTCTGATAATACATTTATACCTAATCCTGCAAATTAAATTATTTCTTAGGATTATTAAGTAGCATTAAAAAGAGTATCTTAATACTGTAGATTTAATTAATAGTTTAAGCAGTAAATAATGAGAGAAAGGTTACTTGGATATTGGGTACTTTCGTGGGTTGGCTTAATCGGCAACATAATTGCACTTCCAATAATCGCATTAATAATAAGTTATGGCCCTCCACTAAAAGTTGCAAATATAACTCTTGCGATAAGTCTTGGATGGCCTGCTGCGATTGTTGGAATAGTTTCTTCAGCGGCTCTTTTAGCAGAGAGAAAATGGGGAGTAACTTTAACTCTAGTTTCACTATCAATGGTAATTTCTGGTACGGGTCCTTATTCAGTTATAAGACTCATAACTCTTCAAGACATTTTTGGAATTGGTGGATTTACTCTTTTAACAACATTATTAAGTACGTTAGCTCTTCTATATTGGTGCAATCCAAAACATCGTAGAAGTATTAGGCTTTAAATTAAGAAAAAGTATTATTCTTGTTAGTTGGATATTGAATTCTTCTATGTCTAATTCTTTTCCACACATTCAAGAACGACTTTTTTATTAAAAAAATTTCCCCCTTTGACAAATTACTATCATCTAATTGGCCATCTATTTGACGTGAGTAGATAATTTTAGATATTGTTTCCAAAGCTTCTTTATCAGATGCATTAATATTCATAGCTCTTAATGCTGCTTCACATCCATCTGCAAGCATTAAAATAGCCGTTTCTTTAGACTGTGGGATAGGGCCTTTGTATCTAAAATAATTTTCATTAATATCTAGATTTTTTTCTTTAGCTTTTTGAAGAAAATATCCCATTTTTAGAGTCCCTTGATGTTCTGGAATAAAATTAGCAATCAGTTTAGGCAATCTATTTTTCCTTGCATACCTCAATCCTTCATCAACATGTGCCTGTAATACTTCTGCACTTTTAATAGGATCATCTATTTCATCATGAGGATTCTTTGAACCATCTTGATTTTCAATAAACCAACTAGGTGCATGCAATTTGCCAATATCATGATATAGTGCACCAGTTTTAATTAGATCAATATCACCACCAATCATTCTTGTTGCTTCCTCTGCTAAACCACATATAAGTAAGGTGTGTTCAAAAGTACCGGGGGCTTCAAGAGATAATCTTCTAATGAGAGGTTTCTCTTTATCAGCCAATTCGAGTAATCTTGCTTTAGTTAACAATCCAAAAATCGATTCAAAAATAGGTATAAATAAAATGGTAAAAAGCATTACTATTGCTAACAAAAGAGAATCTGAAAATATATTGTCGTTAGCAAAAACAAATTCTTTTCTTTCAATAAAAGAAATTTTATCCTTACCTATAAATATCCATTGACTAAACAAAGCGCCAATAGGAACAAAAATTGATAATTGTAGTAACTGAGCTCTACTTCTTATTCTCCCTCCAAGTAGAGATACTACTGAAGCGCAAACTAATAAAATAAAAAATAAATTATTGTTGACAGCAACTTCTGGTTCAGGCCAACTAATGCTAGCTATTGATACCCAAACTAAAGCCGTTATGCTTCCCATTCCTTGAGATATTATTAACGCTGGTGGAATAATCAAAGATAATGGACTTATGTTTGCACCCAAGGCTAATTTCGAAGCCTGCACTGCCAAAAGAAGAGTTACGATTAAGATAATTTGTCTTGAGGAAATTGTAGGATTTTCTTTTTTTGATACTAATATCAAAATCCAGGAACTAACAAATGCTTCGGTAAAGGTCAAAATCCAGGAAAAAATATCCGAGATATTTAAAGGGGAAATAAGAAGTAATTTATAAGAAGAAATTATTGAAATTAAAATGCATATTAAAAAAATTATTAGATTATCAATTTTTGAGATTTTAGTTGGTTGTCTAACTGGAACTTGACTCCTCTTCCACAGATAAAACAATTTTTTTAAGGTAGATGTAATGTTTTGCACAGAATATAATTAAATCTATTTGAATAATTTAAAATTATAGGCATCCTAGATGTAAAAAGGAGATCTTTTCATAAATGTCATTAAAATTAGACGGTAAGAAATTATCTCTTGAAATTGAGAAGAGATTAAATGAATATATTTCTAGTAATAAAGAAATTACAAAAAGAGCTCCTGGTTTAGCTGTTATAAGAATAGGTGAAGACCCAGCAAGTGGTGTTTACGTTAATAATAAGGAAAAAGCATGTTCAAGGGTAGGAATAAAAAGCTTCATCTTTCATCTAAAAGATAATGTAGAGCAAAAAGAAGTTGAACAATTAATAAACAAACTAAACTTAGACAAGAATATTGATGGAATGTTGCTACAACTTCCCATCCCAAAGAAGTTTGATGAGCAAAAACTAATTAGCCATATAAATCCAAGCAAAGATGTAGATGGATTAAATGAGATAAACATCGGGAAATTAGTGAAAAATGAGCCTGCGATGAGATCATGTACACCAGCAGGAATTATTAATTTATTAAGATCCCAAAATATTAAAATTGAAGGCAAGAAAATTGTTGTTGTAGGAAGAAGTTTGCTTGTTGGGAAACCCCTATCGCTTATGTTGTTGAATCTAAACGGAACGGTAACAATGACTCATTCAAAAACATTAAATTTGAATAAAGTCTGTAGAGAAGCTGACATACTAATTGCGGCTGCAGGGAAACCCAATCTTATAGATTCTAGTTTTGTGAAAGAAGGAGCTGTAATTATTGATGTTGGAATACATAGATTAAAAAGTTCCAATAAAAATCAAACCAGATTATGCGGCGATGTATTATTAGAAGATGTCATTTCTAAAGTATTTGCATACACACCTGTACCAGGAGGCGTTGGACCAATGACCGTAACAATGTTACTTGTGAATACTATTTTTAGCTGGCAAAAACAATTTGGTTTATCATCAAATCTTAATGATCTTTTGCCATAAACTCCAAGATGAAAAATTTTTTACTAAAAGGATAAAATGACTGAAGTTATAAATAGCATTTCTGATTTTGAAAAATATCTTAAACACACAAAAAAGGTTGTAGAAGAAGCACTTGATTTTTCCTTGGGCCCTGAGAATCCAGAAATATTAAGAGAATCAATGAGATATTCCCTTTTGGCTGGAGGGAAAAGGATACGTCCAATTTTATGTTTAGCATCTTGCGCACTGGCTGGAGGAAAACCCTCTCTTGCTGTTCCTACTGCAGTAGCGATAGAAATGATCCATACAATGTCCTTGATTCATGATGATCTTCCGGCGATGGATAATGATGACCTGAGAAGAGGTAGGCCAACGAATCATAAAGTATATGGAGATGCAATAGCTATTCTCGCAGGAGATGCTTTGTTAACTAGGGCCTTTGAAATGGTCTCTTTAAGAAGCCCTGGAGTAGATCCAAATAGATTATTAAATGTAATTGGCGAATTATCCTTAGTCGCAGGTGCACCAGGCCTAGTTGGGGGACAAGTTGTTGATTTAGAATGCGAAGGCAAAGAAGTCGACCTTGATACTCTCGAATATATTCATCTTCATAAGACTGGGGCTTTATTAAAGGCTTGTGTAAGAACAGGCGCGATGATCGCAGGCGCAAACGAAAAACTTTTACAAGCTCTAACGACATATGCAGAGGGGATTGGGTTGGCCTTCCAAATAATAGATGATATTCTTGATTTAACTTCAAGTAGTGAAAAGCTTGGTAAAACTGCTGGTAAAGATCTTTTAGCCGACAAGATTACTTACCCTAAATTACTTGGTATGGAGGAGTCAAAGAAAAGAGCATACGATTTAGTTGAAAAAGCAAAAAAAGCACTTGAACCTTGGGGGACAGATGCAAAGCATTTAATATCATTAGCCGACTTTATTACAAACAGAGACAGATAAATAGTTTTAGTTCATGTCTGAGTTTTTTACCTTTTTTAATAATTCAGTTCTTTTCTGGAGTTTATTATCCTGTTTACTAGCTCAATTTTTTAAAATTCTATTCAATTTCTTTTCAACTGGAGAGATCAGGTTTGGAATTATTTTCGAGACTGGTGGTATGCCTTCAAGCCATTCGGCCTTAATAACTGGTGCTGCATCTGGTATAGGTTATGAATTGGGATTTGATAGCTCAATATTCGCATTATCAGTTGCTGTAGCACTAATAGTTATGTATGACGCTAGTGGTGTTAGAAAATCAGCTGGAATACAAGCTGCAGAAATCAACAAACTATCAAAAAAACTAGACCCTAAATCTGAATTATTTTTAAAAGAAACCCTAGGCCATACAAAAATTGAGGTCATAGTGGGTAGTTTTTTAGGACCATTAATTACTCTGCCTGGAATGTTCTTTTTAGGTTCTCCTCTAAAAATATTTGATTTGATAATAAATTAAGAATCCTTTGAAAAAATAGTTTGAGTGGCATCTATAAAGTTTTTTGCTACTTCTGGAGAACTTGGCAAATGTAAGTGTATCCAACTTGCATGTAATTTTTCATCAAAATAGCCTTCATTTTTGTATTTAGTTTCCCAAGATCTAATTTTCCATGGGGAAGATAGTTTCTTCTGATGTTCAGCTTTTAACAAATCAAGTTCAGATAAATTATTTTCAATTTCCCAATAATGAAATTCATGTCCTCTAATTAATTGCTTTTGTTTGATGATCGCAGTATCTTTTAATCCCTCAATGTATCTATAACCTACCGTAAGTTTACTTTTTTTAGATCTAAAAGGCAGGATACCAGTCATTCTATGATTATCACCATTTTCATCTTTTATAAAGTCCCCTAAAATCATCATTCCTCCACACTCTGCATATATAAATCCATTTTTGCGGAATTTCTTTAACGAATTTAAGCTTTTTTTAGAATTACTTATATGATCAGCATATTTTTCAGGGAATCCCCCAGGAATAATTAAAGAACAAGCCTCATTAGGTATCTCTTCATCATCAAAAACACTCCAGGAAATCAATGGGATTCCTATTTCACTCAAAAACTCCCTAGTTTCAGGGTATTGAAAATGAAAGATTTTATCTTCCGCAATTGCGATAGGTTTACACTTATCTATTTTAAAATCTTCAAAACATACAGAATTCAATATTTTCTTTTGAGGAGATTTCAGAAATTTAATAAGAGAAAATACATCAAGATTTCTTTCGGCGAAATTTGCAAAATATTCAACATCAATTTCTGTACCATTATCCAATGGAGATATCAAACCTAAATCAGCTTTGTTTAAAGTTATTTTTGAATCAGATGGTAAAAAACCAAGAATTTCGATAGCTTCATTTTTAAAAACCTCTTCGATTAATTTTTTATGTCTATCTGAATTAACGTTGTTAAATATAATTCCGGATATGGACAATTCACTATCGAAATCTCTAAAACCTCGAACAGTCGCCAAAAGGGAAGCTACTTGACCTCTAGCATTAACAATAAAAATTACTGGAGCATTAAGAAGTTTAGAGATATTTGCTGTGCTTGAATAGGTTGTCGAACCTAATCCATCAAATAGACCCATCGCTCCTTCAATTAATGAAAATTCATATTTCAATGAATGTTTAAAAAAACTTTCTTGAACCCATTCCTCACCACTTAAAAAAATATCTAAATTCCTACAAATAGGTTGCCCAATTGAACTAAGTTGTTGTTGATCTAGATAATCTGGGCCAACCTTGAAAGTTTGTATCTTTATACCTTTTGAGAAAGCCCAACAAGAAATCAAAAGAGATAATGTAGTTTTCCCACTATCAGTTGAAGGAGAAGATATTACACAAGGCATTTATTAGTTATTAAAACCATTAAATATTTGAAGAGCTATTTTAATAGAATTTTCAAAAAGAGGACTTGTATTACCTCTACTACTTCCCAATAATTTACTAACATCATACGCTGATGTAGAAAAAGAATTCGGAACAACTTGTTCTATTAATTCCATATTAGCCATTCCACCTGCTTCAAGTCTCATACATTCCACTGATTCACAGCCAAGTATTACACAAGTGTTATTTTTTTGAACCTCACTAATTTTAGAAATCAACCTCAATCCAATAACTTGTCCTGAATGAATACTTGGATTTCCCAAAGATAAGGAATTAATTGATGCAGAAATTATTTCACCATTAATTCTTTCAAACTTTATTTTTGTTGATTCTGTATCCCTTTCAACTCTTAGAAAAGACCAACCAAGTTTATCGCTAATCCATGAGATCAAAAACAAAGCTTGAATGATATGATCTCCTGCAATATCAATATCAATATCAGTAATGTGATCTAAAATTGGTCTTCTCGAAGGCGGATCAAAAATCATTGCCAATGATTCCCTCCAATTTTTTAACCTAACCCAATTCAAATCATTAATAGCTTTATTTGAATTATTCAATTGATCTAAAACTTTTAAAGATCTGTTAGGAGATCCAAGAGCAGTATCAATTATTAACCTAAGACCATGATTAGTAAAATATTCGAAAATTTCGGGCGATTCATCTAAGCTTCCATTCCACCACAACCAAGAAGGCAATTCATCAATAGATAATTCATCAATTATTTTTAGTCCTTTATGGTATATGGAGGCTGAGTCTCCCCTAATAACAACTAGATCCCCACATATAGGTTGCAAAGCTGGAGTATCACTTAATGGACAGTAAGCGGATACAAAAGTTTCGATATCTGAATTTTTATTTAATGTTGGCGCTAGAGTTATTAATCTTCTTGGGTTTAATGTACTTATTGAAGATTCAAAAAATTGTCCCCTAAAGTCTTCAAAGTCTTTATTAGATAAATTTTCCTTCAACAAATTCAATAATTTTTCACTATTAAGGGAAGTAGTGAGAGGAAGTCCTTGATCTAATATAAATTTTTTAGCAACTTCAATTATCTCTGGACTTAAATATCCAGTTATTGGTCCACTTACTAATCCTTTTTGAACCAAACATTGTTCTAGCCAAGCAGGCTGCCAGACCATTAATGTAAAAGTATTTGCTCCAGTATTATCTTTATCTTCTGAAATCCATAATTTATTAAGGTAATTAGAAATTTCCTGATAAGGCAGCTCTAATGGAGTTTGGAGTGTTAGTTGAGGTTTCATTTCTAAGGTCTACGCCAGAAAATATTATCTTTTGAAAGTAATTGATCAGACTCAGGGGGTCCCCACGTAATAGATTCATAATTATAAATAGGTAACTTCCAAGGAGAATTATCCATCAATTCTATTAATGGCGTATAAAGTTTCCAGGCTGCCTCTACTTCATCACTTCTAGTAAATAAGGTTGGATCAGAAAGCATTGCATCAGCTAATAGTCTTACATAGCCTTCATCTGAGGGTTCTCCAAATGATTCATCATAAGAAAACTCCATCTCAACAGGTCTCGATTTCATTCCAGAACCAGGGGATTTTACCTCAAATTTAAAAGTAGCACCTTCATTTGGCTGAATTCTAAGAATAAGTTGATTAGGGGCAGGATTTATTATTGTTGATTCAAATAAATGAACAGGAACGTCTTTAAAACTTAAGACTATTTCTCCAAGTCTTTTAGGGAGTCTTTTCCCTGTTCTCAAATAAAAAGGAACCCCTTGCCAACGCCAATTATCAACGAAAACTTTTGTAGCAATATAAGTTTCTGTTGTGCTATTACAATTAACTCCATCTTCCTGCCTATATCCTTTGAGACGATTTGAAATATTTCCTCCCTCTACATATTGACCTCTTATGCAACAATTCCACGGTGCATTTTCGTCAGCAAGTTTTGAAGCTTGAAGAACCTTAGCTTTTTCATTTCTTATTGCTTCTGGTTCAAACTTTCCAGGAGGTTCCATAGCAGTAACAGCAAGCATTTGAGTCATATGATTTTGAAGCATATCCCTTAGAGCACCAGAACTTTCATAATAACCTGCTCTATCTTCTATACCCACTGTTTCAGATGAAGTAATTTGAACACTGGATATATAGTTTCTGTTCCAGATTGGTTCAAAAATAGTGTTAGCAAACCTCAAAACAAGAATATTTTGAACTGTCTCTTTACCTAAATAATGATCAATCCTATATATCTGACTTTCTTCAGCACAACTTTGGACAATCTTATTCAATTTTTTTGCACTTGAATAATCTCTTCCAAAAGGTTTTTCAATCACTAAACGACTTTTCTTTGGGTCATCTAAAAGCCCAGCGGCCTTTAGAGCTTTACATCCACTTGCATAAAAATTCGGAGATACTGATAAATAAAATGTTCTATTCCCATGAGTAGCTTGAGTTTTATCAATTTCATTTAATCTTTTAGAAAGCCTAAGAACATGATCATTTTGTTGTAAGTCAACTGGTTCATAAAAAAGATAATTAGAAAATTGTTCCCACTCCCTTTCTTTTCCTGATATTTGATTGCATAGCTTTACTTTCATCTTTTCTCTAAACTCATTATCGGTCCAGGGTCTTCTCGCACAACCAACTATTCCAAACTCGCTAGGAATTCTTCTTTGCATATAGAGCTCAAATAAGGCTGGTATTAATTTTCTATGAGTAAGATCTCCACTAGCACCAAAAATTACTAAGCATTGTGGAGATATGACTCTTTCCTGCCGTAAACCTGATCTTAGAGGATTACTTAAAGTTGAAGGCATATTTTTAGTATTCTTTTTTTAAAATCCTCTTTTTTTCTAAGATTAGCTACATATTGTGTCTAAACCAAAAAGTATTTAGTAGGTGAAACTGAAATCTAAATATCAAATATTTAGTAGGTTTCTACATGCCATCTTCCTGCTTTTTTTAGTTGAGGTCTTAACTCTGACCAGTTCAAGCCTTTTTCTTCTGCCGCCTTAGTCATTGCTTCATCTATACCAGGCTCCATACCCTTTAACCCACAAAGATATATATGTGTCTTTTCATCTTCAATCATATTGAAAAGTTCATTGGCTGATTCTAAAACTCTGTCTTGTATATACATTCTGCCCCCTTTAGTATTTTGCTGCTCACGACTAATAGCTTTAGTATATTTAAAGTTATTTGGATTATCAGTAAGATATCTTTGAAGATCTTCCTCGTATAATAAATTAGCTGATTTTGGAGCACCCATAAACAGCCAAGCTTTACCCTTAAAGTTCCATTTATTTTTTTCTTTTTCAGTTGGTTCGAACATTCTTCTTAAATAAGCCCTCATTGGAGCAATTCCAGTTCCAGTAGCCAACATAACTATGTTTGCGTCTTCCTCATCTGGTAAAAGCATCTCTTTACCTACAGGACCTGTTATTTTAACTTTATCTCCAGGTTTAATATCGCACAAATAAGTCGAGCAGACACCATTGATAGTTTCACCATCTTTTTCATATTGAAGCTGTCTTACACAAAGAGAAACTGTATTTCCATTAAAATCATCCCCATGCCTGGTGCTAGCAATTGAGTAAAGTCTTAATTTATGAGGTTTTCCATTAGCATCTTCGCCGGCAGGCATAATACCAATACTTTGACCTTCAACATAATTTAAAAATGGATCACTATCTTTAAGGTCGAAAGTTATGTGATTAACTCTACCAATTGCTCCTTCTTTAAGAAGACTGTAGTTTTCAATCACTGTTCCTTCATATGGTGTTTTAGGCCTGTAAATATTTACTGGTACATCTGCATGTTTTTTCTTAACTACTTTTGGAACCTCTGTTTTTGGAGCTTCGATTTTTGAAACTATCTCTTTTTTGGGTTCCACAGCTTTTACCTCAGTTTTTTTTGTTTTGGCTTTTTCAACAAATTTTAAAGCTCTTTTATTAAAAGTTGTCAGTATAAAATAAAAAACAGCTATTACTACTGGTATATGAGCTAATCCTCCAGCGATTACTTTTGCTTGTGAATACATTTTAAAGATTTCTTTTATAAAAGATTATCAATTTGTAGTTTAATTTGTAGTGAATTCACAAAAATGGTTACGTTTTGAGATCGGAATAAATAGAAGAAATTATTTTTATTTTTCAGTATTTGTTGTTTTTATCTGTATAGTTACACAGAAATAATTTTTTATTTGTTTAAAAAATTCATTTATGAATAATTCTCAAGAATCAGAAGATCATTCAAAAAACAATGATTACCAGACAATTGAGCAAACGATGGAAAAGCTTTCTGGAGGAACGAGGAGACTTGCAGCTCAACTTACAACCTCTGCGAGTTTTGATTCTTTGTGGAATGTCTTAACGGATTATGATCGACTAAATCTTTACATACCAAATCTATTATCAAGCAAAAAAATATATCAAAAAAATAATAATGTTCACCTTAAACAAGTTGGAGCTCAGGATTTTCTAGGTATGAAATTTTCAGCTGAAGTAACCATCGATTTATTCGAAGATAAGGAGCTAGGCCTTTTAAAGTTCAGTTTAATTAAAGGAGATTTCAGAAAATTTGAAGGTAGTTGGAAAATTCAAAATATTAAAGATACCTCAAAAAATTCATTAATTTACGATCTAACTGTTCAAGGTTGTCAATGGATGCCAATAGGAATGATAGAGAAAAGACTAAAAAAAGATCTTTCAGAAAATTTGATTGCCGTAGATAGGCAAGCAAAATTATCAATAAATTAGTTTAAATTTTAGATAATAGCCCCAAGGGGATTCGAACCCCTGTCGCCTCCGTGAAAGGGAGGTGTCCTAGGCCTCTAGACGATGGGGCCAGGAAATTAGCATAACAGCTTATTAAAAACTAAGAGTAAAGCTAGCCTTTCGTCAAGTATTGTTGCTCTTTGTTTTGTCCTTGCCACACAGGTACTGTGAAATGGAAGCAGGAACCTACACCAATTTCAGATACGACCCATATTCTTCCTCCATGGACTTGTACTATTCTTCTACATACTGATAACCCTATGCCAAATCCTGAAGTTCCTTCAGAAGTCTGCGGAAGTCTTACCCTATCAAGAAAAATTCTTTTTTGTTCGCTCGAGGGAATCCCTGCACCTTTGTCACAAACTGTTATTTCTACCCATTGATTTGTCTTGTGAATCATAGTGATTTTTATAGATCCAGAGTCTCTAGAAAATTTAATAGCATTTTCAATTAAATTTAAAAATACTTGTCTCATTCTTCTTTGATCTGCAAATACACTTGGCAGATCAGATGGAATATCAGTATCAATTTCAATATTCCTTAATCTCCAGAACTTTTCTAATTCGAGTATTACTTCAGCACTAATATTACCTAAATCAATTTTCTGAGGATTAAATAACGCTTCCCATTTGGTTGTCCCAACCTCTAATAGATCCTGAGATAAGAGTTCAATCTCTTCTAGACGTCTTTTAATTACCTCTTGCAATTTTGAAATGTCTATTTGTCCAAGTTTTTGACTTTGAACAGCCAAAGTAGCAGCCGTTAAAGGTGTCCTTAATTCATGCGCAACCATTCTTAACAATCTCTCCTGAGACTCTATTCTTTTTGTTAGGGTCTCATTTTCTTGTCTTAAAACGAGAAGTTCGTCTTCCAATAAAAACTCTTTTTGAGTCCTTATAGAATCAATTTTAGATGGTTGCAAATTAATTCCAAGATTTTTTGTTAAACCTTCCTGTGTCCATCTTGGCAACCACTTTTGCAACTGAGAAAAAATATTACTTCCAGCAAATATTTGTTTTGGAGCTGGAGAAACTTTTATAAGAGCAGGAATAGCTACTAATCTATGTAATTCAAGTAATTCTGGTTGCTCTGTGGTCTCAGAAATCTGAAGAGAAATCTCAAATTCACAATCATCTGACTCCAAATAAGCTATTAGGGACTTAATATCATTACTAGAAAGTTGATTTCTAGCTGCCACAAGTATTAATTTTAACTCTTTTTTATCATTCAAAAGATTTCCTCTGAAGTGTTGAAAAGCTGTTAATCCTTATAAACACCTTAAGATATTTTTTTTTATTTTACAGATAAGCTATTAAATAAATAGGACTTATTTATATATGGTTGCTATTAATCAAAAGAATAATTTACATTTTGGTGTAAACCCCCCTGAAATCAACTTAAATAGTAATTTAAAAAGGTGGTTTTCGAGGAATATTGGATTGTGGAAATCTAATAGAACTTATTTTCTTGATGAAGCACAAAAAACTTATAATTTAACTATGAATATAAATATTCAAGCTCTAGAGAGTAAATCCGAATGGGAGTCGCATTATAAGTTCACTTGGTACCCAGAAAAAAAATATAATTTCTTTGAGGAAAATCCTCAGTATAAAGAAAGAGGAGAAATGCGTGCATTTTTAAAAGGTCATCAACTTAAAAGGGAAAATTTTTATTTAAGTGATGAAGAAGGTATCTCAAATATTAAACAAGTCGACGAACACGAAATGATTTTCGAATCTTCTTACAAAGATTGGTATATCATTGAACATACTAGACTTTTAGATTCTGATAATTATAGATTTAGGGTTATATATTCATGGAACAAAAATATCTTGAAAATAGTAGAAAATCATCACGAAATTAAAACTATTAAATAAATTCTATTTTCAGGTTAATTTTAAAAAATAAAAAATGGTATCTTTAATATGTGAATTAAAAATGAATCAAATATGGGTTTTAAAATATCTAAAATTTTTGCGATCTCCTTAATTTCATCATCTTTTTTGTTTAGTATTAACAACTTAAATGCAAATGTTAAAAATTCGCCTGCAAATAAAAATGATTTAGATTTATATCATGGGATGGGGGTTTCATTTCTGTGTAATGCGACAAGAAAGGGATTTGATTTAGATTTCCCAAAAACATTAAACGTTGCTTCAGCAACTTTCGCATCTGTAGTTTCACAAAAACATGGAGGAAAAATAATAGAAAGGAAGAAAGAACAAACAGTTGATATGAAAAAATTACAATTTATTGCATCCCTGCAATTAGTTGAATCAGCTCTTCAAGTGTGTCCAGAAAATGTTCCTGAAAAGATTGAAAAACAATTCAAGATTGAAACTGAGAGACTCAAAAAATTACAAGGATTGGGGGGGAAATAATTTCTTTTATCTAAACATAGAGCTAACGGAACTTTCTTCGTGAATTCTCCAAATGGCTTCCCCCAGCATATTTGCGACAGAAAGGACTTTTAATTGCGAAAAGTTATCTTTATGTAAAACAGGTATGCTATTAGTCACAATAACTTGTTCAAATAGATTCTTAGCACTTAATCTTTCATAAGAAGGAGGAGAAAACACCGCGTGTGATGCACATGCAAATATTCTATTAGCTCCTTCTTGTTTTAATAAATTTGCTCCAGAACAAATTGTGCCTCCAGTGTCTATCATGTCATCTATAAGAATAGCTGTCTTACCTTTAACTTCACCAATAACTGTTAGACTTTCAGCGATATTATGAGCAGATCTCCTTTTATCAATAATAGCCAACGGAGCATCTTTCATTAATTTTGCAAAAGCTCTTGCTCTAGCCACTCCACCTACATCAGGTGAAACGACAACTATTTCTTCTAAATCTAACGTTTCTAGATAATCAATTAACACAGGTGAACCGTAAATATGATCGCATGGAATGTCAAAATACCCTTGAATTTGAGCTGAATGTAAATCCATAGCAAGAACCCTATCAACTCCTGATTTTTCAAGCAAATTGGCAGTAAGTTTTGCAGTTATAGACTCTCTTCCTGAGGTCTTTCTATCTGCCCTTGCATATCCAAAATAGGGGATTACAGCCGTTATTTGTCTTGCAGACGCTCTCTTGCATGCGTCAACCATTATCATAAGTTCCATCAAACTATCGTTTACAGGAGCACATGTAGGTTGTATCAGGAACACATCACAACCTCTAATAGATTGCTGAATCTGGACATAAAGTTCTCCATCAGCAAATCTTTTGGAAATTAAAGGTACATTTTCAATCCCTAAGTATGATGCAATTTCTTCAGCTAATTTTGGGTTTGTTGTCCCACTTACTAACCTTAATCTACTATTAGTTAGATTAAAGTTCGATTCTTTACTCTGCATTGCCGTGATAAAACTTGTCACGAAATTTGCACCAGAAAACTATATTCTTATCGTAGTCGTTTATGTGAATTTCGCAAAAGATAATGACTAGATTTTTTCAAATGCCACATCAATTAAGCAAAAAATTGTTGATTAAAAATTAAAATTCATTTTTATCCAGGCTTAAAAACTAGGAATGATATTTGTCAATTAAAAAAAATTTGTATAAGGTTAAATTTAGAGAATTAAAAACTCGTTAAGTTTAAAGAATCAAAATATATCGAAAACATGCCTATTGAATCAATTATTTCAAGAAAATCATTAGGCGTACTTATGCATCCAACATGTATTCCGGGTGGAAGAGTATGTGGAACTTTTGGGAGAGGAGCTAAAGAGTGGATAAAAAAACTTCATAAGCATGGAATTGAATACTGGCAATTTTTACCTCTTACTCCTACTGACTCTACAGGTTCTCCATATAGTTCCCCGTCTAGTTTTGCTCTGAACCCATGGTTTTTGGACATAGATGATTTAATCGAAAAAGGTTTTATCTTTATTTCAAATAAAGAAATTTTAGGTCCAACAAATCAGAATAAAGATCATTTTGATTTTGATATTGCGGATGACTTAACAAAGAAATTAGGTCTCCTCCTTTTACAAGGTTGGAGTTCACAATCTGAAGAGAGAAAAATTAATTTCAACAAATGGGTCAATAAGCATTCTTGGGTTGAAGATTATGCAACATTTGTTGTTGTCAGAGAGGAATTTAATATGTTGCCTTGGTGGGAATGGCCTCAAGAATTTAAAATAAAAAATAACAAGTTCTTAAAATCGTGGATTAAGAAAAAGAGTGAAGAGATACTTATTAAAAAATTAATACAGTGGCATCTTGATGAGCAATGGAGCGGCATTAAAAACTTTGCAAAATCAAGAAATATTAAGCTAATAGGAGATTTGCCTTTTTATGTCTCCAGAGATAGCGCAGATGTATGGAGTAATAAATCATTATTTTCAATTTTTAAAAATGGAGATTTAATCTTTCAAAGTGGTGTTCCACCTGATTATTTTTCATCAACAGGACAATTATGGGGTACCCCAACTTACTTTTGGTCAAAGCATAAAAGGACTAATTTCAATTGGT
Organism: Prochlorococcus sp. AG-347-K16; assembly: GCA_003281405.1. Lineage (GTDB taxonomy): Bacteria > Cyanobacteriota > Cyanobacteriia > PCC-6307 > Cyanobiaceae > Prochlorococcus_A. The sequence continues at coordinate 14,027 of QCCD01000001.1, read as the reverse complement.
GGAGAAAAAGATTTCAAAGACAATTTGAACTTGTGGACATATTGAGATTTGATCATTTCAGAGGTTTAGCGGGTTACTGGAGAGTTAATGGTAGTGCTAAAACGGCAATTATTGGAAAATGGATAAATTCTCCAGGTAAAACACTATTAAATAAAGTAAAAAAGGATCAAGGGGGTAACTATCTACCAATTATTGCGGAGGATCTGGGAGTAATAACCCCAGATGTAGAGAAATTAAGGGAAAATTTCAAACTGCCTGGAATGAAAATATTACAATTTGCCTTTGATGGCAATCAAGATAATCCTTATTTACCTAAGAATATTGAAGGAGAAAATTGGGTTGTTTATACAGGCACTCACGACAACTCTACTTCTGTTTCATGGTGGAAATATTTAGATTATGAATCAAAAAAAAGGATAAAAAACGACTATAAATTTTCAGAAAATCCTTCCTGGGATTTAATAGAAATTGGCATGGAAACAAATGCTAATCTCTTTATCGCGCCATTACAAGATCTATTATCTCTAGACGATTTAAGTAGATTAAACAAACCTGGCACCACAAAAAATAACTGGAAATGGAAGTTAAATCGTCCTTTAGAAGAAATAGAAGATAATATAAGGAAGTTTAGTGAGCTAGGAAATAATTTTGGGAGAACTCTAAAATAGAATTTATCAAAAATTATTTATCAATCATTTGATATTCAATATTTTGAATCTCTATAACATTTACATTTAAAATAAAATATCTCTTTAATATAAATATAGTTAGAACTAATATAAAAAAATACAAAAGACTTCCTTGCCATGTATTAATAAGATCGAATTTCCTGAACAGAAAATCCTTTCCCTCTTTCTTTGAAATTTTTCTTTCTTTAACTGCTAACTTTAATAATGTATTTTTTTTTAATGCTAAGCATTCCTCTAATTTAATTAATATGGATCTTAAAAAAGGGTACTCTGGCCTAATATTTTTATTATTATTTTCAATAGAGTTTATTATTCGTTCAGGAATCTTTGAAATGTAAGACAATTCTTTAATTGTGATGTTTTTTTGTATTCTTGCTTCTTTTACTAACTTTGCAATTTCTATATATTGGTCATACAATCCAATAGCAGAGTCTTTATTTTTTTCAAATTTTTTGTTGAATAAAAAGAGATCTTTCAAAATATTCATTTAATCTTCCAAAAATAAATAATCCTTTTACTTCTCATTTTTAAAACATCACATACAACTTTAGTCTAATTTAAATCATAAGTAAGTTAATTAGATATAAATATAAAAACTAAACTGTAGAAATAATATTTTGAACTGCACTTTTCGCAATATTCAGAGGGCTAAAAGTATCTCTAATTAAAGATAAGAGTTTTTTTACATCAGTAAATTCTAATTTTTCATCTTTTATAAGACTTAAAAGAAGATTCTTCCTAACTTCAGATCCTTTTTTACTGATAATTAATTTCAATCCTGCGTTAGCAACTGGTATTAGATCTGAATTAATATTCTCTGAATCTTTAAATAAAATATTTAACAAACTCTCAACTTTTTCTATTTGAATTTGACCTTTTTTATCAAAAACGACTTCTAAAAGGATTTCTAAAATCTCTTCAGAATTATCGGTAAGTAATTTTTTCGCAATATATGGATAAGCAATTTTTAGAATTTTAAATTCAGGGTCCAGTCTTAGTGCTAAACCTTCTTGACTAACCACTGCTCTTATTATTAAGGCAAACCTACTGGGAACTCTGAAAGGATAAGAATACATTAGTTGTGAAAATTTATCAGTAACATTTTTAAGATTAAAGTTACCAACTTCAGCACCTAGAGATCCTCCAAGAACTTCTTTTAATGGTTCAACCAGTTTTTGAAGATCTTGTTCTTTGGTTAAAAAACCTAATTTCTGGAAATCTTCTGCAAGAAGATAATATTCTTCATTTATTATGTGAACAATAGCCTTTATAAGAGTAAGTCTATCTGAATTTGTAATATTATCCATCATTCCGAAATCAACATAAGCTAAATTTCCACAATCTGCATTTCCTCCTTTGAGAGCAAACATATTTCCTGGATGTGGGTCTGCATGAAAATATCCAAATTCAAATAATTGCTGCAGTCCACTGATGACACAAGTTTTTATAAAAGAAGAAGGTATTAAATTATTTTCCTCTAGTAAAGCTCGATCTTTTAACTTAACTCCATCAATCCAAGAGGTTGTGATAATCCTTTTAGATGAAAACTGTTTTACTAATTTAGGAATAAAAATATTTGGGTTTTCTTTGAACAAATTTGCAAACTTCAAAGCATTTTCGGCCTCTTTTTTATAGTCAATCTCATCAAAAAGTGCCTTACCAAACTCATCTATTATTTCACCAATTCCAACACCTATATTTAATGGTAAGAGTGGGGATAAAAAAGTTCCTAAAAACCTTAAAATAACAACATCCCTTCTTATGAGAAAATATAAATTTGGCCGCTGCACTTTCACTGCTAAATAAGAATTATCTATTTTGGCTTTATAAACTTGCCCTAAACTTGCAGAAGCAATAGGGCTATCTGGAAACTCTTCAAATAATTCATTAGCAGGTGATCCAAGTTCCTCTTCAATGATTTTTAAAGCAATTTTGTGATCAAATGCGGGGAGATTATCTTGTAAGTTTGTAAGTTCTGTAAGCCAATCTTGTCTAACAAGATCTGGTCTAGTTGAGAGTGCTTGACCTAATTTGATAAAACAAGGGCCTAAATCTGTTATTACATCAAAAAGATATTTCGAGAGATTTTTTTGTACATTTTTATTTTTACTGTTACCTTGAAAAAGTATTCTCAAAAAAAGAAAAATAAAAGTTAAAAGGATATATAAAACTCTTGGTATAAAAATCCATGGTCTCAAAATCAACCAAAATAAATCATTTTTTGCTGAATATTTCGAATAAGATTTTTTCATTAAAGTTAAAAAATATCAAAAAAGATTACCATTTAAACCATTCTATATATGTAGATTATACTTTATGAGAATTTCATCTTTTCTATCTAAAAAGTTTTTAAAGTCTTTATTCTTTCCCGCTCATAACAGAGGGGCAGCTTTACCAAAAAAATTAGTTAAGTTATTAAAAAATCCTCCAGGGTATTGGGACTTGCCCGAACTGCCAGAAATAGGATCTCCACTATCCCAAGGCGGATTAATTGCTAAATCTCAAAGAGAATTCTCTGACAAATTTGGGGCTAAAGGATGTTTTTTCGGAGTTAATGGAGCTTCCGGATTAATACAATCAGCAGTAATTGCAATGGCAAATCCTGGCGAAAATATACTGATGCCTAGAAATGTTCACATAAGTGTTATAAAAATCTGTGCGATGCAAAATATAAATCCAATATTTTTTGACCTAGAATTCTCCTCCAAAACCGGTCATTACAAACCAATTACAAACATTTGGTTAGAAAATGTATTTAAAAAATTAAATTTTGATGAGAATAAAATTTCAGGGGTGATTCTTGTAAATCCGACTTATCACGGATATGCCGGAGATTTAGAACCTTTAATAGATTGTTGTCATCAAAAAAATTTACCTGTTTTAGTTGATGAAGCCCATGGTTCATATTTCCTTTTTTGTGAAAACCTTAATTTGCCAAAACCGGCCTTATCATCAAACGCTGATTTAGTGGTTAATTCATTGCATAAGTCGCTCAATGGATTAACTCAAACGGCGGTACTTTGGTATAAAGGTAATCTAATAAATGAAGGTAATTTGATCAAAAGTATTAATTTGTTGCAAACTACTAGTCCAAGTTCCTTATTACTTTCTTCTTGTGAAGAGTCTATTAGGGACTGGCTTAATAAAAAAAGTTTATCAAAATATCAAAAAAGAATTTTAAAGGCAAAAAGTATTTACAAAAAATTAATTCAAAAAAATATTCCTCTCATAGAAACTCAAGACCCCTTAAAAATTGTGGTCAATACCTCTAAGGCTGGAATTGATGGTTTTACTGCTGATAAATTTTTTTATAGAAATGGCCTTATCGCTGAATTGCCAGAAATGATGACTCTCACTTTTTGCTTAGGATTTGGAAATCAAGAAGATTTTCTTAATTTATTTGAAAAGTTATGGAAAAAGTTACTATTAAATTCCAAAAAATCAAAAAGTTTAGAAGTACTCAAATCGCCCTTTAAATTAGTTCAAGCGCCAGAAATAGAAATTGGAATTGCTTGGAGAAGTAAGACTCGAAGTATTCCTTTCTCACAATCATTAAATAAAATATCTGGAGATATTATTTGCCCTTATCCTCCAGGGATACCTCTACTAGTTCCTGGAGAAAAAGTTGACTTGGACAGATTTAATTGGATAAATAATCAAAGTTTATGCAACAAAGATCTGGTAAATTTTAATATAAAGGTTTTAGAAACATAGCAAATACACATGAGATTAAAAAGCGGATTACTTATTGGAATTTTTGGTTTAATTGTTGTTTTGTTGGGGGGATGGTTTTTTACATTGGCAACTGCGTTTCTCACATATTTAGCATTATTAGAATTTTTTAGAATGGCAGAATTTAAAGGAATAAGACCAGCTACAAAAACCACATTATTTTCATCCTTTATTATTATAGTTTCTTCTTATCTTGAGACTATTGGTTTGCTTGAAGGAGAAATTTCAAATTCAATTTTACCAATCTGTTCAGTTGGGATATGCACTTGGTTACTTTTGCAACCAAAACCTGGAACAATTTCAGATATTGCAGCATCTATTTTTGGATTATTCTATTTAGGTTTTTTACCTAGTTATTGGATTAAGTTGAGGGGATTAGATTCAGTGATAATAAGTTCAAATCAGGGTTTTATGTCGTTTGAGAACTTATCAAATACTACTGGTCTTAATTTAACTTTAACTTCTTGCTTTTTAATTGTAGCTAGTGATATTGGTTCTTATTTCATTGGGAAGTCATTTGGCAAAACATCCCTATCTCCAATATCTCCGAGCAAAACTATAGAAGGTTTAATTGGAGGAATATCCTGTTCAATTTTACTAGCAATATTTTTTGCATTATTAATGAATTGGGAAAATCCATTAATTGTTGGAATTATTTATGGTGTTTCAATTTCTCTTATGGCATTAGTTGGAGATTTAATTGAATCTATGATGAAGAGAGATGCAAAAATAAAAGATTCTGGAAATTTTTTACCAGGACATGGAGGAATTCTTGACAGAATTGACAGTTACATCTTTACTCCATCTGTTTTATATTATATTTTTATAATTCTCAAGTATCTAAATTAAAAAAGAAATATTTTATTCTAAAAAATAATCTTGGATAATTTTACTAGATAATGATGGAAGATCTATATGCGGAAGATGACCACAATTTTGTAACCCTACAAAATTTAATTTTTCAATATTTCCTATTCTTTTAAGCTCTTTTTTTCCAAGAATCCGATCATTTTCTCCACATAATGTTTTAATTGGGATATTTTGGATATATTTTTGAGTTCCTGCAAACCCACCACTTTTTGCAAATGATGCAAGTGAATTCCTCCATCCTTTACAACCTAAATGAATTGAAGCAATTTGCTCTTCCATCTTGCCAACGCACTCATCTGGAAAAGCAAATGCTTGCCTACAAAGACTTTTTCTGACCTGAGGCAATCCAAGAAATGAAGCGCCAATTTGGTTAAGAGGAAAAGGGATACTCTTACGTTCTCCAAACAATCCTGCGGGGGACAAAAGGATAATTTTATCAATAGAATCAGGAATCTCATATGCGAGTTTTAAAGCTGTTGAGCCTCCCATAGAGGCACCTACAATTTTTAGATTCTTTGTTATTTTTAAGGTCCTAAGGAGATCAATTAAATGCGAAATTATTTTCGAGGAATTGTATTCATTTGTTGCGCACCTCGGACTAAAACCAAAGCCCAGCAGATCAGGAACGATAACTTGAAAATTTCTTTTTAGTGATTTATATATTCTTCTGAATTCTAAAAAACTACTATCAAAGCCATGTAGGAGAAGTATAGGTTGACCTTTTCCTCCCAAAACTACTGGGAATTTTAAGGAGTTCCAGTTTTGGTTGAGTTTTATCCACTTAACATCATTTGCCAAATAAAGACCTAAAGGGTCTAATAGTGACAATTTGGCAATTTCGAAGAATTCTGCATTTAAATCACTTAATTGTTCAAAATTGTTTTTAGTCAAAAAAATATTTATGTTTTAATTTTTTGTTGTTCAAAATTTGCAATAACCTCTATTACGTCCTGTTTATTAATTTCAAAAGGCAAAAAGTGAATCTCAGATTTATCTCGACAAGTAAAATCAGCAATTTTCTCTAAATTATTATTTTCAAAAACATTTATTCCAAGTTGTCCGATAGTAGTTGGCAAATTCAATTCTTTCATAAGTACAAATAATTGTTTAATTGATTGATCAGCTAATTTATTATTATTTTTCATTTCTTCTAGTCTTAATTGCAATAATAATCCAACCCCAACAATCTCACCATGTAAGAATTTATTAGGAATGATTATCTGAGTAATTGCATTATGAATAGCATGTGCTGCTGCAGTCCTACATTTTTCTCCGCCAATACCTCCAACTAATCCTGCTGTAAGTCCACATGCTTCTACTGTATTTTGCCAAGAAGGATTATTTTCAAATTGCCCCTTAAATGCTTTTCCTCCATCTATTAATAGTTGATCTCTTAAAACTCTTGATATCTGAATTGCTTGTTGAACAAGACCATCATTTATTTTTGAACTTGTTATTGAGGATTCGTACCATTTTGCCAAGGCATCTGCTATTCCACTTGCGAGTGTTCTTGATGGAGCTGTTTTAATAAATTTATGATCAAAAACTAGTATTTTCGGACAAGCTCCTAATGCAACATCTTTTATAAATTGACCATCCTTTGTATAAATATTCGATAAGGCTGTCCAACCAGCACATGTAGAGGCGCTAAGGGGAACTGTAATACAAGGGATATTAAGAGACTCGGCTATATATTTTCCAGAGTCTAGAACTTTGCCACCTCCAGCTGCGATAACACAATCATTATTATTATTTGAAATAATATTCTTAACTCTTGAAATATCTTCGTAACAACAATCAAATTGCAAATTGGCAGAATTTACATTAAGTTTTTGATTTTTTAAATCATTAAAAATATTTTTTCTCAAATTATTCGTTTGAATCCCTCTACCTAGAATTAATGGACTTTTAGTTAATTTAGTAATTTGAGGTAAAGATTTTTCCCAAGCAGAATTTCCCCTGTATATAGTTTCTGGAGAGATAGACTGCATATTTACTTTGAATTGTTAGAAGTTAGCACCTGCTAACTCTTGAGAAGATTCTTCAGAAGAAATTTTTATTGTAACTTTTTTATTATCATCTATATCAACTAAAGCATTATCTCCATCTTTTATTCTCCCAGAAAGAACTTCTTCAGCCAAACTATCTTCTAGTAGACGCATAACTGCCCTTCTCAAAGGTCTTGCTCCGTATGAAGGATTGTAACCTTCTTCAACAAGTCTTTCTTTGAAAGCATCGGTGACATTTAATTTAATACCTTTATCTTGTAGTCGGACAAAAACTTCTTGCAACATTATTTCAGCAATTTCTTTAACTTCATTTTTAGTTAATTGTCTGAATACAATTATTTCATCAAGTCTATTTAAAAATTCAGGCCTAAAGTACTGCTTGAGTTCTTCATTAACTAGAGATTTAATTCTGTTATATTGGCTATCCTCAACTGAATCACCTGAGAATTCGAATCCTAGTCCGCCACCACCTTTCTCGATTACTTTTGAACCGATATTAGAGGTCATTATTAATAATGTATTTTTAAAATCTACAGTTCTACCTTTGGAGTCAGTTAATCTACCGTCCTCAAGAAGTTGCAATAACAAGTTGAAAACATCTGGGTGCGCCTTTTCAACTTCATCAAATAAAACGACGGTGTAAGGACGTCTTCTAACTGCTTCAGTAAGTTGACCACCTTCATTAAAACCAACATAACCAGGAGGCGAGCCTATAAGTTTACTGACTGTATGTCTTTCCATAAATTCTGACATGTCTAATCTAATCATTGCTTCTTCACTACCAAAGAAATATGAAGCTAATGATTTAGTCAATTCGGTTTTACCAACACCGGTAGGTCCAGAAAAGATAAAACTTGCTATGGGTCTATTAGGATTTTTTAATCCAACTCTTGCTCTTCTTATAGCTCTTGAGACAGCCTTTACAGCTTCATCTTGTCCAATTAGCCTTTGATGAAGTGTTTCCTCCATATTAAGAAGTTTGACTGATTCAGTTTCCGTTAATTTTTGAACAGGAACACCAGTCCATGAAGCCACAATATGAGCTACATCCTCTTCACTAACAAGGGGACTTTGTAAAAGTTTTGAATCACTTTTTACAGAATTATCAGCATCAGATTGATCTCCAGCTGTGGATTCTTTTTTATTGTCTAAAACCTCTTTAATTTTTGCAGACAATTCCATCTCTTTTTCGCGTAATTGGCCAGCTTGATCAAAATTTTGGTCTCTTACAGATTCTTCCTTCTGTTTTTGGACTTGTCTTAGTTCTTTATCTAATTGTTTTGCTTCAGGAGGAAGTTTAGAGTTTATTAAACGAACTCTACTTCCAGCTTCGTCAATGAGGTCAATAGCTTTATCAGGTAAAAATCTGTCAGATATGTAACGATCCCCTAAATGAGCGGCGGCCTCTAGTGCATCATCAGTAATTTTTAGACGATGATGTTGTTCGTAACGCTCTCTAAGACCTTTTAAAATTTCGATAGTATCTTCTATAGATGGCTCACCTACCATTACAGGTTGGAATCTTCTTTCTAAAGCAGCGTCTCTTTCAATATGTTTTCTATATTCATCTAGAGTGGTTGCTCCAATACACTGAAGTTCCCCTCTAGCTAATGCTGGCTTAAGTATATTTGCTGCATCTATAGCTCCTTCAGCAGCTCCAGCACCAATTAAAGTATGCACTTCATCTATGACAAGAATGACGTTACCAGCTGATTTAATTTCTTCCATTATTTTTTTTAACCTTTCTTCAAATTCACCTCTATATTTTGTTCCTGCGACCAAAAGACCTATATCAAGAGTCAAAACTCTTTTATCTTCTAGTATGTCTGGAATATCGCCGGTTTGTATTCTTTGAGCTAAACCTTCTGCAATAGCTGTTTTACCTACACCTGGCTCGCCAATAAGAACAGGATTATTTTTTGTCCTCCTACCTAGTATTTGAACTACGCGATCTATTTCTGAATGGCGACCAACGACTGGATCTAATTTTGACTCACTTGCTAATTTTGTTAAATTTGTTCCGAATTCATCAAGAGTAGCGGTTTTTAAGTTTCCTTTAGTTGAACTGGAACCTGTGCCAACTTCAGCGGTTTCACCAAGCATCCTTATAACTTGAGTTCTAACTTTTGTAAGGTCGATATTAAGATTTTCAAGAACTCTTGCAGCTACACCTTCACCTTCTCTTATTAAACCTAACAATAAATGTTCTGTACCAATATAGTTGTGGCCAAGTTGACGAGCCTCTTCTAAGGATAGCTCTAAAACTCTTTTAGCTCTGGGAGTAAAAGGTATTTCTACAGCTACAAACCCTGAACCTCTACCAATTATTTTTTCCACCTCTATCCTTGAATCTTTTAAATTGACTCCAAGTGATTTAAGTACTTTCGCTGCGACTCCAGTTCCTTCTCCAATTAACCCCAAAAGAATTTGTTCAGTTCCAACAAAATTATGCCCAAGTCTTCGAGCTTCCTCTTGAGCAAGCATAATGACTTTTATAGCCTTTTCTGTAAATCTTTCAAACATTAGAAGATTAAATTCCTATTAATAACCTACCAGTAATATGTTAATTTTGTGTTCAGAATGAGCTTTTGTGAATACCCAAAATTATAATTTATCAAATTAAATTTAACTTTTTTAGGGATATAGCAAGAAATTATAGTAATTTCAAGGATTCTGGTTATCCGAACATTTAAATTTTTACATTATTTTGTTGTTAATTTTTTTTCTTTTAAAAGAGCATCTGAACCATCTTTATAATAATTTTTTCTTATTCCCACAGTAGAAAAATCAAAGCGACTATAAAATCTTTCAGCAGTAACATTGCTCTGAGAAACCTCTAAAAGTAATTTCTTTAAATTTAGTTTTTCACATTTTTTTATTAAATAGCTCATAAGATAAGAACCAAATCCCTTTTTTCTAAAATTCTTATTTACAACAAAATAATTTATTTGAGCTTCATCAAGAACAACTTGAAAAACACATATTCCAATGATTAAATTTTTAATTAATAACCCAAAGATTTTTGTACCATCTTTTTTGAATTCGTTAGCCCATTGTTCTTTACTCCATAGCGAAATGGTATTTGAATCTAATTCATAACATAAATCAATATCTTTCTTATTTATTCGTTTAATAGATATCATTTATTATGTATTTATATCTAGAAAGTTCAAATCTAAAGTCATTATAAAATATGACAGTTTTGGCAAAACTTTATCTAAAGTCCTCCCATGGAAGAAAAACAATCTTTTTTAAAACAAAAAATTGACTTGGAAAGTCCTAACAGAAATATTATGCCTATTACCACATCCATTGAAGCAAATGGGAAATTGTCAGTTGGTGGATGTTCTATTGAAGAACTAGTTAAAAAATATGATTCTCCTCTTTATATTTTGGATGAAATCACTTTAAGAAATTCTTGTAAAGCGTACAAAAAAGCTTTAGAAAAATATTACCCAGGAAAATCCTTGCCCATATATGCTTCTAAGGCAAATAGTTCCATTTTTATGAGTAGTCTTGTTTCCTCGGAGGGTTTAGGACTTGATGCTGTTTCAGAAGGAGAACTACTAACTGCTATTAAAGGTGGGGTTCCAAATGAAAAAATTGTTTTTCATGGTAACAACAAATCAGACAAAGAATTAGAATTCGCAGTTACAAATAACATTAAGGTTATTGTAGATAATGATTACGACTTAGAAAGATTAGATAAGATCTCAAATTCATTTAATCATGATTTAGAAATAATGATTCGCTTTACTCCTGGGATAGAATGCCATACACATGAATATATTAGAACTGGATCATTTGATAGCAAATTTGGTTTAGGAATAGAACACTTAAATATTATATTTAATAGAATCAGCAATACAAATCACCTAAAATTAAAAGGTTTACATGCTCATATTGGTTCACAGATTTTTGAACTAGACCCTCATAAGGATCTGGGAGAAATAATGGTAAAGGTTATCTTAGACGCCAAAAAATTTGGTCATAATATTGAGGAACTTAATGTTGGCGGAGGTTTGGGTATCAGATATACAGAAAGTGATGATCCCCCTTCAATTGATGAATGGGTAAAAACAATTTCTTCATCTGTTGTTGAAGCTTGTAAAAAAAACAACTTAGATTTTCCCACATTAATGTGCGAACCTGGTAGATCGATTGTATCTACAGCAGGTATAACCATTTACAAAATTGGGGCTTTTAAAGAAATTCCCGGTATCCGAACATATTTATCTGTTGATGGTGGTATGAGTGATAATCCAAGGCCAATTACCTATCAATCAAATTATTCTGCATGTTTAGTAAGTAATCCATTTAATATAAATTCCAAAAATAAATATACTATTGCTGGTAAGCACTGCGAATCGGGAGATATATTGTTTAAAGAAATTGAACTAGCAGAATGTAAAACGGGAGATCTTATATGTGTTTTTGGTACTGGTGCATATAATAATTCAATGAGTTCTAACTACAACAGAATTCCAAGACCAGCTGCTCTGTTAGTTAAAGATGGAGAGGCAGAAATTATTCAAAAAAGAGAAAGCCCATTGGATCTTTTAAAATATGACGTATTACCTGATCGCTTTATCAAACAAAATTAGGTACATTTAAATTAATTTTGTTTTTAGTGTGAATTTCTGGGGGATTATAAATTTAAAGCTTTTATTAGATGTCTTATTTGCTGTTGGTTTCGGACTATTATTATTCTCTAGGGTAAAAGAACAACGGACATTATGGCTTCTAAGAGGATATTTGTTTTTAGTATCATCCGCATGGTTTATTCAAAGATATGCATACTTACCACTTACATCAAAATTAATTGATGCTGTAGTCCTCGCTTGCTCTCTCTCATTAGCAATCCTTTGGCAAGGAGAATTAAGAAGATTAATGGAATTACTAGGCACTGGGAGGCTAGCTGTATTACTTGGAAATCCACCAAAGGAATTTAGGGCAAATACAACTACCATTACTCAGTTAGTTGATACTGCCGGTAAACTTTCACAAAATAGACGGGGTGCTTTAATCGTTGTAGATTTGGGAAGTGATTTAAGACCTGAAGACTTTTTATATTCAGGTACCAATATTGAGGCACAATTATCAACTGACCTTTTAATAAATCTTTTTGCTACAGATACCCCTTTACATGATGGAGCAGTTCTTGTGAAAGGAAATAAAATAATTTCTGCTGGCGTAATACTTCCTCTCTCAAGACAAGGAATAAGTAGATACGGCACAAGACATTTAGCAGCACTAGGAATTACAGAAAGATTTGACAGATGTATTTGTATTGTTGTTTCTGAAGAAACAGGTACATTATCATTAGCAAACCAAGGAAAACTCGAAAGGCCAATTACCAGCAGCAGGTTACAAGAACTTCTTGCAAAATTGATTGGAAATCAAAACTCAATGGGAGCAAATAAAGCATATTTAAGTAAAAATGTGTCATCCCAAAAGTCAGACTTGAGTGATAATATCATCAGTGATATTAATAAAAAAGAGTCAGAGAAATCAGAAATTTTTATTAACAAAAAGGATTAACTAATGAGTTTAGAAAAAGTAATAGACAATAAAATTACGGACTTATTAATGAAAATAGATAAGCAAAAATTGCCCAAGCATGTAGCAATAATTATGGACGGCAATGGGAGATGGGCGACTAGAAAAGGTTTACCTAGATCATTTGGACATAAACAGGGAGTTAGTGTATTAAAAAAAATTCTCAAAGCTGCAAAAAATTTAGGTTGTAAAGTAATTACGGTTTATGCTTTTTCAACTGAGAATTGGACAAGACCAAGAAAAGAAGTTGATTTTCTTATAAATCTTTTTAGCGAAGTTTTAAAAAACGAGATTAAAGAGATTCATGAAGAATCAACAAAAATAAAATTCATTGGAGATTTAACGCCTTTCCCAAAAAATTTAAAAGAAATAATATCTAGTTCAGAATCACTTACTAAAAACAACAATAAATTTTTATTCAATGTTTGTGTTAATTACGGAGGTAGACAAGAAATATTAAAAGTTGCAAAAGAACTAGCATTAAAATCTTCTTCTGGGGAAATAAAACCAAGTGAAATTAATGAAGAATTATTTAATTCAGAGTTATTAACTAGAGGGATTAAGGATCCAGAATTACTAATAAGAACTAGTGGGGAAAAAAGGATAAGTAATTTTTTATTATGGCAATTAGCATATTCAGAAATTTATATATCTGACGTACTTTGGCCAGATTTCAATGAGCATGAATTTCTTAAAGCAATAATTGATTACCAATCAAGAAATAGACGTTTCGGCGGTATAGAATCATTACCAAATGAATCTTTTAAAGATTCTCAATATATTTCCTAATAAAAATGGCTAATTCGAATAATCAGTTATTTAAAGAAATTAGGTTCGATTGGAATAAAGAGGAGATATTGGAAATACTTAATATGCCTCTTATTGATTTAATGTGGGAATCACAAACCGTTCACAGGAAATTTAACAAATACGATATTCAATTAGCCTCATTGTTCAGCGTAAAAACTGGTGGATGTGAGGAAAATTGTTCGTACTGTAGCCAATCAATTTATAGTGCTAGCGAAATCAAAAGTCATCCACAATTTCAAGTTGAAGAGGTTTTAGCAAGAGCTCAAATAGCAAAAAATGAGGGTGCAGATAGGTTTTGTATGGGTTGGGCGTGGAGAGAAATTAGAGATGGTAAATCTTTTAATGCAATGTTAGAGAT